>CAJXWJ010000039.1 GCA_913062925.1 uncultured Pseudorhodobacter sp. | reverse complement strand
TTTGGTTATTATTTTGTAGTGCTGGCGGTAAAAAATCCAGTGGTGTACGAATAGATTGAACTGCATTTAGTTCTGAGGAAGGGGGGGACGGCAAATCGGCTGATGACTTCTGAGGCATCGCTTGTGCAAAAGCCGGTTGCTGTACGGTTAATCCGCACAGTGGTAGTAAAACTATCGTCAGTAGTAAAACCCAATGTTTGCGCGAGTACAATAATACGATAAATATAACGGGTAATAATAAATACGGACCGAGTTCGTACCAATCATCACCTTGCAAGGTATTAAGTTTAGTCGCGTCGGCTAACAAGGTGTCAGCCACTTGCATAATGATTTTAATATCTTGTTCATCTGCGGTTATCGGCGTAAACGCTCCATTAGTGATTCCAGCTAAGGTTTGTAAACTCGCGTTGTCGAGGCGTGGAATGACAATCGCGCCAGAACTATCTTTGAGTAACTGGCCATTAGTCAGCTTAATCGGTGCGCCATCTGGTGTGCCTACGGATAATATAGATACTCGATGTGGCATACTTTGCAGTAAGGAGGTTAATCCAGGCATTTGATCATAATCGACGCCATCAGTAAACCAAATTATATCCCCGTTTAAATAACCGGCTTGCTCTAGCATCAATGCGGCTTTTTCTAAAGCCAATTCAGGTTCACTGCCAAATTCAGGCATGATCTCAGGTCGTAAACCAGGGATCAGCGCATTAAGATTAGTACCGTCCGTCGTAATTGGGCTGATGACAAATGCATCACCGGCATAGGCGATTAAACCGATTTCTCCGCCATTATTAGCATTAATTAAATCAATGGCTTTGTAACTCATGCGTGATAATCGATCCGGAGCAATATCCGTTGCACGCATGGATAAACTCATATCCATTACTATGACCTTGGCTTGAGCAATATCATAAACAGGTTTAGGGATCTTTTGCGTCGTAGGACCGGCCATAGCAACAATCGCTAATACTGCGCCAAGCAACAGCGGCCATAACCGCTGCGTTGATTGAGTTTGCGAGCCACCTTGGGTTAAATAATTATAAAGCACATCATTAATCATATTGGTAACTTGATTTTGACGATGTTTGATACTGCGTATTAACCCATAAATAACAGCGGCAGGAATGAGCGCCCATAGCCACTGGGGACGCAGAAAATGCAACTGCATAGCGTGTTGCGTAATTTGATTGACGAGCATTTCAAGCCATTCCATTTACACCTCCACACGCCAGTTAAATTGACGATTTGCCCAATTTAGTAAGGTTAACAATCCACTAGCACATAGTGCCACTAGCAACGCCCAATAAAACATTGCGTGTTGTGGGCGCAATGTTTGTTGATTATCTTCTACAGGTTCAATTTTATCTAAAATACGGTAAATCTGTTGCAGCTCATCGGTATCACGGGCACGAAAATATTGTCCCCCTGTATCTTTAGCAAGTCGAGTTAATAATGATTCATCTAAATCCGCAGACGGATTAACTTGGCGCTGACCAAATAAGCTATTTACGACCATCGAATCTGCACCTACTCCAATCGGGTAGATTTTTATTTGTTGATCAACTGCTAACGTCAGGGCTTGGTCAGGTGTAATATTACCTGCCGTATTTTGTCCATCAGTCAACAAAATCAGAACTTTGTTGACGTTGGGTTTATCTGTAAAACGTTTCGCTGCTAAGCCGATTGCATCGCCGATAGCGGTTGAATCACCTACTAATCCAATCACAGTCTCTGATAACAGTTGTTCTACAGTGGTGCGGTCAAAGGTTAACGGAGCTTGTAAATACGCGGTGTCAGCAAATAATATTAAGCCAATACGATCCCCGATCCGGCGTTGAATAAAATCACCTAAGACCGTTTTGACCATGACTAAACGATCGACTTCTTGACCATTCACGACCATGTCTTTGGTTTGCATTGAACCGGATAAATCAACGGCGACCATTAAATCGCGTCCTTCATTAGGGATTGAGATAGGCTCTCCGTAGTAAACGGGCCGGGTAACACTAATAACAAACGCACTCCATGCAATGACCAATAAAATACTGCGCACCGGGGAGCGTCGTTTAGTCTGTGACGCAGCTTGAGTAAGCTGGCGATAAAAAGGCATATAAATAGGTTTAGTTTGCTCCGTTTTGGCTTTGCCAAACAGGAGTTGAATGATCCACGGAAATGGATATACCACAGCCAACCACCACCATGAAAAAGATAAGTTATCCCAAATCGTCAATATATTATCCATGTTCGACTGCTCCAGTTGGCAATACAGAACGCGGAGCAGTAAGTTTCATCGTAACAAGATTAAAGCGCGGCAGGCCTTTTTTACACCAAGTTTTGGGGCAGAACCATTTCTGGATCTCTTTGGCTGACAGCGACATTTTGCTTTGGGCGCAGGGCGTGGCCGTGCATGCCGGGCTGGATGTGACGATTGACGAGCCCGATGTCTCGCCTGTGCAATTGCAGGGGCCAAAGTCGGGCAAGATCATGCAGGCGCTGTTTGGCGACAGCATTCTGGATCTGAAATACTACTGGCTGCGCGAACTTGAACTTGACGGAATGCCGCTGCTGGTGTCGCGCACGGGCTGGTCAAGCGAGCTTGGTTACGAGATCTATCTGCGCGACAGCGCCCATGGCGATGCGCTGTGGGAAAGGATCATGGCGGCAGGCGCGCCCTTTGGCCTCAAGCCCGGCCACACATCTTCGATCCGGCGGATCGAGGGCGGCATGCTGTCTTATCACGCCGATGCCGATGCAAAGACCAACCCGTTCGAGCTGGGGCTGGACCGCTTGGTGAACCTTGACATCGAGGCGGATTTCATCGGCAAAGCGGCCTTGCGCCGGATCAAAGCGCAGGGGCCAAGCCGCAAGCAAGTCGGCCTGATCCTTGATGGCGCGCCCTTGCAGGGCCCGAACACCGCCTTTTGGCCGCTGCAAAAAGACGGCGTGACCATTGGCAAGGTGACCTCGGCGATCTATTCGCCGCGTCTTGAAAACAACATTGCGCTGGCGATGATTGCGTCTGAATATGCCGGTCTTGGCACGCAGCTGACGGTTCTGACCAAAGCTGGCGCGCGGAGCGCCACCGTTGTTGAACGGCCGTTCTATGACCCGAATAAGAAAATCGCCGCCTCTGAAACCACCCTTCTGTAACGTTTGAAAAGGCTCTAACCCATGCAAAACGCCGTTCAGGACAGCGCTATCCTTTTGCAAGAAACCGAGGATAGCGGCGTTTTGCGTCTGACCCTGAATGATGCAAAGCGGCGCAATGCGCTTTCAGAGGCGATGATGGCGGCCCTAAGCGCAGCCCTTGCAGCGGCGGGCAGCAATCCCGCCGTGCGGGTGGTTGTGCTGGCCGCCAAGGGGCCTGCGTTTTGCGCCGGCCATGATCTAAAGGAAATGACGGCGGCGCGGGCTCATACCGATCGGGGTAGGGCCTATTTCACCACGGTTCTGGCCAATTGCTCGGCTCTGATGCAGGCGATTGTGCATTGTCCCAAGCCGGTGATCGCCGAAGTTACCGGCATTGCAACCGCGGCGGGCTGCCAATTGGTGGCAAGCTGCGATCTGGCGATTGCTGCCGATACCGCGCAGTTCAGCACGCCGGGGGTGCATATTGGCCTGTTCTGCTCGACCCCCATGGTGGCGCTGTCGCGCAATGTTGCAGACAAACACGCGATGGAAATGCTGCTGACCGGCGAGATGACCTCGGCCGCGCGGGCCGCCGAGATTGGGTTGATCAATCGCGCTGTTGCCGCTGATGATCTGCGCGACGCGACCATGACGCTTGCGCGCAAGATAGCTTTGAAATCCAGCATGACCCTGGCGACAGGCAAGCGCGCCTATTATGCGCAGCGCGAGTTGGGGCTGTCTGACGCCTATGCCTATGCCTCGGCTGTGATGGTCGACAATATGCTGACCCTTGATGCCGAAGAAGGCATCGGCGCCTTTATCGAAAAGCGCGCGCCAAAGTGGCAGGATGTCTGACCCCATGGCACAAAATCCCTATAACACCGATCTGGACCGCACTCCGGCCAATCACCAACCCCTGACGCCGCTGACCTTTCTAGAGCGTGCGGCCTCGGTCTTCCCCGACCATACTGCGATTGTGCATGGGGCGCTGCGGCGCAGCTATGCCAGCTTTTACCAGCGGGCGCGGCAGCTTGGCTCGGCTTTGGCGCAGCTGGGCATCGGGCGGGGCGAGACGGTCTCGGCGCTTTTGGCAAATACGCCAGCGATGTTGGAATGCCATTACGGCGTGCCGATGTGTGGCGCGGTGCTGCATTCGATCAACACCCGTCTGGATGCCGCAATCATCGCCTTTCAACTGGATCACGCCATGGCGCGCGTGGTGATCGCAGACCGCGAGTTCATGCCGCTGCTGCAACAGGCTTTGGCGCTGGCCCAGGTGAAGCCCGTTGTGATCCAATATGATGATCCCGAATTTGATGGGCCGCAGGCCGAAACGGACGCCAAGGATTACGAGGCGTTTTTGGCAGGGGGCGACGCCGATTACGCTTGGCTGATGCCGAATGATGAATGGGATGCGATCTCGATCAACTACACCTCGGGCACCACGGGCGATCCTAAGGGCGTGGTGTCGCATCATCGGGGCGCCTATCTTTTGGCGCAGGGCAATGCGCTGACCGCCTCGATGCCGAAACATGCGGTTTATCTTTGGACGCTGCCGATGTTTCATTGCAACGGCTGGTGCTTTCCCTGGACGCTGTCGGCGATCATCGGCACCCATATCTGCCTGCGGCAGGTGCGGGCAGAACCGATCTGGGCAGCGCTTGCAGATGAACGGGTCACCCATCTTTGCGGCGCGCCGATTGTGATGTCGCTGATGATTGCGGCGCCCCAAGCCGCCAAGCGCAGCCTTGATCATCAGGTGCAGTTCTTTACCGCCGCCGCGCCGCCGCCCGAAAAGCTGCTGGCCGAGATGAAGGCGGCGGGCTTTGATGTCACCCATCTCTATGGGCTGACCGAAACCTATGGCCCTGCGGTGGTGAACGATTGGCACGAAAGCTGGTCTGACCTGCCGCTTGACCGTCAGGCGGCGCTGAAATCGCGGCAGGGCGTGCGCTATTTGCCGCTCGAGCAGCTGGATGTGCTGAACCCCGAAACCCTGCTGCCGGTGCCGCGTGATGGCCAGACCATGGGCGAGGTGATGTTTCGCGGCAATGTCGTGATGAAGGGATATTTCCGCAACCCAAAGGCGACGCAAGCGGCCTTTGCCGGTGGCTGGTTCCATTCGGGCGATCTGGGCGTGCGGCATCCCGACGGCTATATCCAGCTTAAGGACCGATCCAAGGATGTGATCATCTCGGGGGGCGAGAATATCTCGTCGATCGAGGTTGAAGAGGCGCTTTATCGCCACCCCGCCGTTGCCGTGGCCGCCGTGGTGGCGATGCCGCATCCGAAATGGGGCGAAACCCCCTGCGCCTTTATCGAGCTGGCCCCCGGACAGGCGGCGGATGCAGCAGACCTAAAGGCTTGGTGCCGCAAAGAGCTTGCCGCCTATAAGGTGCCGGGATGCTTTGTGTTTACGACCGTTCCCAGAACCTCGACCGGAAAGATCCAGAAATTCCTGCTGCGCGAACAGGCAAAGGCTTTTGCAACCGAGCCTGCGCCTTAACCCCCAAGCCCCAAACTGCCGTCGGTGGTGCGCCATATTATAGCAGCGGCGACCCTTTGGAACAGGCCGCCGCCCAAGACGTTTGCTGATGCTGCAAGGCTTAGTCGGCGGCTTCTGCGCCGCCCTTGTCTTTTGCAATCTCGACGCTGATGGGGGCAAAGCCATCGGCTTTCAGCATCACAGAAAAACTCTTGGCGGCGGTGCTGGTGGTATAGATCGAATTGGGATTGGCACGGAAATGCCCTGCAATGGCGGCATCGTCAAAGTGGATGCGCGCCTCGCCGCCGGCGGGCAGCGCAAAGCCCTCCAGCTTGCGAAAGCTGGCCTCGACCTTGCCGCTGTCGCCGTCCTTGATCGCATAATAGATCGAAAACCCCGCAAGCGGCGACACACCGGTATTGGTGACCAAAAGCTCTAGATGGTCGCTGGCGATTTTATTGGCGGCATAATCAAAGTTATTTTCCACCAAGGCTTCGCTGATCGCAAAGGGCGCGGGCGCGCCTGTGGTGTCGATGGGATTTGCCAGAAA
The DNA here is from genome assembly GCA_913062925.1 of uncultured Pseudorhodobacter sp. Classification (GTDB taxonomy): domain Bacteria; phylum Pseudomonadota; class Alphaproteobacteria; order Rhodobacterales; family Rhodobacteraceae; genus Cypionkella. Next base: position 27,657 of record CAJXWJ010000039.1, on the reverse strand, counting down.
GGTCGGATCGGCATCCATAAGATCGTTTTGCCCGTCGCCATCAGTATCGGCAACCATCGGATCAGTGCCAAGCAGCACCTCGGCACTGTCGGGCACGCCGTCGCCATCGCTATCGGCGGCGGTTTGCGACAGACCCGGGCTTGCCAGCGTCAGGCCAAGCAGGGATGCAAACGCAAGGGTCGAGAGGGTATGGTTAAGTGACATGTGAGATTTCCTTCGAAATGTCAGGCTTTTGCAAGCCGGTTAGGGTTCAGGGGAAGCACAAGGGCAAGGCTTGCCAGCCCCAGCGCGGTAAGGAATATCCAGACCAGATTGCCAAACATCTCGGTCAGGATGGGGGTTATGGCCATGCCGGTATAGATCGGCTTGATGCCAAGGATGGCGAAGCTGAAGCGTTCGAAATGCTTGGTGACAGACCCCGCTTCGATGCCATTGCGCAGGCTTTCAAAGTTGGCAAAGCGCTTCATGATTTCGGTTTGATCGGGCTTGGCGATATGCAGCTGGGCAAAGACACCACCCGCAACCTGATTGTCAGGATCAAGCGTGTCGCCGATTTGCGGCGCGATCAGCACCAGCAACAGCCAGACCGCAAAGCCCGCCAACAGTGCATGCGAGGGCTGGCGCATATGCAGGGTCAACACAAACCCCAGCAGGAAAAAGCAAGTGGTGTAGATCAGCGCCACCGCCCAAACCAAGCCGATGCGCAGCAGATCATTGCCCCCCAGCCCCACACCCGAGGTCAGATGCAGCAAAAGCGCAAGCCCCGCCAGCACCACAGCCAGACCCACCGCCAGCAGCGCAAAGCCCGCCAGCATCTTGCCCGCCACAAACTGCCAGTTGCGCAGGGGCCGTGTCAGGATCAGCGCCAGCGTTTGCCGCCCTCGCTCGCTTGCCGCCGCGCGATAGCCGATCAGAATGGCGATGGCGGCCCCGATGATCTCGATCTGCTCGATCGCGCCGCGCAGCAGCCGCAGGGGGTAGAACTCGGGCGCTTTGATTGCCGCAACGGATTTGCCAATCGACAACAGCGTGGCCTTTGCGGCTGCATAGGTGGCAAGGTCGCCGCGCAGAGCGATGGCGCCGGTCGCCAAGGCCACCGCGGCGGCAAGGCCCAGAAAGCCCGTCACAATCAGGATAAAGCGATCTTGCAGCGCGTCGCGCATATCTTTCGCCGCGATAATGCCAATGGGGGTCAGGTTAGACATCAAACTCTCCTTGCGTCATTGCCATGCGCGTCAGGGCGCGCCAGGCCAGACCGCCTGCGGCCAGTGTCAGCAAAATAAGGCTGGCCACCGGCGAGATCACCGAGGGCGAGGATAGGCCCTGCGGCAGGTAATCCAGCAGATTGGCCGAGGCGAATTTATAGGCATCAGCCACAGACAGCGGCCCCAGCAGCGCGCCGCTCAGGTGGAAAAAACCGGTGTCAGGCGCTGCGGCCAGGGCCGAAATCGGGTTGATGGCCGCGGTTGGGTTCAGGTTTGCGGTCAGCTGCGGCAGGATGAAGCTTGCCGTCAGCCACAGCGTTACCGGCAGCAACAGACCCACGGTTTCCGATTTCGCCCAAGCCGCCGCAGCCAGCCCGATCAGGCCAAAGCAAGCCATGTAAAGCGCGCTGATCGCCATAAAGCCGGCCAATTGCAGCCATTGCGCGCCGGTCAGGCGCAGCGCTGGCAGCAAAAGAAGCGTCGTCACCGCCATCAGCGCTGCCACAGCAATCAAGCCCAGCACCAAGCCCAACAGTGCGGCGATCTTGCCATCGGCATAGGCGCTGCGGTGCAGCGGGCGGATGCCGATCAGCGGCAGCACCCCCGCCTTGCGGTCGATGCTGACCAGACGGTTGCCGATCACAATCGCCGCAAGCGCGCCGATCAGCGCCACATAAACCGACATATTACGCATCAGCGCCAGCGGCGAGATCTCGAGCACCGGATTGCTCGGCACCGGCTGCCCCGCCGCTGCCAAAAACGCCGCCGCTTGCAGATAAATCTGATTGACCGTCGATGTGGCCTGCCAACCCAGCCAGGCCGAGATCAGCACCAGCACGACAAACAGCACCGCCAGCAAAGCCACGGTACGCTCGCGCAGCACAAATCGCGCCGACTGGCTGGCGATCAGCCAATTGGGTGAAAAATCTGACATCAGGCCACCTGTGCCAGACGGCCCTGCGGCGTCAGCGACAGGTAAAGCGCTTCAAGCGCCGCCTCATCGCCATAGCGCGCGGTCACGGCCTCGATCCGGTCGTGGTAGACCAATTTGCCGTGGCTCAGCACCGCGATGCTGGTGCAGGTCTTGGCAATTTCAGAAATCAAATGGGTGTTCATGAAAATCGTCATGCCGAAATCGCGGTTCAGCCGCGTGATCACATCGCGCAGCATCTTGATGCCCATCGGGTCAAGGCCAGAGCTGGGTTCGTCCAGAAACAGCACCTTTGGCTGGTGCAAGATCGCTTGCGCAAGCCCGATGCGCTGGCGCATGCCTTTGGAAAACCCAGCCACCCGCGCGCTGGCAAGTGCGGCGCAATCCAGCAGCTCCAGCACCTCGGCGACACGGGCCTTTGGCTTGTCGACGCCTGACAGCCGCGCAAAGAACAACAGGTTTTCGGCGGCGGTCATCGTATCGTAAAGCCGCACGTTTTCAGGCACATAGCCAATAGAGCGCCGCACCGCCAAAGCATCAGTGCAAATGTCATGCCCCGCGATGGTGGCGCTGCCAGAGCTGGGGCGCGCAAGCGTTGTCAGCATCTGAAGCGTGGTGGTTTTGCCCGCGCCATTATGGCCCAGAAAGCCAAAAACCTCGCCCGCCTCGATGGTCATGCTAAGTGCATCAAGCGCGGTAAAGCCGTCGAAGACTTGGGTTAATCTGTCGATCGTGATCATAGGGTCCGGCATTGCGGTGTCCTTTGCTTGAGGGAAGCTGTCAGCTTGCCCCGCTTGTGACGCCGCCAAACCGCAAGCGCCTTTCGGCGGCCTTACAATGTTGTAACCCTGGATTTTTGGCGCCTGAGCCCGCTAGATCTGCGCCAGCGTCAATCGCACCAGCAAGCCCGGCGCGGCATCCTCTAGCTCAAGCGCTGCGCTGTGCAGATCGGCCACGGCTTTGACCAGTGACAGGCCAAGACCCGAGCCCTGCGTGGTGCGGCTTTTCTCAAGCCGGTAGAGCCTGCGCAGAACCAAATCGCGCTCGGATTCTGGAATGCCGGGGCCGGTATCTGCGACGCTGGCCACCACCCGGCCTTGCGAGCTTGTGACAGCGCAAAAGACCTGCGTGCCCGCGGGGCAATGCCGGATGGCGTTTTCGATCAGATTGGCGAAGGCCTGCGTCAGCAGCTCTTTATCGCCCCAAATCCTCGCAAGCCCTCCGGTCTGACAGTGCAACGCCATGCCCGCGTCGGCTGCGACCTCGGCATAGATCTCGGCCAGATTGGCCATTACCGCCGCGAGATCGACGGGCGCAAAATGGTCGCGCCGCGCGCCGCCTTCGATCTGCGCGATGCGCAGCAGGGCTGAAAAGGTCTGATTGATCGTCTCGCATTCGCCCAGCGCTGCGGCAAGATCATCCTCCACCGCCCGCCCCGCAGCGGCCTTGTCGGCGGCGGTTTCAATGCGGATGCGCAGCCGGTTCAAGGGGGTGCGCAGTTCGTGGGCGACATCGGCGCTGACTTGGCGCATCGCCTCGACAAGGCTGGCAAGCCGCGCAAGGCTGGCGTTGATCGCAATCGAGATTTTGTCCAGATCGTCGCCACGCCCTGTCACCGGCAGGCGCGCGGTCAGATCGCCCTGCGCCATCCGCGCCATTGCGGCCTCGGCCCCTGACAGCTGCCGCTGCACCCGCATGGCAAGATAGGCTCCCAGCGCAAAGGTGGCGATCAGCGCAATCAGTGCGGCCCAGCCAAAGGCGTTCAAGACGATCTCTTGCAGATCATCCAGATCGGCGTTGCTAAGGCCCACAGTCAGATCATAGCCCCCTGCCTGACCTGAAAACATCCGATAGGGATAATCCGTCACGATGCCAAGCTGCGCCGCAGGCAGGGTGGACCAGCCCGCAGGCAGGGCTGCGGCTGCGATATTGCCGGTCAGAATTTTGCCGCTTGCATCGCGCAACTGGTAAAGCGTGGCATGATCGGGGCTGGCGTTGATGCGGGTGGTGATTGCCTCGATCAGATCGACCTCATCGCCTTGCAGGCTGGTCTGCTTCAGGGCCGCGAAAATCTCGGTCACTCGGGCATCTTGGCGCGCAGTCAGCTGCGCGTGCAACAGCCCATAGCCAATGCCGCTTGCCAGCATCAGGGTGGCCAGACTGAACAAGGTTACCCCAAGCGCCAGCCTGAAAGAGCTGTGGCGCCAAAGCTCAGCGAGGCGCATGGATCGAATAGCCCATATTCTTGACCGTATGCAAAAGTGCCACCTCGAAGGGTTTGTCGATCTTGGCGCGCAGCCGGCTGATATGGGTTTCCACCACCGAGGTTTTCGGATCGAAATGGAAATCCCAAACCCGTTCCAGCAACATGGTGCGCGTCACCACCCGGCCTTCGTTGCGCATCAAGACCTCAAGCAGGGTGAATTCCTTGGGCAAAAGCTCGATCGACTGGCCGCCCCGCGTGGCCCGCCTGCGCATCAAATCCAAGTCCAGATCGGCAATGCGCAGCGTGGTTTTCACCTCTTGCAGCACCGGACGGCGCGCCAAAGCATTGACCCGCGCCAGCAGCTCGGCAAAGGCAAAGGGCTTGGTCAGATAATCATCGCCGCCCGCCTCTAGCCCCTCGACGCGGTCATCAATGCCGCCAAGCGCTGTCAAAAACAGCACCGGCGTCTTGCGCCCCGCCGCGCGCAGCGCCCGCACCAAGGAAAGACCATCCAGCCCCGGCACCATGCGATCAACCACCAGCACATCATAGCTTTCCCGCGTGGCCTGAAACAGGCCATCCGTGCCCTCTGACAAGACATCGCAGATATGGCCCTGCTCGGTCAGCCCGCGCGCGACATAATCGGCGGCCGAGGTGTCATCTTCGATCAGCAAAATACGCATGGGCCACTTTCATTCAGGTCTGTGCCAGCAACGCTAGGGCTTTGGTCTAACACAAAGCTCTCGGCCACCATACAAATCTGTAATCCGAGCGAAAGTCACCCGTATGCTGGCCTGATTACAGACGCGACGCAGGCCGATGTGGACCTGTTTGCGGAGCTTTATCATGAAACAAATCTTACTTGCGACCGCCCTGATCGCGCTGCCCGTTGCAGCCTTTACCGGAGCGAATATTTTTCTTGCCAAGGCCAGTGTCAGCACCACCGCTGCGGCAGGGCTTGGCGATATGACGCCATTTGCCACCATCATTGCCGATGTGCAGACAGCCGCAGCCAAGGGCGATCCCGCCGCGGCCAAGGCCCGCGTTAAGGATTTCGAGATTGCATGGGATGACAATGCCAAAGGCCTGCGCCCGATAGATCCCGCAGCTTGGGATCTGATCGACAGCGCCGCAGATGCAGCTCTGCGCGCGCTGCGCACGGCGACCCCTGATGCGGCCACGATCACCCAAACACTGGCCGCGCTGCAAACCTCACTTTCAGCCGCCTCGGTGCAGAAATGACCCAAACGATGGATAGACCCACCCCGAACCGCGTGCCTGAAGTCACGCTTGATTTCTGGCTGATCAAGCTGATGGCGGTGACCATGGGCGAAACGGCGGCCGATTATCTGGCGGTCAACCTTGGCTTTGGCCTGACCGCGACATCGTTGATCATGGCCGCCATCTTGGTCGCCGCGCTGGTCTTGCAGTTTGGCCAAAGGGCCTATCTGCCTTGGTCCTATTGGCTGTCTGTGGTGCTGATCAGCATCGTCGGCACCTTGATCACTGACAATCTGGTCGATACCTTTCATGTCTCGCTGATAACGGCCACGCTTGGGTTCGGTCTTGCATTAGCGGCCACCTTTGCGCTGTGGTTTGTCAGTGAAAAGACGCTGTCGATCCATAAGGTCTTCAGCTTTCGGCGCGAGGCGTTTTACTGGCTGGCGATCTTATTCACCTTTGCGCTGGGCACCGCTGCGGGCGATATGGTGGCCGAACTGTTCGGGCTGGGCTATCTTGCGACGGGGATTTTATTTGGCATGATCATCGCCTCTTTGGGGCTTGGCTATGCCTTTTTGGGCTTGGACCCGATCCTTGGGTTTTGGCTGGCCTATATCCTGACCCGCCCGTTGGGTGCCTCTTTTGGTGATTTGTTGTCGCAACCCCACCAATACGGTGGCATGGGTCTGGGCACCATCATCACCAGCGCGTTGTTTCTAGCGGCCATTATCGGCATCGTCACTTATATGAGCGTGACCAGAGCCGCTAAATCGCAGCCAAGTCTTTAGGCAGACCTGCGTCAGCAGCTTTGGTTCAGGCAGATAACAGCCAGAGTAAGCTTAGGACTTCGCCCGATGCAGCACGCTGGCCACAAGGATGCAAATGCAGCCTATCAGCAGCAGGGCTGACGCAAGCAGCGGCTCTAGAGCGGCAAGTTTGACCAGCGCTGTTATTGCACAGACCAGCCCAAGCACTTGCAGCGCAAGCCGGCTGTCATCAACAAAGAGTGCCAGAAGTTCGGCCAAGATCGCGCGGAGCAGGGTCATCACAGGCTCCGCGCTTTTGGGGTGGCTCTGCGCGCAAGGCTGACGGTGCCTGCCGAGACCGCCACAAGGCTTGCGAGGATATAAAGCAAGGCAAGATCAGCGCCTGGCCAATCGGCACCCAGCCCCTCTCCCAGCCAGAAAACGCCAAAGGCCGTCAGCATCAGGCCGACCGCGAATTTCAGCGTGTTCTCCGGGATTTGAGTTAGCGGCCTGTGCAGAATGGCTCCGACACAGACCACCAAAATCACCGCAGCCAATGCGCCAAGACCGGCGTAAAGTGTCAATCCTCGTGCTGTGCCAACTGCGATGACGATAAACACCACCTCGACGCCTTCCAGCAGCACCGCTTTAAAGGCAGCCAGGCCGGCAAGATAATCGGCGCGACGCTCGGCGGCTTGACGGGTCAACAGGTCTGTCTCTTTGGCAAAGGCCATAGCCTCGTCATGCAAAGCAATCACTCCGGCCGCACGCAAAATCGCTTTGCGCAGCCAGCGCATGCCGAACATCAGCAACAAAACGCCAACGACAAATTGCATCAGATGTATCGGAATCAGGGCGATCAGCGGACCAAAGATCACGACCAGCCCCACCAAGAGCGCCAGCGCCAAACCGGCCCCGATCAAGGCCGGTTTCCAGCTTCGGGTGATGCCGACGGCCAAAACGATGGTGAAAGCTTCGACAACCTCGACCAAAGATCCAAGGAAGGCGGCGGTGACAGTCGAGCTTAGGGCGGTGAATGTGGGCATCGATCGTTCCTTGTCGGCGCGGCTTTATCATAGTCGATCCTGGCCTGAAGACAAAGCTGTTACCCGTAAACCAATCGCCGCTGCCAAGTCGTTTGTGTTGCCCACCGCCTGCGGGTTCCCCCGTCTGGCGACAAAATCAGCTTTTCAGCGGTAAATGACGGCTCTGAAGCCTTGGCCAGGGCGGAAAGCCTGCGAAGTTGGACGGCTTGCGTTGACCGCCGCGTCGCTGGGGTCTACTTCCTTTGCAACTTTGCAAGAACGGAACATGATGTGGCGATCCACCTTTACAAGAATGACCTGCCGGACGGGCTGAAATTTGGCGCGGTTGTGGCGATTGACACCGAGACGATGGGCCTGAACCCAAAGCGGGATCGTTTGTGTTTGGTGCAGCTGTCGTCGGGCGACGGCAATGCGCATCTGGTGCAAATCGCCAAGGGCCAAACCTCGGCCCCAAACCTTGAGCGCTTGCTGACGGATCCTGCGGTGATCAAGCTGTTTCACTATGGCCGCTTTGACATTGCCGCGATGAAACAGGCCTTTGGCGTGACCACCGCGCCGGTTTGGTGCACCAAGATCGCGGGCAAGCTGGTGCGCACCTTTACCGATCGGCACGGGTTGAAGAATTTGCTGACCGAACTGGTTGGTGTCGATGTCTCCAAGCAGCAGCAAACCTCGGATTGGGGGGCAAAGGTGCTGACCGAGGCGCAGAAAGACTATGCGGCGTCGGATGTGTTGTATCTGCACCGGCTGAAAGCCGCGCTTGAACCGATTTTGATCCGCGAAGATCGTATGGATCTGGCGCAGCGGTGTTTTGATTTTCTGCCAACCCGCGCCGAGTTGGATTTGTTGGGATGGGATGAGCCGCATGACCTCTTCCACCACTGAAGCCGCCTTTCTGGCCGTTGGCCGCCGCGTGATCAGCCGCGAGGCCGAGGCGCTGGCGCTGTTGTCGGCGGGGCTGGGGCCAAGCTTTGCCCAAGCGGCGACGCTGATCATGGCGGCCACGGGGCGGATTATCGTCTCGGGCATGGGGAAATCGGGTCATGTGGCGCGCAAGATCGCGGCGACTTTGGCCAGCACCGGCACGCCTGCGCATTTCGTGCATCCCGCCGAGGCCAGCCATGGCGATTTGGGCATGCTGACCAAGGGCGATGTGGCGCTGGTGCTGTCGAACTCTGGCGAGACGCCAGAACTGGCCGATATCGTCGCCCATACCCGGCGCTTTGGCATCCCCTTGATTGCGGTGGCCAGTCAGCGCGACAGCACCTTGGCGCGTCAGGCCGATGTGGCGATCATCCTGCCGCAAGCCGCCGAGGCCTGCGACACCGGCATTGTGCCCACCACCTCGACCACAATGACCTTGGCGCTGGGCGATGCTTTGGCGATTGCGCTGATGGAGCATCGCGCCTTTACGCCCGAACATTTCCGGCTGTTCCATCCCGGTGGCAAGCTGGGGGCCAAGCTGTTGAAGGTGCGCGATCTGATGCACAGCGATCTGCCGCTGGTCAGCAGCGATTGCCCGATGACAGAGGCGCTTTTGGTGATCAGCCAAAAGGGATTTGGCGTTGTTGGCGTGACCGAGGCCGACCGCTTGGTTGGTATCATCACTGATGGCGATTTGCGGCGGCATATGGATGGGCTGCTTGGCCTGACCGCGGGGGCTGTGATGACGCGCGGCCCGCGCAGCGTGGCGCCTGATGCCTTGGCGGAACTGGCGGTTGCGATGATGAATGATGGCAAGATCACTTGCCTGTTTGTCGCCGACCCGCAGCAGGCGGGTGTCGCGCTGGGCATCGTGCATATTCATGATTGCCTGCGCGCTGGGGTGATCTGATGGCGCGTGCGGCAAGCGACAATCTGCATTCGCGACTGGTGAGCGTGCTGAAACTTGTGCTGCCTTTACTGGCCTTGGCACTGCTGTCGACGCTGTTCTTGGTCTCGCGCAAGATCGACCCCGAGGCCGCGATTCCCTATGCGACGGTCGATGTTGCTGATCGTTTGCGTGACCCAAAGATGACGGATGCCGGCTTTGCTTCGGTGGCCGCAGATGGCTCTACCATCGCCCTGACCGCAGCGCAGGCGCGGCCAAATTCGACGGGGGGTACGATGCATGAGGTCTTCGGCACCCTGACCACGCCTGCGGGTGCCGCCACCCAGTTGACGGCGGCAGAGGCCTTGCTGAACTCTGCACAGAACCTTTTGGTTCTGAGTGGTGGCACCAAACTGCAATCCTGGGCGGGCTATCTGGTCTTGTCGCCAGGGTTGGATGTTGCCACTGATCTGACGCGCGTCGAAAGCACGGGGCCGATTACCGCAACCGGTCCAATCGGCGATTTAAGCGCCGAAACTATGGTATTATCGCAACCCGTTGCAGGCGCGTCCTATCTTCTGGTTTTCAAAGGCAAGGTGCGGCTGATATACAGGCCGCAAGAGTGATAGGATTGTCTATGTTGATCAGGACATGTGTTCAGACTGCTGCATTTGCCCTGATCCTCTCGGGCAGCGCCTTTGCGCAAACCACACAAGTCAGTTTTGGCGGTATCAAATCGGATACGTCGTTGCCGGTTGAGATGGTCTCGGACTCGCTGACGATAAACCAAGCCGATGCCACCGCACTGTTTTCTGGCGATGCCGTTGTCACTCAGGGCGAGATGAAGCTTTCGGCCAATACGCTTTTTGTTGAATACTCTCAGCTAGATAAAGCGATTGAAACCATCACAGCCGATGGTCAGGTGCTTTTGGTCAATGCCAGCGATGCGGTGGAAGCCGATCATGCGGTCTATACCGTGGCGACGGGGCTGGTGGTCTTGACGGGCAATGTTCTGATGACCCAAGGGCCCTCAGCGATTTCGGCGCAGTCGATGGTGATTGATCTGACCACGGGCACCGGCCAGATGGAAGGGCGCGTGACGACGACCTTTGTGCCTGGAAAGAAAAAGTAATGTCCGACCCAAACGCTCTTGAAGGCGATTTTGGCCTGTCGATCCGGCATATCCGCAAAAGTTACAAGCGGCGCATGGTGATCCGTGATGTCTCGCTTGAGTTGCGGCGTGGCGAGGTTGTGGCGCTGCTGGGCCCCAACGGCTCGGGCAAGACCACGACGTTTTACACCATCGCAGGGCTTGTCACCCCCGAAAGCGGCCAGGTTTTGATCGATGGGCGCGATGTGACCACGCTGCCGATGTACCGCCGCGCCCGTTTGGGGATTGGCTATTTGCCGCAAGAAGTCTCAATCTTTCGGGGCCTTTCGGTGGAAGATAATATCCTTGCCGTGCTGGAAATTCGTGAGCCAGACCGTCACAAACGCCGCGAGCGGTTGGAGGCCTTGCTGTCAGAGTTTTCGATCACCCATCTGCGGCGCGCTGCGGCCCTGTCCCTGTCAGGAGGCGAGCGGCGTCGGGTCGAGATCGCGCGCTGCCTGGCGGCTGATCCGAAATATCTGCTGCTGGACGAACCCTTTGCCGGTGTCGATCCGATTGCGGTGGGGGAAATCCGCCAGCTTGTGCATGATCTAAAATCGCGCGGCATTGGTGTGTTGATCACCGATCACAACGTGCGTGAAACCCTAGATATCGTCGATCGCGCCTATATTTTACACGATGGTGTGGTGCTGAAAACCGGAACCGCCGCCGAGATCGTCGAAGACGAAATGGTGCGCCGCGTCTATTTGGGCGAAAATTTCCGGATCAATTGAAACATTCGTGTGACGACAGTTGACAAGAGGCCTAACGCGTCCCCAAATATAAAGGATGCGAGCCAAATGCGCCTTGCCCCTTCAGACCCAAGCGGCCACACCAAGGCCCCGCGACCGAAGACGGTTGGTCTCGCTAACACTCTCTAAATCAATACAAGTCAACCTTTCCGTGTCTTACGGAAGGCAATGACTTTTGCGCAAAAGGAGGCATTATGCGCTATCAGATCACTGGAAAACAAATCGACATCGGTGAAGCCCTTCAGACCCATGTGAAGTCTGAACTTGGCGAAGTCGTCGAAAAATATGCCCAGCGTCCGACGGATGCCGTGGTGATCTTTTCCAAATCCGCACATGAGTTTGTGTGCGAATCTGTCGTGCACCTTTCCACCGGCCTAAGTGCTTCGGCCAAGGGTCATGCGACCGAGATTTATGCCGCTTTCGAATCCTGCCGCGAGAAGATGGACAAGCAGTTGCGGCGCTATAAGCGGCGGATCCGCAACCATCACCACAATCGTCCGGGCCCTGTTGAGTTCGGCGGCGGCGCGTCCTATATCATCGCTCCTAGTGAGGAACCCGAAGACGACGATAACGGCGGCATCGAACCCATCATCATCGCAGAGATGGAAGCCAAAATCCCGCACATTACGGTGGGCGAGGCAGTGATGCAGTTGGAACTGTCGGCGCAGAAATTTCTGGTATTTCGCAACGAAGGACATGCGGGCGTGAATGTTGTTTACCGTCGTGAAGATGGCAATATCGGCTGGATCGACCCGCGCAACACCAATTAAATCCCTGCAAGGGTAAAGAGTACGCCGGATGGATCTATCGAAACTTCTTGTTCCTGAAGCCGTAAAGGTTTTCGGCCAAACTCCCGCAAAAAAGCGGCTCTTCCAAGAGTTGGGAGAGCTGGCTTATCAAGCCTATGGCCTCAGCTCGGCCTATGTGTTTGACGGGTTGCAGGAACGGGAAAGTCTGGGTCCAACCGGCGTTGGTAATGGCATCGCGCTGCCCCACGCGCGGCTGGAAGGCATTGAGCGGATTTTTGGCGTCTTTATCCGCCTTGAACGGCCGCTCGATTACGAAAGCGTTGATCGTCAGCCGGTTGACCTGATCTTTGGGCTGTTTGCGCCCAAGGATTCGGGGGTTGATCACCTTAAGGCGCTGGCCTTGGTTTCGCGCACCATGCGCGATGCCAATGTTTGCGCCAAGCTGCGGGCAAATGCAGACGCGGGCAAGTTGCATGCGATTCTGACCGAGGCGCGCACGCCGCAGGCCGCGGCCTAGGCCCAGGGTTTGAAGCCAAAGCCAATGTAATCGCGGCTATAGGCCGCTTGCGCCGCCTCTTCCAGATCGGGCCCATAGAGCTTGGCCAGATCATAGGGGCCGTTTAGCTTAATCTGCGGCGGCGGTGACAGCGGGATGCCAACATCGGCCGTCAGATAGGCCAAGCCCTCGGCCAGCCGGTCCTCGCGGATCAGCATATCGGGGCTTTGCACCTGCGAAAACCCGTGAATCAGCGCGCTTTGGGTGGCAAATGCGGGCAAAATCCGCAACTCGGTCCGCCCTGCCAGCATGTATTTTGCCAGTTCAAGGAACACCAGAAAGCCGTGACGAAACTCTGCCTCGGTTTCAAAGCCCTTGCCCTTGGGCGGCAAGATAAACTTATGCACACGCTTCAGATAGGGTCGCAACTCGGGCATGAAATCGCGGGCCAGCAGGTCACAATAGGCCGAATAGGCCCGCGCCAAAGGATGCCTGACCACGGTAAAGCTGCGTTGCCCCGGATTGCCAGCTTTCCATTTGCGCAGACTGTTGCGATCAAAATCCTGAACCAAGGCGCCATAGGTTTGCAGCCATTTTTTGATCGGCGACTCTGGTGCGGCCTTGATCGGCATGAACAGCAAAGGCGCCCCCTCCGAGGCAACATATTGCGGCACCATGCCCTGACGGCGCGGCTCGAAATTGGGGGCAAAACTTTGGTCGAACCAATCGAGGGTCGCCAAGCCTTGGCGCATTTCCTGCGGGTTCGAAACCTTTTCTTCAATTGGTTCCGGATTTTGCTTTTTAAAGCGGAAATCCAGTGTCTTAAGCCGCGATTCGACGCCAAGAAACGCGGCAAGACCATTCAGCACATCCAGATCGCGCACATCTTCATAATCAATATAAAAGGCGGTTTGGCCGGTCACCTGCAAGCGATTCACGATGCGGGTTTGAAACAGATGCAGCGCCGCCGTACGTTCGGTGAATTCGGCCAGATCAAAGCGCGGCCGCACGGTTTTCAGATGTTTGGTATTGGCCAGCCACCACTGATCGCTTTCCATCGCGATTTTCCAGCTGATAAAGCTTTCCAACTGGTTACGGGTCAGGATGATTTTGGCGCAGGCCTTGTCTTGCATCACCAGATCAAAAACCCTTGGGTCGTGATCGGAGAAATAGCGAAAGCCTGCCAGCCCCTTGGTTTGCGCCCGCATCGCCCGCAAAAAGCCGGCGGGATCGGCGTCGCGGCCGACCATATCAATGCCGAACATCTCTTGCTTGCCTTCGCCACCAATCAGATAGGGGTTAAACGACTCGCCGTGGCAGCTGACGCCTTCCAAAGCATTAAGATTGGCTTCCAAAAAGTTGGAGCCAGTGCGCATTTCGGCCAGCACCACAAAAGACGTAAATTGAGACACGTTATTTCACCAGATAGGGGCGCCCGCGACGCGCATGAAGCGGGCGTGGATCGTCGCCCGTTGGAAAATCGCCCATCAAGGCCGGTTGCATGCCTTGATTGCGCAGGTTTTGCAGGAATTGGCCAAAGCCGGACAAATCCGCCAAGCGTGGCGCCTCGGTCAGCCGTCGCATCGCGCGCGGGCTGATTTCATCGACAATATTTTGCAAGGGTTCCATCGGGTTTTCAACAAATTCGGCCAGCGTCCATGTTCGCACGCGCGCCTTGACCCAAGGTTTGCGCAGCTCGTTCAGAAAATGCGCTTCGATCTTTTGTAGGCGGGCGGCCTCTCTGCGGATATCCGAGAAATTCCGGTTCGAGTGAAACATTGGAATCGCCCAAGCCCCTGAAATAATTGAGATCTGTGCATTAGGATCGCCGGCCATGAAGTAGATCAGCGTCTGATTGTCCTGTGGCCCGAACTGAAAACATTGCCGCTCGCCGCGGGTGTTCCAGATCAGATTTGTCAAAAAGCTGGTTGGATTATAGTCGCGTGTCGCTGTGCTGTTGCAGATCGCGCCGTTGTAAATCTTTTCGCCGCCCGCAAAATTCACCGCATCGGGGGCGAAAATATGGCCATGCACACGGGTGCCCGTGGCCTTGCCAAGCCAGACTTCAAAGTTTTCAAACAGATCTGAAAACCCTTCGAACATGGAATAGGGCGCAGCAGTGCGGCCGTTTTCCCAGTTTTCATTCGGATGCCGCGATTGCATGTAAAGCCCCGGCCGCCCCTTGGTCCGCCGCTCGACCGCCTTGGCAAACAGCCTGTCGATCTTGCCGGGATTTGGCTCTGCAATTGCCTGCGCCCCTGGCTCATTGCCCATAAAGCTTTGGTACAGCCGATCGGCATGTGGCCAGATTTTGCGCGCTACAAAGCAATCCGAGCGCCGCAGCAACTGCAAATGGTCATCATAAAAGATATGTGGCTTGCCCTGAAAATCGAACTTGGACAGCGTCAGAGACCGGCTTTCAACCGAGTCGGAGACCTGCCGCACCATGGTCTGGAAATAGCTTTCATCTGGAATCCAGACGCGGCTGAAATAGCTGTCAATCTCGGCGCGATCAGGGTTTTCCAGAATCGCGCTGAGGGTTTGACGGGTTAGGCACCACCATTGGCTGCCAAGATGCGGCATGATGCCCTTCGGGATCTGCCTGCGAAAGCCCAAGCGCCGCTGCAAGCGCACATAGCCGTCAAACAACCGCCTTTGCTTACGCCAGCTGAAGGGAAAGCGCAGGGTAAACCGCTCTAGATCCAAGCCGCCGATGGTCCAGCCGACGTCTTCGGTGGTCACGGATTCAATGAAATTGGTGCGTGGGCGCTCGCTCAGATAGGCAATGAGCTCCTCGACCGGACGCAACGGCAAACAAGAGCCAGAGGCCAGATAAACATGCCGCACCGTCGGAAAATCCTGCAACATGATCATCGAGGCTTCTTGCGTTGCCGCAACGATTCCCCAGGTGCCCCACTCACAGGCATGCCGGCCCGAAAAGCGGATATTCTCAAGATCAGCAAGCGATTTTACCAGCGCGTCATACTTCGCCACCGCCACGCGGCGATCGACATGGATCACCACAGGGCAGTTACGGATCGCCCAGTGGCGCGCCACCTCTGACGCGCGCTCCAGCGCGGTATGACACAGCATGACAAAGCCAATCGTCATGCCCAGTTTCCCTTTGACATCAGGCCCAGAATTTCCAGCTGACGCCAGTTGATGTATTTCTCGCTCCACTTGCACCACAGATCGGGCTGCGTGCTGACTCCCGCACGATAGGCGCGGTATTCGTGGCTGTTGGCGTAATGCTGGCGCCGCTGCATCTCTTCCTCGGCTTTAAGTGCAAAGGTGTCGAGGAATTTGGCGTGCAGCAAACAGCCCGAAGCCTTTTCGCCGCCCCATTCGTCATAGGTTAGGTTCAAGCCGCGCGGCAGCAACATATGGGTCGAACTGACATAGGTGTAAGCGCGATCCCATTTCACCAAGGGGATTTTATTCAGGGCAGGTGCGCGCTCTGGCATGTCTTGAAAGAACATCCGCATGCGCGGGCCGCCCTGAATCCACAAGTTGCCGAATTTGTAATTCCGCTGCACCACATAGTTGCCACTGTCAAAGTAGGGCGCAAGATCAAAGGGGTCTTGGCCTTCCTGATAGGGCGTCAGATCAAACGGGCCCTTGGGGTACATGTCGAGCAGCATGGCGGAAAAGGATTTGATCGAGCTTGCATCCAGCCAATCTGTCAGAGCCCGCAGCGGCCGCGTGTCGCTGAAGGGGTAAACGAAAAACTCGTCAGGATCGACGACCAAGGTCCAATGGCCGTGACCATATTTCGATTGCAGCCAGTTCAACCAATCCACCCCAAAACGCGACCGCTTATAACTGGCTTTGGTTGTCCACAGCGACACATCGGGTTGGGCGGCAAGATATTCACGGCTGCCATCGTCGCTGTTATTATCGACGATCAGAAAATGGCTGATGCCCAAAGACCGATAATAGCGCAGGAAAAACGGCAGACGCACCCGCTCATTTCGCAGGGTCGAGAACAGCAAGATCTGCTCGGGCTTAATCGCCTTGGTGCGGTTCACAACGCTTTGCAACTCTCGCCGTTTGCGAAAGGCACGGAACCGCCAGCGCTTGCGCGCCAAACGCAGCATATATTGCGAAAAAATGCCCAAGGCCTACCTTTTTATCCTCGTTGATCCCTAACCTTAAGCGAGTGTAGTAAACACAAGGTTGAAGTGCCCCCGCCAAGTCGGTGGGTTTATTTGAGTATGATATATATGCTTATGCGCCGCAAGATAACCTATTGTTTCGCGCCAGGCATAAATATCGGTGGGATCAAGCAGAATTGCCGAGGTGGGCGCGATCTCTTGAAAGACGGTAATATCCGAAAGCACCAGCGGCGTGCCCTGTGCAGCGGCCTCGAAGGCGGGGATGCCAAAGCCTTCGGCCAAACTGGGAAACAGCAAGGCCCGTGCGCCCGAAAGCAGGGTGGAAATCTGGCCGTCCCTTAGTCCGGTCAGCAGTTGCACCGGCCCATCTTTTGGCAAAGCGTCAAGCCGTGCCAGCAGATCGGCGCTGGCCCAACCGCGAGTGCCGGCAAGATAAAGCTGCGGCACCGGCTGCGGCAGCTCTTGCCAGATATCCAGTAAAAGCGCGTGATTCTTGCGCGGCTCGATGGTGCCGAGACACAGAAAATAGGGCTGACTTGGGGTAAAGGTCAGCGGCTCTGGCGGAGCAGGCACGACGCCCAGCGGTGCTACCACCGCGTTAGGCACCCGACCAAAGCGCGCAAAATGCACTTCGGCCTGCCGGCGGGCGTCTTGCGTGCTGAAAATCACCAGATCGGCCAAGGCCGAGACCGCCTGCATCGCCTGGCGAAACCGCTCTGGCGTGTCGGGGCGGCAAAGCGTGGGATGGTCCAGCGGAATCGTGTCATGAACCAACACCACAAGGCCGACCGTGGCCTTGGCGATGCGGCGCAACGTGCTTTGATCGAGGTTGGCATGGCCAGTGTTGAAATAAATGGCACCGCGCGGCAGCTTGGCCCGCAACATCGCTGCCAGCCGATGCGGCAGGCAGCGCGCCACCGCCAGACCTCGAAGACCCGTCTCGGCACGGGCGCGGGCGGGATCTTTGCGCCAAGCCAAGCGGCTGGCGAAATCTGCGAAGCCAAGATCAACGCTTTGATCGCGCAGGGCTATAAGGCCCTCGCGGTCAAGCAGTAAAAATCCCAAAGCCGTGCGCACAAGCCCAAAGACGGCTGGGCTTTGCGCCAGAAATTCTGCCAGATAGGCCTGTTCAACCCGATCAATGCCTGTCTGTGGCCCCTTGCCCAGCCGCGACACCAGCCGCGTCACATCCAGCAGGCGCGCAAAAGTCATGGGTGTTACTGAGCAGCCTGCTGCAAGGCCATCAGATCGGTCAGATATTCGCCAAACTCATCGCGCAGATCTGGCCGCGCCAAAGCAAAGGCCACGGTTGCCTGCAAAAAGCCCGCCTTAGATCCGCAATCATAGCGCTGACCCCGAAAGCGATAGCCAAAGACATTGCCGCTTTTGGCCTCTTCGGCGATGGCGTCGGTCAGCTGAATCTCGCCCCCCGCGCCCTGCTTGAGTTTGTTAAGATTGGTCAAGACTTTCGGCGACAGAATATAGCGGCCGATCACGGCAAGGTTCGAAGGCGCTTCTTCGGCCGTGGGTTTTTCGACCATGCCTTTGACCCGCACGATCGCACCCAGATCTTCCTCGATGTCCAAAACCCCGTAAGACGAGGCCCTGGCCGGAGCCACCTCCATCGCGGCGACCATATTGCCGCCTGTCTGTTCGTAAGCCTCGATCATCTGCTGCAAACAGGGTTTTTCTGCTGCGATCACATCATCGGGCAGAAGAACCGCGAAAGGTTCGTCGCCAATCAGACGGCGCGCGCACCAAACGGCATGGCCCAAGCCCATCGGCCGGTTCTGCCGCAGATAGGCAATCGCCCCCGAGTCCATATTGGTTTCTTTCAGAATCTCGAGCAAGGCGTCTTTGCCGGCTTTGCGCAGTGTGCTTTCAAGCTCGGGGGAATGATCGAAATAATCCTCAAGCGCCGATTTCCCGCGCGAGGTAACAAAGATGAATTCCTTAATGCCTGCCGCGCGCGCCTCGTCGATTGCATATTGAATAAGCGGACGATCGACCAAAGTCATAATCTCTTTCGGGATAGATTTTGTCGCGGGTAAAAAACGTGTTCCCAGCCCTGCCACGGGAAAAACTGCTTTGGTAACTTTTTTAATTTTCATCTGCCTTTGCCTTTAATCAGCTGCGTTACTTTTGCGATCAAAGCGCGCAGGGGTGTATAGACCACAGAGCAATTAATCTTTTGTAACGCTACAATGCCACGCGTTTAGCATAGCCTTTGGCGCTTGGATACCAAAGGGGAAAAAACACCGGCAGAGGTTGTTTACCTTAAAAATAAGCTAATTTATGGGCCGAAATGCGGCGAAACGCGCTGTTTCTTGCAAAATGCGGTTCTGAAAACTGCTAAAGACAAGGCGAGGTCCATCGCGCGTGCTGCGGCCAAAGAGGCCCCCAGTTTGCAGCCAAAACCCCTCTGGTTGAAACCGCATCTGATGCGGTCGCGCTGTGGGCGACAGGCAGATCACCGTTGTTACTCGGCTTTGCGCGCTGTGCTTTGCCGCATTCATCAAAGCGCTTTTCTGCCAAAAGCGGCCGCACAAAACGCTACCTTTGCTTGGCCCAAAGCTGGGAAAATTAAGAAAGCCGGTCTTGGGCTGGACAAGTGGGGCCAGCGGGGAGAGAGGTTCTGTGCAGCCCGCGGCCCAGCCCTTGGCCATCGACAGCAGCAAATCGGTTTCTGCCCGTGCATTCAGCCTGCCTGTGCGGCGGTGCTGGCTCAGACGCTGGGCCTCGCGATGCGACAATTGCCGCAAGCCCATTGCCAGATCGGGCGCAGACTGATGTCGGCGCAGAAACAGCGCGGTGCTGGCGGCGATGTCAAACAGGCTAAGCGGCACACGGTTGGCGGCGCGGCGGGCGCTTGCTTCAAAGCCGTGATGCACCTGCGCTTCGGGCACGATGGCGGTCAGGCCCAGGGTAGCCATGCGCAGATTGACATCGGCCTCGTCTAGATAGAACCGAAAGCTGGGGTCAAAGCCGCCAATGGCGCGCAGGGTATCGGCGCGAAAGGCGCAATTGGTGCCTTGGGTTTTCACCGCAAGCTGCGGCGTGCCTGCGCGTAGGGTAAGGGCGTCAATCTGCAAGGCATGGTCTTGGGCATCCGCCCCGATCTCGCAGGCCTTCCATTGATAGGAAATGCCATTGCGACCGCGCACATAGCCGGTCGAGGCGATCACCCGCGCATCAGAAAACGGCGCGACAAGCCGCGACAGCCATGTTGGTTCGGCCACCGCATCATCGTCGATAAAGGCCACAACCGCCCCCGCCGCTTGGGCAAGCCCTGCATTGCGCGCGGCGCTGATATTGGCCTGATCAAAGGCCACAAGCTTGATCGGTTTGGCCAGAGCCGCAACCTCGGCTGCGGCCTGCGGATCGGCGACGACGATCACCTCGAAATCGGTGTGATCCTGCTGCGTAAGCCCCAAAAGACAGCGCTGTAGGGCCGCCGGTCTGTGGCGGCTTACAACAATCACGCTGATCTGGGTGGCGGTCATGCCGTGGCGGCCAACATCGCTTCGATCACCGCCACATCGCTTGGGTTGTTCAGCTCCCAAAACTGGCGACCCTTTGCCTGCACCTCGACACAAAGCAGGCGGCGGCCGTTTTCCAAGAACCGCAACTGTTCGAGCCCTTCAAGCCGTTCAAGCGGACCGATGGGCCAAGCCGGATAGGCCGCCAGCGCGCTGGGCCGATAGGCATAGACGCCAACATGGTGAAACACCGGCGTCGGATCGGCGTCAGCATAGGGCTGGGCGGTAAAGGGGATCACTTCCTTGGAAAAATAAAGCCCGTGCATCTGCGCATCAAAAACAGCCGTGGTGCCGCCCACACGCCCGGCGCGACGATCTGCCAGCAGGCCGTTCAGGGCGCGGCCATCGCAGCGCAGAACCGGCGTTGCGATTTCGGCCGCTGCATCAGCGGCCAGCCCTGCGATCAGGTCTTCGACAAACCAATGCGGCGTAAGCGGCGCGTCGCCTTGCAGGTTCACCACCATATCAAAGCCGGGCAGCTGCGCCGCCACCTCGGCGCACCGCTCGGTGCCGTTTTGCGCGCTGCCCGAGGTCATCACCACCTCGGCGCCAAAGGCTTGGGCGTGGTCGCGAATGCGGTCGTCATCGGTCGCCACCACCACGCGATCGGCGCCGCGCACTTGCATCGCGGCCTCCCAACTGCGGCGGATCAGGGTCTTTTCACCATCAGGCCCACGCAGGCTGACCAAAGGTTTTCCGGGATAGCGGCTGCTGGCATAGCGGGCGGGGATGGCGATCAGAACGCTCATTTTTTCAACTCAACCCCTGCGGCCAGCGCGATGAAAAACGGATTGTCCCAGCCAGATTTGCCGTAAGCCAGCGGGCTGTGGTCGTCAAAGCGCACCACATGGCCGCCCGCCCCGCGCAGCACGGCATCGCCTGCGGCGGTGTCCCATTCCATGGTGCGGCCAAGCCGGGGATAAAGATCAGCCTCGCCGGTGGCGATCAGGCAGAACTTGAGGCTGGATCCGGCGCTGGTCATATCTTTGACCGCGTATTTGCTGATGTAATCATCGGTTGCCGCATCGCGATGTGATTTCGAGGCCACCACCATCAATGCCGCATTATCAGGGGTCGAGACCCGCAAAGGCGTCACGGGGCCAGCGAGGGCTTTATCAAACGCGCCGGTCTCTTCCACCGCAGTGCCATCGGCTTGGGTATAGAACAGACGGCCTTTGTCGGGCGCATAGACCACCCCGCGCAGAGGCACGCCATTTTCGACATAGGCGATGTTCACCGTGAAATCGCCGCGCCGCTGCACGAACTCTTTGGTGCCATCCAGCGGATCGACGATCAGAAAGGTCGAGGCCGTCAGCGCATGGCTGTCGGCTTGCTCTTCGGTGATCAGGGTTACATCCGGAAAGGCGGCACGCAGACCGGCAGAAATCAGCGCATCGGCTGCCTCATCGGCTTCGGTGACAGGGCTGGCATCAGATTTTGATTTTACGTCGAAATCGGGCCCGTGATAGACTTCAAGGATACGATCGCCTGCTTCTAATGCAAGACGGCGGATCACGGGTATAAGGACGTCAAAATTCATGGTCTCTCCTATCGGTCGCCGTCGGGCTTTTGCCATACAACTGCCGCCTTGTTGATTAATACTTACGCTGCCCTTATCCTGTTTTGGCAAGGGAACAGCAAGATTTTCGATCTATAAAGACCCAAGTCGAAGAGTGAGATGCGGTTAAATGTTTCGTCCAGTTACCAAGAAAACACCTTTTGCGACAACCATGGCTCTGTTGGAGCTGATTTTTCACGCCTCGATCAGAAATATCCGAAAAAGCAGCGGCAATGCTGTCTTGGGGCTGGTGATGAATATCATTCAGTCCTTGGTTATGGTTGGCGTGATGATTGTGATGTTCAATCTTTTGGGCATGCGTGGTTCGGCAGTGCGGGGTGATTTCACTTTGTACATCATGTCGGGTGTGTTTAATTTTGCCACCCATTCCAAGTCTTTGATGGCCGTATCCAAATCTGATGGCCCGACATCGGCGATGATGCAGCACTCGCCGATGAACACCATCGTGGCGATCTGTTCCTCGGCGCTCAGTGCGCTGTATCTTCAGACGCTTTCGGCGTTTTGCATCCTGTTTTTCTATCACACGCTGATGAATCGGATCACGATCTATGATCCCGTCGGGGTTTTTGGTATGTTTTTGCTGGCTTGGGCCTCGGGGATTGGTGTTGGCATGATCTTTAAGGCGGCAACGCCTTGGCAACCCGAAGCTTTTGGCATTGTGACCACGCTTTATGCGCGGGCAAATATGATCTTTTCCGGCAAGATGTTTTTGGGAAATTCGTTGTCCGAGCGCATGCTTTATATGTATTCTTGGAACCCGCTGTTTCACTGCATTGATCAGACGCGCGGCTATATGTTTGAAAATTATAGCCCGCGCAACAGCTCGCTGGAATATCCGCTTGTGATGACCTTTGTGTTGATTGTGATCGGTTTGATGGCGGAAAACTTTACCAAGAAACACGCCTCGCTCAGCTGGGGTGCGCGCCGATAACGCCAAAGTTGTGCTGCAAGACCGGTCGAAAGCGCCAGAAAATCGCAGGCAGATAGAGTTTTCCTTAAATTCGGCATGCGATAACCGCGTGCCGGTGCTTGCAGGGACAAATCGACCTCCCTATATAACCCTGCGAAGCCGGATGCAGGCGGGTGCTTGCTCCGTGTCTCATGGGATCGGGACGGAATGCCTTAACGGGTTTCGCCCCTCAACATCGCCGAAAGAAAGGGACCACTCATGGCTAAAGTCATTGGTATTGACCTCGGGACGACCAACTCTTGCGTTGCCATCATGGACGGCTCGCAGCCCCGGATCATCGAAAATGCTGAAGGCGCGCGCACGACGCCGTCTATCGTTGCTTACACGGAAACCGAACGTCTGGTTGGCCAAGCCGCCAAGCGTCAGGCCGTGACCAACGCACAAAACACTGTCTTCGCGGTCAAGCGTTTGATCGGGCGTCGTCACGACGATCCGGTTATTCTGAAAGATCAGAAGAACATGCCGTATAAAATCGTCAACGGCGGCAATGGCGATGCTTGGGTCGAAGTGCGTGGTGAGAAATATTCGCCTGCTCAGGTCTCGGCCGTCATCCTGCAAAAGATGAAAGAAACCGCTGAATCCTATCTGGGCGAATCTGTCACCCAGGCCGTGATCACGGTTCCTGCCTATTTCAACGACGCCCAGCGTCAGGCCACCAAGGACGCGGGCAAGATTGCCGGTTTGGAAGTGCTGCGCATCATCAACGAGCCGACTGCGGCTGCGTTGGCTTATGGGCTTGACCGCAAAGAATCGAAAACCATCGCGGTTTATGACCTTGGCGGCGGCACCTTTGATATCACCATTCTGGAAATCGACGACGGTCTGTTCGAAGTGAAATCGACCAACGGCGACACCTTCCTTGGCGGTGAAGATTTCGACATGCGCATCGTGAATTTCTTGGCCGATGAGTTCAAGAAAGAGCATGGCGTTGACCTGTCGCTGGACAAGATGGCGCTTCAGCGTCTGAAAGAAGCGGCTGAAAAGGCCAAGATCGAACTGTCGTCCAGCCAGCAAACCGAAATCAACCAGCCGTTCATCTCGATGGATAAATCGACCGGCCAGCCGCTGCACTTGGTGGTCAAGCTGACCCGTGCCAAGCTGGAATCTCTGGTTGACGATCTGATCAAAAAGTCGATGAAGCCCTGCAAGGACGCGTTGAAAGACGCTGGCCTGTCGATGTCTGACATCGACGAAGTGGTGCTGGTGGGCGGTATGACCCGCATGCCGCGCGTGATCGAAGAAGTGACCAAGTTCTTTGGCAAAGAGCCGCATAAGGGTGTGAACCCTGATGAGGTTGTGGCCGCTGGTGCCGCCATTCAGGCCGGCGTTTTGCAAGGCGACGTCAAAGATGTGGTTCTGCTGGACGTCACCCCGCTTTCGTTGGGCATCGAGACTTTGGGCGGCGTGTTTACCCGCCTGATTGATCGCAACACCACGATTCCAACCAAGAAGAGCCAGATCTTCTCGACCGCCGAAGACAACCAGAACGCCGTGACCATCCGTGTGTTCCAGGGCGAGCGTGAAATGGCTGCCGACAACAAGATGCTGGGCCAGTTCAATCTGGAAAACATCCCGCCAGCGCCGCGCGGCATGCCACAGATCGAAGTGACCTTCGACATCGACGCCAACGGCATTGTCTCGGTTAAGGCCAAAGACAAGGGCACCAACAAAGAGCAAGCGATCACCATTCAAGCCTCGGGCGGCCTGTCTGATGAGGACATCGAGAAAATGGTCAAAGACGCCGAGGCAAATGCCGAAGCCGATAAGGACCGTCGCGAGCTTGTCGAGGCCAAGAATCAGGGCGAGAGCCTGTTGCATTCGACCAAGAAATCGCTGGCCGAGCATTCCGATAAGGTCGATCCTTCGACCGTCGAAGTGATCGAATTTGCGATGGCGGCTTTGGAAGAAGCCCTGCCAAGCGACAGTGCAAGCAAGATTAAAGGCGCGATCCAGAACCTGACCGAAGCCGCAATGAAGCTGGGCGAGGCGATCTACAAAGCCAGCGCCGACGCGTCGGATGGCGACGATCAGGACGAGCAGCGCAGCGTGGATGACGAGATCATCGACGCTGACTTCGAGGATCTCGGCAACAACAAGCGGAAGTAAACCGCCGGGAATGATCTAGGGCGGCCGTCATGGCCGCCCTCTTTGTTCCAAGGAAAGGGTTTTGCAATGGCAAAGCGTGACTACTACGAGGTTCTTGGTGCCTCGCGTGGTGCCTCGGCGGAGGAATTGAAGAAGGCCTATCGGGTCAAAGCCAAAGAGCTGCACCCCGACCGGAATTCCGACAATCCAAATGCTGAAGCCCAGTTTAAAGAACTGAACGAAGCCTATGAGGTTATGAAGGACGCCGATAAAAAGGCGGCCTATGATCGTTATGGTCATGCGGCCTTTGAAGGTGGCATGGGCGGCGGCGGTCAGCGCGGCGGCTATGGCGGGCAGGGCGATTTTTCCTCGGCTTTCTCGGATGTCTTCGAAGATCTGTTCGGCGATTTCATGGGCGGCCGGGGCGGCGGTGGCAATGCCCGCAGTCGGGCGCAGCGTGGGTCTGACCTGCGCTATAACCTGCGCGTCAGCATGGAAGAGGCGTTTTCCGGCGTTCAGAAAACCATCAATGTGCCAACCGCGGTCACCTGTGACACTTGTCGCGGCACCGGAGCCGAAGGCGGGGCTGAACCCGTGGGCTGCCCCACCTGTTCGGGCATGGGCAAAGTCCGCGCCCAGCAAGGCTTTTTCACGGTTGAACGCACCTGCCCAACCTGTAGTGGTGCGGGTCAGATCGTTAAGAACCCCTGCAAATCCTGCCGTGGTCATGGCCGGATCGAAAAAGACCGCTCGCTTTCGGTGAATATTCCGGCAGGCGTCGAAACCGGCACCCGTATTCGGTTGGCCGGCGAAGGCGAGGCCGGCGCGCGCGGTGGACCTTCGGGCGATCTTTATATCTTTATCGAGATGAAAGAGCATGCGCTGTTCCAACGCGATGGCGTGCATCTGTTCTGCCGCGTGCCGATCAGCATCGCGACCGCAGCCCTTGGCGGCGAGATCGAGGTTCCCACCATCGACGGCGGCAATTCGCGGGTGAAAGTGCCCAGCGGCTCGCAAACTGGCAAGCAAATGCGCCTGCGCGCCAAGGGCATGCCAGCCCTGCGCGGGGGTGGCCAAGGCGATATGGTGATCGAGCTTGCGGTGGAAACGCCGGTCAATCTGACCTCGCGTCAGAAAGAGATTCTGCGCGAATTCGACACGCTTGCGACCGACAACAACCCCGAAGGCTCGAGTTTCTTCACCAAGGTCAAAAGCTTTTGGGATGGAATGAAGGGCTAACAAAAGGGGCGGCAGCAGATGCCGCCCTTTTTCGATCGCGGCGCCAATGTTTCAATCTGCTGGCGCATATGTGACGCAAGATGATTTGGAATTTAGCGGCAAATGCAGCATCCTCTGTCCAAATGCAGAGGAGCTTCAGATTTTGTTCAAACCCGATTATACCGCCGCAGATGTTACCCCCGAACATCTTTTCCTGAACCGCCGCCAGCTGATCGCCGGTGCCGCAGCCCTTGCCGCAGGTCCCGCTCTTGCCGCCGGCCCCTATTCCACCGACGAGACGCCCAACACCTATGAGGCGATCACCAGCTATAACAACTATTACGAATTCGGCTATGATAAGACCGATCCCGCGCAATACGCAGGCGCGCTGACCACCGATCCGTGGTCGGTCAAGGTGGATGGTCTGGTCGACAATCCCGGCACCTATGCTTTGGCGGATCTTATCGGCGATATGCCGATCGAAGAGCGGATCTACCGCTTCCGCTGTGTCGAGGCTTGGTCGATGATCATTCCGTGGCAGGGCTTCCAGCTGTCGGCCTTGTTGAACAAGCTTGGGGTTCAGGCTGGCGCGAAATATGTCTCCTTTGAAACCTTGGTGCGCCCTTCGGAAATGCGTGGTCAAAACGGCGGCAGCATCCAATGGCCCTACCGCGAGGGGTTGCGGTTGGACGAGGCGATGCATCCTTTGGCCTTTATGGCGACGGGTCTGTACGGCAAACCGCTGCCGAATCAAAGCGGCGCGCCGATCCGGCTGGTGGTGCCGTGGAAATATGGCTTCAAATCCGCCAAGGCTTTGGTGCGCATCAGCCTGACCGAGACCCAGCCGGTGACAACGTGGAACACCTTGGCGGCGAATGAATACGGCTTTTACGCCAATGTGAACCCAGAGGTCGATCATCCGCGTTGGTCGCAAGCCACCGAGCGCCGCGTCGGCGGTGGTCTTTTTGCTGGCCGCATCGATACGCAGATGTTCAACGGTTACGGCGATCAGGTCGCCAGCCTTTATAGCGGTCAAGATCTGACCAAGGACTATTGATGCAAGACCTCATCAACAGGGCCGCGCGCAAGACCCCGACTTGGGTTTTCTATCTGGCCGCAATCGCCTTGGCGGTATGGACTGTCTATGGCGCGGTGCAGACCCCAGACCCGGCCAAAGTGCTGGAGCGTGATCTGGGCACGCGCGGGCTGCAAATCCTGATCGCCTCGCTTTGTATCACCCCGCTGCGGTGGGGCGGCATCAATCTGCTAAAGTTCCGCCGGGCGCTGGGCTTGATGGCCTTTATGTTCATCACGCTGCATTTTCTGACTTGGTCGGTGCTGGATCTGGGGCTGCGCTGGTCGGTCATCCTGACTGACCTGACCAAGCGTCCCTATATCATCATCGGCTTTGCGGCTTTTGTCGCTTTGATCCCCTTGGCGTTTACATCGAATCTTTGGTCGATCAAACGCATGGGGGCGCAGCGCTGGAAGCAGCTTCACTGGCTGGTCTACCCAGCCGTTTTGGCTGGCGCCGTGCATTTCATCTTGATCGGCAAAGTCTACACGTTGGAATCAGCGCTTTATTTCGCGGTTGCGGCGGGTCTTTTGATTGCGCGCCGACTTAAATCTCGCAAAGCTGTGCTGCAAACAGCCTGAGTCGTAAGTTGGGATAGTGCGGCGGTGTAAGATTGTTGCGCAAAATGGGGGGAAATCAGGTCGAAGCTTCCGCTAACCAATCGATTTCATGGGAATATTCACAAAACTGTAAAAAAGTGGGTCTATAGGCGTTTTTTGCTATTGCGGGTTCTGTTGAGTTTGCCTAAACACCGCCTTACCGAA
>CAJXWJ010000038.1 GCA_913062925.1 uncultured Pseudorhodobacter sp. | reverse complement strand
TTCAGGCCGGATCCGATCTGCGCGCGTTTATGTCGATGACCCGCTCACCAAAGGCGTTTCTTTATGTTGCCAGTCGTATGGCGCGGCATTTGTGGGATTTGGCGTTCCATCGCCGTGCGATGCAGCTGCGAAATGGCAATGCCCTAATGGCTTGGCTATTGCGCGCGGCGACGGACCTTGGCGTAAATCTGCGCAAATCACATACTGCAACCAAACTTTTGCAACATGACGGGCGGGTCAGCGGCGCGATCTTTGCGACGTTACAGGGAGAGGTGACGATCACAGCAGGCAATGTTGTGCTGGCCGCAGGCGGGCTGGCGCGGGATGCAAGCCTTGCTGCGCCGCACAGTTTGGCCGTGCCAGAGGCAACCGGCGATTCCGCTCGGATTGCAAGGGCGGTTGGCGCGCGCATCGACTGCAAGCTTGCCGCGCGTTTTGCCCAGTGCCCCGTCTCGATTGTTCCTTATCCGAATGCGGCTTCTGCTGTTTTCCCGCATATCATTGAACGCGGCAAGCCGGGTATCATCGGCGTTCTCGCCAATGGTCAGAGGTTTTGCAACGAAGGGCTCGGCTACCATGATTATGTTGTCGCCCTGAATAAGTCTTCGTCTGAAGAAAACCCCGTTTCATGGCTGATCTGTGATCATAGGTTTCAGCGCCGCTATGGCCTTGGTATTGCGCGTCCAGCGCCGCTGCCTTTGGGTAAGTTGTTGCGGTCAGGGTATTTGGTCAGATCTCGCAGCCTGTCTAATCTTGCGGCGATCTGTGGCATTGATCCGCAGGGATTGCTTGCGACGGTCGCAAGCTACAACCATGATGCAGTCTCCGGCAAAGATAGCAGTTTCGGCCGAGGTGAGACCGCCTACGCGCGTCTGCAAGGCGATCCAAACCACACAGGGCCAAATCCTTGCATGGCCCCGATCGCCAAAGCGCCCTTTTATGCGGTGAAGATCGTGGCTGGCAGCTTTGGCGCCTTTATCGGTTTGAAAACTGACGCTGCTGCAAGGGTGCTAGACGCAGAGGATAAACCAATCGCGGGGCTTTATGCGGCTGGTACCGATATGGCCTCGGTCTTTGGCGGCTTTTATCCGGCAGGCGGAATCAACATTGGTCCCGCACTTACATTTGGCCATATCGCCGCCTTACATGCTGCGGGCTGTTTAGAGGAGCCAAGATGAGTCGCAAGATTTCCCTCGCACACCTGACGACACTTGATCTTTCACCGCCGCAGATGATCCGGGTTGCCGCTGAGATCGGCTATGATGCCGTAGGGCTGCGATTGATTGCGGTCACCCCAACGACGCCCGGCTATGCGCTGATGCACGACGCAGCGCTCTTGCGCGAGACACAGTCCGCCTTAACAGCCTCGGGCATTTATGTGAACGACATCGAATTTCTTCGCATTACGCCTGAATTCGACAGCAGAGACTTCGAAGCTTTTCTGGACGTAGGCGCAGTTCTGGGTGCGCGCCATGTGATCTGTGCCCCCTATGATCCGGATCTGTCTCGGTTGAGCGCAAATCTGGCGGCGCTGAATGATATGTGCGTTCCGCGTGGAATGCGTCCGGTTCTCGAGTTTTTCCCTTGGACCAATGTTCCAGATTTGTCAGCAGCTTGCACAATCGTTGATGCAGCAGCCCAGGACGCAATTGGGATCTTGGTCGACACATTGCATTTTAACCGCTCAAGCAGCAGCCTTCATCTTCTGGCAGAGCAAGCGTTTGCAAAGCCAGAGCGTTTTCCGTTTCTGCATCTTTGTGATGCGCTTGTGCAGCCGCACTACACCACGGAGGACCTCTTTCATGCAGGGCGCGCCGAACGCCTGCCGCCTGGATTGGGCCAGATTGATCTTGCTGCCATCATAAATGTTTTGCCAACAGAGACCCCGATGGCATTGGAAGTGCCGATGACTGCCCTGCAAATCGAAAACGGCAGTCCTTATGTGGCGCGTCGGGTTTTTGAAGCTGCGGTGAAGATGTTGTCATGCGTCTGAATTAGATCGAACCGTTCCAGTTTTGCGGGAGACCAGTTTCTTCGTTTGGCGCGACGATCTTGAACGCGCGCATTTTTGCAAAGCAGGTTGGTTGTTTCTGATTGACTGAAACAGCAGGCGGTCGGTCAGCCTGTGCGCTGATTTCAGGGGGCCGATCTTGACCTCAGCGATTGTTGCCCTCGAACTGACCCGCCTGACCGCCTCAGTTTTTTCGGCCCCAACGCTGATTTTGGGTATCGTACCCTGCTTGATTGCAAAAGCGCTGCGAGCGCTACATCCAAATTCACCGCAGCAAGAGCCGCTCTTGAGTGAAAGGGCTTGTCGGATGCGCCGCTGTATCGACACATCCATAATCTCGATGGAGCAGATTGCTTGCAACCGAGACTGGCCGGTTTAACCGCAAGTCCTGTTGACTCGCTCTGGCTTTTTTGGCTATGACATCGGTGACATGACATCGGTGTCATATGTGCTGCGCCTTGGGAGGGGATGATGGCCACAATCTACGACGTCGCCCGGCTTGCAAAGGTTTCGGCCAAGACCGTCAGCCGCGTGCTGAACGGCGATGCCCCGGTTGGTCGCGAAACCCGCGAGGCGGTCGAAGCCGCGATGGCGCAGCTTGGTTATGTGCCGTCGAATGCAGCTCGGATGATGCGGTCGCAAAAATCGGGGCTTGTCGGGCTGATCACCGGCGCGATTTCGCTGCCAAGTGAGGCGTTGCAGCCGCAGGGCCTGCCGGATTTGTTTATTGTGCAGGGCATTCAGCGGGCGATGGCGGCCTCGGGCATGACGATGATGATCGCGGATACCGGCGGGCGGCTGGACCGCGTGCCGCATCTGATCCAGACCTTTTTGCGCCACCGCGTTGAAGGCCTGATCTATGTCGCCGAATTCCACCAAAAGGTTGAACTGCCGCGCGTGCCTGCCACGACGCCTTTGGTTCTGGCGAATTGCTTTGACGCTATCGGCACCCCTGCGGTGCTGCCCGATGATGCCCGTGGTCAGCGCGATCTGGTCAGCCGCTTGATCGAGGCTGGCCACCGCCGTATCGCCTATCTGACGCTGCCACTGCATATGGTGGCCACGACGCTGCGCACGGCGGGCTATGCGGCGGCGCTGGCGCAGGCGGGGCTGCCATATGATCCTGCGCTGGTCGATTGCGCCGATTACGAGGGGCGCGAGGACGAGACCCAGATCCTTTGGGATATCATCGACCGGCTGTTGCGCCTGCCCGATCCGCCAACGGTTCTGTGCTGTGGCAACGACAAAATGGCGCTGCGGGTCTACGGCATTTTGCGCTCGCGCGGGGTTAAGGTGCCTGATGAGATCTCGGTTGCAGGCTATGACAACTACCGCGTTATCGCCGAGACCCTGTTCCCGCCGCTGACCACGGTGGATCTGTCTTATACCGCCATTGGCGTGCGCGCGGCGCAGCGGCTTTTGGCGATGATTTCTGAGCCTGCCGCCGCGCAGTCGCAGGAAGACTGCGATCCGATGCTTGTCTCGGGTCCGGTCTATTGGCGCGGTTCGGTCACCGAACGCCCCGCCAGCAAAATTGCAAATCTAAAACTCGTCAGGGAGGATTGACACATGAAACATCTATCCATCGTAACCGGTGCTTTGCTTGCCTCGGTTGCATTGACCTCGGTTGCACAGGCCCAGACCACCTTGTCCATGTGGTATCACGGCGCTGGCAACGAAGGCGAAGCCAAGGTGCTGAACCAAATCATCACCGACTTTAACGCCAGCCAAGCCGATTGGACGGTCGAGCTGCAAAGCTTTCCACAAGCCGCCTATAACGATTCGGTCGTGGCCGGTGCGCTGGCAGGCAATCTGCCCGACATTCTGGACGTTGACGGCCCTGTGATGCCGAACTGGGCATGGGCTGGCTATATGCAGCCGCTGCAAATCGACGAAACCAAGATCGCCAATTTCCTGCCCGGCCCAAAAGGCATGTGGGACGGCAAGCTTTATTCGATCGGTCTGTGGGATGCCGCGGTCGCGCTGGTGACCCGCAAATCCACTCTGGAAGAGCTGGGCCTGCGCACGCCAACTTTGGCAGAGCCTTGGAGCTTGGAGGAGTTCAATGGCGCTATGGCGGCAGCAAAAGCCAGCGGCAAATATGAATACGCGCTTGATCTGGGCATGGCTTGGACGGGCGAATGGTATCCCTATGCTTTCTCGCCTTTCTTGCAGTCTTTTGGCGGCGATATGGTGGATCGCTCCAGCTATAAAACCGCTGAAGGCGCTTTGAACGGCGATGCGGCGATGGCATTTGGCAATTGGTGGCAGGGTCTGTTCACCCAAGGCTATGCCCAAGCAACCCAAGATCCCGCTGACCGCGACAACGGTTTTGGCGCTGGCAAATATGCGTTTTCGTGGAATGGCAACTGGGCGGCCCTTGGCGCTTTGAAGGCCTTTGACGATACCGTGTTCCTGCCAGCACCAAACTTTGGCGCGGGTGCGAAAATTGGGGCGGCTTCGTGGCAGTTTGGGGTTTCGGCCAAGTCGGCACATCCAGATGGCGCTTCGGCCTTCATCGAATTTGCGCTGCAAGACAAGTATCTGGCCGATTTCGCCAATACCACCGGTCTGATCCCGGCCACGGCAACCGCTGCTGCGATGACCGAAAACTACAAAGACGGCGGGCCTTTGTCGGTGTTCTACGGCATGACCGAAGCCAATGCTTTGGTGCGCCCTGTCACCCCCGGCTATGTTGTCGAATCCAAAGTGTTTGAAAAAGCACTGGCCGATATCGCCAATGGTGCAGACGTTGCTGGCACGCTTGACGCTGCAACCGATGAAATCAACGCCGACATCGAAAAGAACGCGGGCTACGGCCACTAAGCTTTGCACGGCGGGCGGCCTTCGGGTCGCCCCCGGCTTTTACGTCACGAAAGGCTTTGCAATGGCGTCGAAATTTCTGAAATCCAATCGCACAGGTTGGATGATGGCAGGCCCAGCCGCCGTTTTGATTGGCATGTTCGTGATCTTGCCCTTTGTTTTTGCAATTCTTCTGTCCTTTACCAATCAACGCCTGATTTCGCCCAATCCGACCGAGTTCGTGGGCTTTGCCAATTACCGCCAGCTTTTGGGGGTCGCGACCCTGACGCTCGAGCCGCTGACCGATCAGGCAGGGCTGGTGCAAAAAGATGCAACGGGCGCGGTGCAATATCCAGCGCTGCGCGGCTATACCCGCAACAACCCCGATTTCCCCAATCTGGTTGGCATGCGCGAATGGTTCAGCTTGGACTGGGGGCAAAGTCGCACCTTCGTCTTGGCGCGGGATGTGGTGTTTCTAAAGGCCCTGATCAACACCTTTATCTTTGTGCTGATCGTGGCACCGGTGCAGGGGGGGCTGGCCTTGGGTCTGGCGCTGCTGATCAATCAAAAAATGCGCGGCATCAATCTGTTTCGCGCGGTCTATTTCATGCCGGTTGTGGTTTCGATTGTGGTGGTCTCTTTGCTGTGGCGGTTCATCTATGATGGCAATTCGGGGCTGTTGAACAACCTGCTGTCAGCGGTCAGTTTCGGCGCCATTCCGCGGGTGGACTGGCTGGGCAACCCCAGCACGGCCTTGGGGTCGATCATTGCGATGTCGATCTGGCAGGCGGTTGGCTTTCACATGGTGATCTGGCTTTCTGGGCTGCAAACCATCTCGCCCACGCTTTACGAGGCCGGCGCGATCGAAGGTGCAAGCCCTTGGCAAAGCTTTCGCTACATCACATGGCCGGGGCTAAAAAATACCGCCATTCTGGTGCTGATCGTGATCACCATGCAGGCCTTTGCGGTCTTTGCGCAGATCGATGTGATGACCAAGGGCGGCCCGCTTGATAGCACGCAAACCATCGTGTTTCAGGCGATCCAACGCGGCTATGGCAAGCAAGATATCTCGGGCGGCTCGGCGATTTCGGTGATCTTATTTGTCATCGTGCTGTCGATTTCGCTGCTGCAACGCTGGATCACAAGGGAGCGCAGCTGATGGCTTTTTCCTCTGACACGCATCGGTTGCGGCTGGCTGTGCGCTATGTGGTGCTGTGCTTGATCGCGGTGATCTTTGTGTTTCCGCTGGTGTTTATGGTGGTCTCGTCGCTGAAGCCCGATCAGCAATTGCTGGCCGATACCGCCAGCCTGCGGGCGTTTTTGCCGGTTGGTGACATCAGCCTTGATAACTATTGGGCGGCGTTTCGGCGCGCGCCTGTGGCGCTGTTTGTGATGAATTCGGTGATCATTACCGGGGTCACTGTGGCGCTGTCGCTGTTCTTCTGCTCGACCGCCGCCTTTGCCTTTGTCTTTGTCAATTGGAAGGGCCGCGATCTGATCTTGTCGATCATCCTTGCCACGCTGATCGTGCCGTTTGAAACCATCGCGATCCCCTTGCTGCTGATCTCGTCCAAACTGCCGTGGATCGGGCTGGACGGGGTGACGGTGGGCTGGCTGAATTCCTATCGCGTGCAAATCATCCCCTTTATTGTCGATGGTTTGACGGTGTTTTTGTTCGTGCAATTCTTCAAAGACCTGCCCTCTGAACTGATCGAGGCGGCGCGGGTTGAAGGCGCAAGCTGGTTTCAGATTTACCGCCGCATCGTGATGCCTTTGTCTGGTCCGGTGCTGGCAACCGCCGCGATTTTGAAGTTTTTGGCGATGTAC
The DNA here is from genome assembly GCA_913062925.1 of uncultured Pseudorhodobacter sp. Lineage (GTDB taxonomy): Bacteria > Pseudomonadota > Alphaproteobacteria > Rhodobacterales > Rhodobacteraceae > Cypionkella. Next base: position 27,340 of record CAJXWJ010000038.1, on the reverse strand, counting down.
AACCAATACCTCTGGCCGCTGATGGTGGTGCAAGAGGAAGGCTACCGTCCGGTGATGGTTGGCCTGCAATATTTCTTCCAGCTGAACCGAGCCTGGGGCGAGATCATGGCCTATCTCAGCCTGATCACTGTGCCGGTGCTGGCCTTTTATCTTTACTTGCAAAAAGCCTTCATCGCGTCGATTGCTTCGACCGGCGTGAAGGGCTGAGGAGACCGATATGACACTTTCGATCAAGGACAAATGGATCTGGGACAGCTGGTATGCCAAGGATGGCGAGACCTATCACGGGTTTTTCCTACAGGCCGATAAGGCACTGGGCGACCCTGATCTGCGGCATTTCAATGTCAGCCAAGGCCATGCCACTTCGACCGATCTGGTAAATTGGACGCATTTGGGCACGATGTTTGCGCCCGCCGTTGGGCCTGCTTGGGATGACAGCACAACCTGGACCGGATCGGTGATCCAAGACGGTGAAGGTCTTTGGCATTTGTTCTATACCGGCACCTCGAAGGCCGAGGCCTCGATGTATCAGCGCATTGGCCATGCGACCTCGCGCGATTTGCACTCTTGGGTGCGGGTGGGCGATGGGCTGTGTCTTGATCTGATCGGCCCGACTGCGGATTGCTACGAGGCCGAGCATATGGTTGGCCATTGGCACGACCGCGCCATGCGCGACCCTTGGGTGATGCGCGATCCTGACAGCGATGGTTGGCTGATGTATTTCACCGCCCGCGCGCCCGGCATCCCCGAGGCCAATGCAGGCGGCGCGATTGGCTTTGCCACCTCGCCCGATCTGATGACCTGGACGCTGCGCCCGCCAGTGTTCACCGGCGGCTATGGCCAGCTGGAGGTGCCGCAGGTGTTCGAGGTCAATGGCACCTGGTATTGCCTGTTCTGCACCGCCGCCAACCAATGGTCCGAACAAACCCGCCGCACCAATCCGCAAAAGCCGCTGACCGGCAACCACTATCTGATGGCCGATCATCCGCGCGGGCCTTGGCGCGTGCCAGCAGGCCCGTTTCTGGACGGCGACGAGCCTTGCCGGCGCTATGCCGCGCGCATTGTTGATGGGCCGCATGGCTTGGTGATTTTGGGCTTTGCCGATGGCGGCAAAGATCAGTTCGGCGGCTATGTGATGGACCCAGAACCCGTGGTTGTGGGCGAAGGCGGGCTGTTGCAGGTGAAGCGCTCGGCTTTGGCGGCAGAGTAGTCATGGCAAGCATCACCCTTTCCGGTCTGAAGAAAAGCTACGGCACCGCGCAGGTGATCAAGGGCGTCGACATCACCATCGAAGACGGTGAGTTCGTGGTCTTTGTCGGCCCCTCGGGCTGCGGAAAATCGACGCTGCTGCGGATGATCGCAGGGCTAGAGGATATCACGGCAGGCACCTTGACGGTCGGCGGGCGGGTGGTGAACGATCTGCCCCCCAAAGAGCGCGGCGTGGCGATGGTGTTTCAATCCTATGCGATCTTTCCGCATATGACCGTGCGCGAAAACGTTGCCTTTGGCCTGACGATTGCGGGCGATAGCAAAGAGGTCAAGGCCGCCAAGGTTGCCGAAGCCGCGCGGATTTTGCAGATGGAACATCTGCTGGACCGCCGCCCCAGCCAGCTTTCGGGCGGGCAGCGCCAACGCGTTGCGATTGGCCGCGCGATTGTCCGCAAACCCGAGGTGTTTTTGTTCGACGAGCCGCTTTCCAACCTTGATGCCGCCCTGCGCATGGATATGCGGATGGAAATCGGCAAGCTGCACAAGGCCTTGGGCGCCACGATGATCTATGTCACCCATGATCAGGTTGAAGCGATGACGCTGGCCGATAAGATCGTGGTGCTGAAAGACGGTCTGGTGCAGCAGATCGGCAGCCCGATGGAGCTTTATCATCACCCCGCAAATGCCTTTGTTGCGGGCTTTCTTGGCTCGCCTTCGATGAATTTTCTGGATGTCGAGGTGCAGGCGATTGACGGCAATCAGATCACTGTCGCCAATGCAGCCCTGAGCCCCGTGACGATCACGGCGCAGACCGGCAGCTATCAGATTGGCGGCAAGGCGCGGCTTGGCATTCGGCCGCAATATCTGACCCCCGCCGAAGGTGCCGGCCAGTTGCAGGGTAAGGTGGCGCTGACCGAAAGGCTGGGTGCGGAAACGGTGATCGAGGTGACCTTGTCAGACGGCAGCCCGCTGATCGCCGCCATGGCGCGCGATGCGGTCTTTGCCTTGGGCACGGAAATTGGCCTGACCTTCGAAGCCTGCGAGGCGCATCTGTTCAGCGAATGACGCTGGCCTGACGAATGCTGTCGGTGATCTGGCCGAATTGGCTGGCCAGTGGGTTTGACTTGCGCCCGATCCTGTTGATGGGGTGGGCTTTCCCAAGCTCGACCCATATGCCAAACAACCGATAGAATGGGCAATGCTGCCGTCACCAAAGACCGCAGTGCATTCTAAAGCCCGCGCCTTTGACAGTCAGTATTTGCAAGCAAAAGCCGCGTGACCTTCAAAGGCCAATTGGCCTAAGCAAGCCATTTGCGCAGCACAGATGCGTGACAGCACCAACCAAGTCTCCGCGCCGTTCCAAGCATTTATGGGAAACATCAAGCGCGGGGGGAATTCAAAGTTTCGAAAATCATTTTTAATCTTAACATCTTACAAATCGAAGTGGTAGGCCCGGAGGGACTCGAACCCCCAGCCAAGGCGTTATGAGCGCCCTGCTCTAACCATTGAGCTACAGGCCCACGCGGTGTTGTGCCTAACAGATCAGGCGCGCGGGTCAAGATGGCTGTTATTGTAAGGCTTGCGTTGCGCGCGGGGCTTGGATGGATTAAGGGGGCGCAAATGCCTTTCAGCTTGGGGACGATGCAGATGACCACGGGAAAAAATGGCCTGACCTATGCCGATGCCGGCGTCGATATTGATGCAGGCAACGCGCTTGTCGAGCGGATCAAGCCGGCGGCCAAACGCACGCAGCGTTCGGGCACAATGTCGGGCTTGGGCGGCTTTGGCGCTTTGTTTGATCTGAAGGGGGCTGGCTATAACGACCCGATTTTGGTCGCGGCCACCGACGGGGTTGGCACCAAGCTGCGCATCGCGATTGATACCGGCAATGTGGACACCATCGGCATTGATCTGGTGGCGATGTGCGTCAATGATCTGGTCTGCCAAGGCGCAGAGCCGTTGTTTTTCCTGGATTACTTTGCGACGGGCAAGCTGAATGTCGATGAGGCAACCCGCATCATCAACGGCATTGCGGCGGGCTGCGAAGCTTCGGGCTGCGCGCTGATCGGCGGCGAGACCGCCGAGATGCCGGGGATGTATCACAAGGGTGATTTCGATCTGGCAGGCTTTGCGGTGGGCGCGATGGAGCGCGGCTCTGATCTGCCTGCGGGCGTGGCTGCGGGCGATGTGCTGTTGGGTCTTGGCTCGAACGGGGTGCATTCGAACGGCTATTCTTTCGTGCGCAAAGTGGTCGAGATCTCGGGTCTGGGCTGGGAGGCGGCCTCGCCGTTTTCCGACGGCACTCTGGGCGAGGCATTGTTGGCGCCGACACGGCTTTACGTCAAACAAGCGCTTGCTGCGGTGCGGGCGGGCGGCGTGCATGCGCTGGCCCATATCACTGGCGGCGGTCTGACCGAAAACCCGCCACGGGTGATCCCCGAGGGGCTGGCTTGCGAGATTGATCTGTCAAGCTGGCAGTTGCCGCCGGTGTTTCGCTGGTTGGCTGCGACCGCGCAGATGAGCCAGCCGGAACTGTTGAAAACCTTTAACTGCGGCATTGGCATGATGCTGGTGGTCGCAGCCGATCAGGCCGAGGCGCTGACGGCGCTGCTGCGCGCCGAGGGCGAGACCGTGGTGCAGATGGGCCGCGTTGTGGCGGGCGAGGGGGTTATCTATAAGGGTCAGCTGCTGTGAAGCGGGTTGTCCTCCTGATTTCGGGGGGCGGCTCGAACATGCTGCGGCTGGTCGAGGATATGGCGGGCGATCATCCGGCGCGCGCGGTGCTGGTGGCCTCGAACGACCCAGAGGCTGCGGGATTGGCGCGTGCGGCGGCTTTGGGGATTGCGACGGCGGCGGTGGATCACCGCCGCTTTGGCCGCGACCGCGCCGGCTTTGAGGCGGCCTTGCTGGCGCCGATTTTGGCGGCAAAGCCCGATATCTTATGCCTTGCGGGGTTTATGCGGGTGCTGACGCCGGCTTTTGTGGCGCAGTTTGAAGGGCGGATGCTGAACATTCACCCCTCGCTTTTGCCGAAATATCCCGGCCTGCACACCCATGCCCGCGCGCTTGCGGCGGGCGATACAGAGGCCGGCTGCACGGTGCATGAGGTCACGGCGGTGCTCGATGACGGCCCAATTTTGGGCCAAGCCCGCGTGCCGGTTTTGGCGGCAGATGACGAGGCCAGCCTTGCCGCAAGGGTGCTGATCCAAGAGCACAGGCTTTATCCGGCGGTGCTGCGCCGCTTTGCGGCGGGCGAGCGTGGCCGGATTGATCTGACGTAACCGCCACGCGGGGGCTTTTGCAGCGGGGATCGACCCCGCCACAAAAGCTGCTGCCGCGCGCCGAGGATTGCCGCGGCGGTCTTGGCCTTGGCCCCTTGGAGGGCTTTTCCCCAAGCTTTGGCGGGTCTGAAAGCGTAGCAGGGGTTTTCTTGGCCTGAAATGCTGCCTATAGCAGAGCAAAGGGGATGCCCCCCTGCGCTTTTGAAAGGCGAGACATGCGGACCATCACCACCACCCAAGACCTTGCCGCCTTTTGTGAAGCTGCCAAAAAAGAGCCCTATGTCACCATCGACACCGAGTTTCTGCGCGAGCGGACCTATTGGTCAAAGCTGTGCCTGATCCAGATGGCGCTGCCCGGCAAGACCGGCGATGCGGTGCTGGTGGACCCGATCGAAGGTGCGGCGATGAGCCTTGAGCCTTTGTATGATCTGTTTCGCCATGAGGCGACGGTGAAGGTGTTTCACGCCGCCCGCCAAGATCTGGAGATTTTCTTTGTCGAGGGCAATTGCTTTCCGGTGCCCCTGTTCGACACCCAAGTCGCGGCAATGGTTTGCGGCTTTGGCGAGCAGGTCGGCTATGAGACTTTGGTCAAGCGCATCGTCAAGGCCGATTTGGACAAGACCTCGCGCTTTACCGATTGGTCGCGCCGGCCTTTGACGCCTGCGCAAAGCGCCTATGCCTTGGCCGATGTCACCCATCTGCGCGGGATTTATGAATTTCTGGCAGCTCAACTGGCCAAGAATGGCCGTCAGGCTTGGGTGGAAGAAGAGCTTGCGGTGCTGACCGATCCCGAGACCTATACCACGCGGCCAGACGAGGCTTGGCTGCGGGTCAAGACGCGCACCACCTCGGGGCGGTTCTTGGGGCTGGTCAAGACTTTGGCGAAGTTTCGCGAAGAATATGCGCAGGGCAACAATGTGCCGCGCAGCCGGGTGATGAAGGATGACGCGCTGCTGGAGCTGGCCTCGACCCGGCCGGTGACGGTGGAAGAGCTGGGCCGCTCACGGCTGTTGATGCGCGAGGGGCGCAAGCCCGAGATTGCCGAGGGCATTCTGGCGGCGGTCAAGGCAGGCATGGAGATGCGGCAGGAAGATCTGCCGAAACCCGATCTGAGCAAGGATCAGTTGCAGGTCAACCCTGCGCTGGCCGATCTGCTGCGGGTGCTGCTAAAGGCCAAGTCGGAAAGTCTGGGCGTGGCGCCGCGGCTGATCGCTTCGGCCTCGGATCTGGATATGATTGCGGCGGGCGAGCGCAATCTGGAGGCGCTGGCCGGATGGCGCGCAGAGGCCTTTGGCGACGACGCGCTGCGGCTTTGCCGGGGCGAGATCGCGCTTTCGGCCAAGGGCAACGCCGTGGTGGTGGTTAAGCTGTAACCAAACGCCCTAGCGGCTGCTGCTGCGGGCGTTTTTGGCACCTTGGACGATGATCTGGCGCACGTCTTGCAGCTTGATATTGCTTAGGCGCAGACCGACCAGCACTTCGCGCGATTGCTGGTTGACCACGCCTGCGGCGCTGATCGGCGGAAAAATGCGGAAATCCAGCACCAAGCGGCCTTTGTCATCAACAGGCTGTGCGACCAATTCCGCGTCCCAATAGCCTTGGGTTGGCGGCAGGCCGGTGGCGCGCACAATTGCCCCGCCGGGGAATTTGTCGATCTTCAGATCCAGCACAGTCTCGATCAACAGCCGATCATCGGGGTCCGTGGCTGCAAGCGGGATCGCCATCACCTCTTTCGAGCCGCCAAACCAATTGAAGGGATTGAGCTTGGATTTCCCCACGCTTGCACAAGCGGTCAGCGTGATCAGACTGACAAGAACGGCGGAACGGAACAGGCGCATCGGTTAATCCCCTTGCTGGCTGTTCCTTGGGTAGCCGATTGCGCGGGTTTTGAAAAGGTCGGATGGGCTGGACCTTTGGCCAGTGCCGCACTAGCTAAGAGGGCAGAGATGGAGACCAAAATGGCCACGCCTGCCTTTGAAGAGATTGCCGAGACCTTTGAATTTCTTGACGATTGGGAAGACCGCTATCGCCATGTCATTGATCTGGGCCGTGCGATGCCGGAATTAGAGCCAAGCTTTAAGGTGCCCGCGCTGAAGGTCGAGGGCTGTGCCAGCCAAGTTTGGCTGCGTCCGGTGCCAGAGGCGGGGCTGTTTCAGTTTCAGGGCGATTCCGATGCGATGATCGTGCGCGGCCTGATTGCGGTGCTGCATGCGCTTTATGCCGGTGTGCCGATGGCGCAGGTGGGCGCGATTGACGCCCATGCCGAATTGGGCCGGCTGGGTTTGAACGACCACTTGTCCGCACAACGCTCGAACGGCGTGCGCGCGATGGTCGAGCGGATCCGCAAGGTCGCAGCCCAAGGCTAAAGCGGCGCGCAGGCGGCCTTGCACCAAGCGCGGGCTGTGGGCGAGAGACGGTCTTCAAGCTTGACCAGAACCTCGGCGTGATAGGCGTTGATCCAGCCGATTTCCGCAGGCGACAACAGCGCGGTGACGATCAAGCGGCGGTCAAAGGGCGCGAAGGTCAGGGTTTCAAACATCAACTGTGTGCGCTCGGGGTCGCCCCCTTGCAGCTGCGGTGCAGGTTGCACCACGATCAGGTTTTCCAGCCGGATGCCAAATTCGCCCTCGCGGTAATAGCCCGGTTCATTCGACAAGATCATGCCGACTTCAAACGGCACATCGGACACCCGGCTTAGCCGCTGCGGCCCCTCATGCACCGACAGGAAGGCACCTACGCCGTGGCCGGTGCCGTGGTTGAAATCTTGCCCCGCCATCCAAAGCGCTGCGCGTGCCAGCGGGTCCAGATCGCGGCCTGCAAGGCCCTTGGGCCAGCGCGCGCGGCTGATCGCAATCACGCCTTGCAGCACGCGGGTATAGCAGGCCCGCGCATAATCGCCCGGATCGCCAATCGCCATGGTGCGGGTGATATCGGTGGTGCCGTCCAGATATTGCGCGCCCGAGTCCACCAACAGCAGGGTGTCTTGCCCGACCAAGCGGTTGCTTTGCTCGGTGACGCGGTAATGCATGATCGCGCCGTTCGGCCCCGCCCCGCAGATGGTGTCAAAACTGATGTCATGCAGCGCATTGGTGGCGCGGCGGTAGCCTTCCAGCGCGCGCACGGCCTCGATCTCGGTCAGGCCAGGTTGCGGCGCGCGCGCATCCAGCCAGCACAGAAATTCCACCATGGCAGCGCCATCGCGCAGATGCGCCTCGCGCATGCCCTGCACCTCGGCCTCGGTCTTGCAGGCCTTGGGCAGGCGGCAGGGGTCATCGCCCCAAGCCACGGCGAGGCCCGCCTCGGCCAGCAGGGTCGAGACCGCAAGCGGTGCTGTGGCGCGATCGACCCGCACGGGGCCTTGCAAGGCTTGCAGGGCTGCGGTGAAGCTGGGCAGCGGATGCAGCGCGACCTCGGGCCCCAGATGCGCAAGCGTGCTTTCGTCAAACTTGGCGGCATCGGCAAACAGCGCCAAGCTTCCATCATCGTGCAAAATCGCCAAGCCATGCAGCACCGGATTGCGCGGCACATCGGCGCCGCGGATGTTCAAAAGCCAGCACAGGCTGTCGGGCAGGGTGATCACGGCGGCGCGCTGGCCTGAGGCGCGCAAAGCCGCGGCCAGACGCGCGCGTTTTTCGCCACTGCTGGCGCCTGCCAGCGCATCGGGATGCGCGAAGGCACGGCCCAAGGGGGCAGCGGGCTGGTCGGGCCAGATCGCATCGACGGCATTGGCGCAGGCGCGCAAGCTGATCTCGCTGCCCGCAAGCGCCTCTTGCAGCTTGGCGATTTCCTCGGCGCTGTGCAGCCAAGGGTCAAAGCCCAGCACGCCCGCGCCAAGATGCTGGCGGATCCAAGGCCCGGGCATCACTTCGGGCCAAGGCACGGGGGTGAACTGCGCCAGATCGACCTGACCTTTGACCTGCGTGCGGTAGCGCCCGTCGATGAACACGCCGGCCGCCTCGGGCAGCACCACGCAAAACCCAGCCGAGCCGGTAAAGCCTGTCAGCCACTGCAAGCGTTCGTCGCGTGCGGCGACATATTCGCCCTGATGCAGATCGGCGCGCGGCACGATAAAGCCCGCCAGCCCCTGCTGGGCCAGATGCGCGCGCAAATCAGCCAGACGCTGCGCCCCCGTTGCCGGATTTGCCTGAACGTCAAAGGTCTGAAACATGGCGTGCTCTTTCGCTCGGGCCGGTCAGCCGGTTTTGCGCATCAAGGCTTTGGCGCGCTTTTTGGGATCGGTGTCAAACAGACCGGCAAGCTGTTCGGTCATCGCACCGGCCAGTTGTTCAACATCGGTAATCGTCACCGCGCGCTGATAATAGCGGGTGACATCATGGCCGATGCCGATGGCAATCAGCTCGACCGCTTTTTTGCGTTCCACCATGGCGATGACATCGCGCAAGTGCTTTTCCAAAAAGCTGGCCGGATTGACCGAAAGCGTCGAATCGTCGACCGGCGCGCCATCCGAGATCACCATCAAAATCCGCCGCGCCTCGGGGCGGGCCATCATGCGGCGGTGCGCCCATTCCAGCGCCTCGCCGTCGATGTTTTCCTTTAGCAGCCCCTCTTTCATCATCAGCCCCAGATTGGGCCGCACCCGACGCCAAGGCGCATCGGCGGATTTATAGATGATGTGGCGCAGATCGTTCAGACGGCCAGGTTGCTGGGCGCGTCCTTGGGCCAGCCAGCGCTCGCGCGATTGGCCGCCCTTCCAAGCGCGGGTGGTAAAGCCAAGGATTTCAACCTTGACCGAGCAGCGTTCCAGCGTGCGGGCCAAAACATCGGCACAGATCGCCGCGATCGAGATCGGACGCCCGCGCATCGACCCCGAATTGTCGATCAGCAGCGTGACGCAGGTGTCGCGAAACTCGGTGTCTTTTTCCTGTTTGAACGACAAAGGCGTGGTCGGATTAGCAATCACCCGCGCAAGCCGGCCCGCGTCCAGCGTGCCCTCTTCCAGATCAAACAGCCACGAGCGGTTTTGCTGCGCCTGCAAGCGGCGCTGCAGCTTATTGGCCAGCCGCGAAACGGCGCCCTTCAGCGGTTCCAATTGTTGGTCCAGATAGGCGCGCAGGCGTTCCAATTCGGCGGGTTCGGCCAGATCTTCGGCTTTGATTTCTTCATCAAAATCCGTGCTATAGACGGTATAGTTCGGGTCCGCATCGGAATAGGCGGGCGGCGGTGGCGGCTCTAACGGCGCCTCGCCTTCGGGCAGTTCGGCCTCGTCGCCCTGTTCCATATCGGCTTGGTCATCCATGGTGACCTGAGCTTGCGATTCGTCTTGTTGTTCTTCTTGGCTTTGCTCGGGCGAGGCTTCGCTGTCGTCGCCTTGCTCTTCTTCTGATCCTTCGGAATCGGGGGCGTCTTGGTCTTCTTCGGCGCCCTCGTCGCCGTCCAGATCTTCGGGCGCGTCGGGGTCATCGCCCAGCTGATCGCCATAGCCAAGATCGGCGATCACCCGGCGCGTCAGCCGCGCAAAAGCCGCCTGATCGGCCAGCGCGTCGTCCAGCGTCTCAAAGCTGCCCGCGGCTTGGCCTTCGATAAAGTCGCGCCACATCTCCATGACATTGGCCGCCCCCTTGGGCAGATCGCGCCCGGTGGCCAGATGGCGCACCAGATAGCCCGCCGCCACCGAAAGCGAGGCGTCTTCGCGTTTGACGATGCCAGAATAGCCCTTGCGCTCTGCCTCATGGGCGATTTTGGCGTCGATATTGCCTGCGGTGCCGGGCATGGCGCGCGCGCCCACAGCCTCGCAGCGCGCGGTTTCCATCGCGTCGTAAATCTCGCGGGCAAGCGGGCCGGTGGGGGCGTATTTCTGGGCGGTGGATTCGTTGTGAAACTTGCGGCGCAGCGCAAAGGCGTCGGCGGTGCCGCGTGCGAGCAAAACCTCGTCACGGGTCATGCGGCGGCTGACCTGTGGCAGACGAATGCCGTCTTTGTTCATCCCCGCAGGGTCGACCGAATAGGTCACCGTCATCTCGGGGTCATTGGCCATGGTTTTCGTGGCCTCGGCGAGGGCCTTTTTGAACGGATCGGCTGGGTTGTCGGTTGGTTTGGTCATGGTCCGTCCAAAACGTAGGGTGGGGGTTTCCCCCACCGCTGTGGAAGGTGGGGGAGGACCCCCACCCTACATTATTTCATTGCCATGCTTGCCGCGGATTCTGGCAGCTCTTCGGCAAAGCAGCGCTGGTAGAATTCGGCCACGGTCTGGCGCTCCAGCTCGTCGCATTTGTTCAGGAACGACAGCCGGAAGGCGTAGCCCACATTGCGGAAGATCTCGGCGTTTTCGGCCCAGTTCAGCACGGTGCGCGGCGACATCACGGTCGACAGATCGCCGTTCATAAAGGCGGTGCGGGTCAGATCGGCGACGGTGACCATCTGCGAAATGGTCTTGCGGCCCTTTTCGTTGTTATAGTTCGGGCGCTTGGCCAGAACGATGGCGGATTCCGCGTCGTGGCTAAGGTAGTTCAAGGTGGCGACCAGCGACCAACGGTCCATCTGGGCTTGGTTGATCTGCTGGGTGCCGTGATAAAGCCCGGTGGTATCGCCAAGGCCCACGGTGTTGGCCGTGGCAAACAGGCGGAAAGACGGGTGCGGGGTGATGATTTCGTTCTGATCCAGCAGCGTCAGCTTGCCGTCGGTTTCCAGCACGCGCTGGATCACGAACATCACATCAGCGCGGCCCGCGTCATATTCATCAAACACAATCGCCACCGGATTGCGCAGCGCCCAAGGCAGGATGCCTTCGTGAAATTCGGTGACTTGTTTGCCGTCGCGCAGCTTGATCGCGTCTTTGCCGATCAGGTCGATCCGGCTGATGTGGCTGTCAAGGTTGACGCGCACGGTGGGCCAGTTCAGCCGCGCGCCGACCTGCTCGATATGGGTGGATTTGCCGGTGCCGTGATAGCCTTGGATCATCACGCGGCGGTTGTAGGCATAGCCTGCAAGGATCGCCAAAGTGGTGTCTGGGTCGAATTTATAGGTTGGATCAATCGCCGGCACGCGGTCGGTGGCTTCAGCAAACCCCTTAACCTTCATATCGGTATCGATCCCGAAAACCTCGCGGACCGAGATTTCTTCGGTGGGTTTCATCACTGTATCTGCCATTGCCCATGCCCATATCAAACTGGCGGGCATCTGGCCCGCGATCATGCGCCAAGTAGTGGAACATTCTGCGCAGGGCTGCAAGGGGCGGGGCGGCTCTCGTGGCGATCGGCGGGCGAAGTTGCTGCTTTTTCGCGGCGATGGCGTGAAAGTCGCCTTTGGATTTGCCCGCGCGACTGGACAGCGGCAAAGCTGAGAGCTACCGATAAAGCAAGGGCGTTTTTGGCCCGCTTTGTGTCGAGGTGTCGTTTTGCCCATGCCGCTGCCAGATGTCTTCCCAGCCCGCCTTGCCGCAAGAACAGGTGTGCGCCCATGACGAGGGCCAATGCAGCGATCTGGTATGCGCAAGACGGGTTTGATCCGGTAAAAAAGGGCATTAACGGGCGCAGAGTGGCGGGCGACTCGTTTCTGCGCGGGTTTTTGCGCCATGCCGATGTCGATGAAGTTGTGCTGGCACTGCATGGCGGCGAGGCCGCGGCCCAGCCGGTACGGGCCTTGGCGCAAGAGCTGCGCCCCCAACTGGCTCTGCGCGCGGTGGGCTTGCTGCATCCGCAAAAAATCGCGCCGGTCTCGACGCTGTTCTTCCCCAGCCCGAATTTCAGCGCCGAAGCTTGGCGGCGCGCGCCCTATGGCACGCAGGCTTGGTCGATTTGCGGCATCACGCATACCACCTCGACCGCCGCGGTGATGCAGGGGTTTTTCGATTTGCGCATGGCGCCGGTGCAGCCTTGGGATGCGGTGATCTGCACCTCGCGTTCGGTGCTGGCCTCGGTCACTTATCTGATGGATCGCGCTGATGAGCATATTCGGAGCCATTTGCGCGCCACACCGCCGCCCCGCCCGATGCTGCCCGTGATTCCGCTGGGCGTGCATTGCGATGACTTTGCCCCTGATGCGGCGGCGGGGGCCTTGCTGCGGCAAAGGCTGGGGGCAGGGCCTCAGGATGTGGTGTTTAGCACCATCGCGCGGTTGACCCCGCATGAGAAATTTGACCCGCTGCCGATCTATATGGCGATGCAGGCAGCGCAGGCCCAGCTGCACGACCGCAAGTTGCATGTGGTGCTGTGTGGTCAGTTTCGCGATGAGTTCTCGCGCAAGGTGTTTGAAAACGGTGCAAGGGCGCTGATGCCGGATGTGGGCTTTGCGGTCTTGGATGGCGCGCTGGCGGCAGAGCGGAAAGCGGCGCTCTCGGGGGCGGATGTGTTTATGTTCCTGATTGATAACATTCAGGAAACCTTTGGCATCGCACCGCTGGAAGGCATGGCGGCAGGCCTGCCGCTGTTGGTGTCAGATTGGGATGGCATGAAAGACACCGTGCCGCCAGAGGTGGGCTTTCGCGTCACCAGCCGCACCTTGCCCGGCTCCTATCTAGCGTCAGAGGCGCTGCGGTATCAGGGCGGAACCGACAGTTATCTGCAATATTGCGCGGTGACTTCGGCCTTGACCGAAATTGATCAGCCGGAATTGGTTGACCGGATCCTGACGCTGGCCCGCGATGGCGATTTGCGGCGGCGGATGGGGCAGGCGGCGCAGGCGCATGTGCGCGCGCATTATGATTGGTCGGTGATCGTGCCGCAGATGCAGGCGCTTTGGGCCGAGCAAGAGGCGATGCGCGTTGCGGCCAAACCCCTGCGCTATCGCTCCGATTCCTTGCCGATTGCGCCATCGCCGACGCATTATTTTGCCGCCTATCCGACCGAGCAGGTGACACTGAAAGACCAGCTTTTTGTCGCGGTGGACGGCGGGCCAGATTTGCAGGCCCTGCTGCGCATTCGCAACTACACTGCCACCAAACGGATGTTTGCCCCACCCGCCCAGATTGGCTCGGTCTTGGCGGTGGTGCAGGCCAAGGGCGGCTGCGATCTTGCCACCATCGAGACTGCCTGCGGGCTTACCAGCCTGCAAGCGGCGCGGGTGGTGATCTGGCTGTTGAAATACAACCTGCTGCGCCGCGCCTAAGTTATTCTTTGAAATAGCGGCTGTCTTTGATCTGATCCCAAGCCCAGACCACCTCTTGCAGACGGTCTTCGTCTGACCGATCGCCGCCGTTCATATCGGGGTGCAGGTCTTTGACCAAGCCTTTGTATTGCTTGCGGATATCGGTCTTGGTCCAGGTGTCGCGCGCGTCCAGAATCTCGATCGCCTTGCGCTCGGTTGCGGGCAGTTTGCGGGTGGCGTTCGAGGTGGGCTTGGCCGGATTGCGCGTGGCGTTGTTGCCCAGCAAAGACATCGGATCATCAACGCCAATGCGGTGCCAAGCGTTGCCATCATCCTTGCGCGAAAACGGTTTGGTCTCGCGCTCCCACAGACGGTCTTTTTCCAACAGCTTTTGGAATTCCTCGTCCGTTGCGGTGCCAAAGAAGTTCCACTTCAGGTTATATTCGCGGATGTGATCGCGGCAGAACCAAAAGTATTCGTCCAGATGATCGGGGCTTTTGGGGGCGCGATAGGCGCCTTTTTCTTTGCAATTGGGGAAATCGCAGGCCTTGTTCGAGGTTTCAAACGCCCCCGACATGCCACGGCGCGTGGTTTTGCGCTTGGCTTTATCCGACGAAACGCGGATGTCGAACTCGAAGGGGGGACGGTTTGTCATGTTCTGGCCTTTCCGACTCGGAGGCAAGAGTTTAGCCTTTTGAACGGCAGATTGAAGGGGGTTGCACGAAAAAATGAGCATCGAGAACGAGTTGACACAGCGATTGACCGCAGCTTTTGCGCCCGAACGCCTAGAGGTGGTCAATGACAGCCACAAACACGCGGGCCATATGGGCGATGATGGCACCGGAGAGAGCCATTTCACCGTGCTGATCCGCGCGAAAGATTTTGGCCCGATGTCGCGGGTGGCGCGACACCGGGCCGTTCATGCAGCGATTGGTGATTTAAACCAGCGCATTCACGCGCTGGCCTTGGATATCAGCGCGCCTTAAGTTCAAGCCGGCGGGCGTGCAGCACGGGTTCGGTATAGCCCGATGGCTGCACGCGGCCTTTGAAAACAAGGTCTTGCGTGGCTTTATAGGCGATGCCGTCAAAGCCGGGGGCCATCGGGGTATAGGCGGGATCGCCTGCGTTCTGACGGTCCACCACTGCGGCCATTTTGCGCAAAGCCGCCTCGACCTCATCAGGCGAGACGATGGCGTGATGCAGCCAATTGGCGATATGCTGGGCGGAAATCCGGCAGGTGGCGCGGTCTTCCATCAGGCCGACGTCATGCATATCGGGCACTTTCGAGCAGCCAACACCCTGATCAATCCAGCGCACCACATAGCCCAAGATGCCTTGGGCGTTGTTTTCCACCTCGGCCATGATCTGCGCAGTGGTCCATTTTTGATACGAGGCCAATGGAATTTCCAAAATGGTCTCGACATAGGCGCGACGACCGCCAGCCTTCAGCCGCTTTTGCACCGCAAAGACATCGACCTTGTGATAATGCAAGGCGTGCAGCGTGGCCGCGGTGGGCGAGGGCACCCAAGCGCAGTTGGCACCGGCTTTGGGATGGTCGATCTTTTGCTCCAGCATTGCCGCCATCAGATCGGGGGCCGCCCACATGCCCTTGCCGATCTGCGCGCGCCCCGACAGGCCACATTCCAGACCGATATCGACGTTCTGGTTTTCATAACCGCCGATCCAGGATTTGCGTTTGATGAAATCCTTGCGCGAGAACGGCCCTGCCTCCATCGAGGTGTGGATCTCGTCGCCGGTGCGGTCCAGAAAGCCGGTGTTGATAAAGGCCACACGCGATTTCGCCGCACGGATACAGGATTTCAGGTTGACCGAGGTGCGGCGCTCTTCGTCCATGATGCCGATTTTGACGGTGTTGCGCGGCAGGCCAAGAATGTCTTCAACCCGGTCAAAGGTTTCGGCGGCAAAGGCCACTTCTTCGGGGCCGTGCATTTTGGGCTTTACCACATAGACCGAGCCATGGTGCGAATTGCGCAGGCCTTCGGTCTTTTGCAGGTCATGCTTGGCGATCAGGGTGGTGATCAGCGCATCCATCAGACCTTCAAAGATTTCCGAGCCGTCGGGCAGCAAAATCGCAGGGTTGGTCATCAGATGGCCAACATTGCGGATCCACAACAGCGCGCGGCCTTTCAGCGTCAGCGTGCTGCCATCGGCTGCGATAAAGCTGCGGTCTGCCGAAAGCTTGCGGGTGATCTGACGCCCGCCTTTCGACAGATCTGCACTCAGGCTGCCCTGCATCAGGCCCAGCCAGTTCTCATAGGCTTGGGTCTTGTCGGCACCGTCAACGCAGGCCACAGAATCTTCGCAGTCCATGATCGCCGAGACAGCGCTTTCCAGCACGATATCGGCAAGGCAGGCCTGATCGCGGCTGCCGATCATATGGGCGCGGTCAAAGATCAGCTCGACATGCAGGCCGTTGTTGACCAGCAGCACCGCGTCTGGCGCTTTGGGGTTGCCGCGATAGCCTGCGAATTTTGCAGGCGTGACCAGCGGCAGATCGTCGATCAAAAGCGCGCCGTTTTGCACATGATAGCGGCGCACATCGGCATGGCTTGCGCCGGCAATCGGAAAGGCCTCGTCCAAAAACACCCGGGCGCGGGCGACAACACGGGCACCACGGCCCTTGTCATAGCCGCCTGCGGGGGCGGCACTGCCCATGGCATCGGTGCCATAAAACGCGTCATAAAGGCTGCCCCAACGTGCATTGGCCGCGTTCAGCGCATAGCGGGCATTGGTGATCGGCACCACCAGCTGCGGGCCGGGGATGCTGGCGATTTCGGGGTCAACATTGGCGGTGTCGATCTGGAAATCCTCGCCCTCGGGCAGCAGATAGCCGATCTCTTGCAAAAACGCCTTATAGGCAGCCGGATCATGCGGCGCATCGCGGTGGGCGATGTGCCAGTTGTCAATCTGGGTCTGCAGCGCATCCCGTTTTGCCAGCAGTGCGCGGTTCTTTGCCCCTTGGGTCACCGCCATATCGCTGAAGCCTGCCCAGAAGTCATCTGCGCCGACACCACTGCCGATCAGCGCCTTGGTTTCGATGAAATCTGCAAGGATTTTATCCACTTGCAAGCCGGCACGGGTGACACGTTGGGTCATAGGTTCCTCCTGGACGAATATTTGGCCGCAACCTAGCACAATGCCCCCCGACGGCAAGTTCACGCGGGCGCAATTTTCAGGGCAATGCTGAAAACACTTGCCTGCGATTTTTGAAAGCGCTTTGAGAATAACAGATCTGGCGCGATGGTGGCGCTGTGATAGCGTGAAGCGGTGTTTCCCAGTTGGAGCCTTCCGATGATCCTAGATCCCGCCCTTGACCTAAGCCTGACGCGCGAGATTGCCCTGCCGCCTGCGGTGCTTTTTGCCTGCTGGACCCAAAGCCAGCATATCCCGCAGTTTTTTGTGCCCAAACCGCACCGGGTTGTGGCCTGCCATATCGACCTGCGTGTCGGCGGCGCCTTTAACACCACCTTTGATGTCGACGGCGCAGTGATGCAGAATAACGGCGTCTGGCTGGAGATTGTGCAGGATAAAAAGCTTGTGTTTACAGATGCCTATACCGAAGGTTGGAAACCCGCGCCCGAGCCGTTTATGACCGCGATCATCACGCTGGACGATCTGGGCGACAATCGCAGCCGCTATACCGCGATTGCCCGCCACCGCAGCGCCGAGGCCGCCGAGACGCATCGGCAAATGGGGTTCTATCAGGGCTGGGGCAC
This sequence comes from uncultured Pseudorhodobacter sp., assembly GCA_913062925.1. Taxonomy (GTDB): domain Bacteria; phylum Pseudomonadota; class Alphaproteobacteria; order Rhodobacterales; family Rhodobacteraceae; genus Cypionkella. Next base: position 10,071 of record CAJXWJ010000038.1, on the reverse strand, counting down.
GGTGGTAGATCAGCTTGAAGCCTATGCGAGGGGTCTGTGATGCAAGACCGTCAGATCATATTGCACCGCCTGATGGCCGCGCCTGTGGCGGATGTTTGGCGCTGTTGGAGCGATCCTGCGATCTTGCCGCAGTGGTTCGGGCCCGAGGGATATCACTGTATCACCAAAGAGATAGACCTGCGCCAAGGCGGGCAGTGGTGCTTTGATATGATCGGGCCGGATGGCAAGGTTTGGCCAAACCGGCACCGATACACCCTGTTTGTGCCGCTGCAGCGGCTTGCGTTTTTGTTGGACGACGGGGGAGATGGCCCTGATCCGATGCAGATCGTGGTCGAGTTTGCGCCCGCAGTCGGGGGCAGCCAAATCACCCAGACCATGACCTTTCCCAGCCGCGAGATGTGTCAGGGCGCGCTGCAGTTTGGCGCTGATCGTCTGGGGCAGACCACCTTGGCCAAGTTAGAGGCCGCGGCGCTAAAACTCTAACCGCAATTGGCCCCGCAGCGGTTGCGCGGGGTTTTCGATCAGCGCAGGGCTCGGCTGTGCAACGACCCGCAAAGGCCGGCCAAAGCGTGCCCAGATCGCCTCTTGCGCGGCCCGATGCGCGGTGGCGATGTCGATCATCGGTTCGGGATAGCGCCGCCCCAACAGCCGCGCGGCCCCGGCCCATTTCCACGGGCTTTGCAAACAGCTGTCGGGAACGGCGGCCAATTCTGGCAACCAATGGCGGGTGAACTGGCCGTCTGGGTCCAGATCAAGCGCTTGTTTTATCGGGTGAAACAGCCGTGGCGCTTCGCCCGTCAGGCCTGCGATGCGCAGGGCTTGCGGCCAAAACAGCGCGGGGTCGTAATCGGTCAGACGGCGGGCAAGTCCGGCGCTGGCCTGCATCGGGTCCAGCCCCAGATGATGCACGCCAAGGCTTAGCACCAGCGCGCGCAGCGGCTCGTTCAGCCAGCCTGTCGCCGCCAGATAGCGCATCAGCGCATCCAGAAACGGCAATCCGGTTTGCCCCAGCAGCCAGGCGTTCAGGGCCGAGGTGGCAGCGATTGCGGCCAAATCTGGCGCGGGGCAGGGCGGCAGCACCGCGCGTGCGGCCAGTTTGCGGCCAAAACCGCCCAAGGCCGAGGTCCAGCGCCCCGAGGGCCGTTCGGCCAGCCGCGCGGTTATGGCTTGGTCCAGCTCGCGCAGCGACACCGTGCCCTGCGCCAGATGCGGCGACAGCCGCGACGAGGCGCGCTCGGCGCTATGGGGTTGCGCTTGGGCGCGGTGATAGCTTTCGCCGCGTGTGGTCAGAAAGGTGTTCAGCAGATCAAGCGCTTGCCCGCGCCCGCCGCGTTGGCGGTGCGCACAAGCATCAGGGCCCAGCCGCAACAGTTGCGGCACCGGCAGCGGGGTCGAGATCAGATCGGCCACGCAGCGCAGCGCGGGGGGAGGCAAGGGCTCGCCCTGCAAAGGCTGTTCGGTCTCCAGCCAAGCAATCCCTGATGCCGCCGCCCAATCGGTCAAAGCGCGCGGCGCGCTGCCTTGGGTGACGATGGTGGTGATGGCATGGCGCGCGCAAAGCCGTGCCAGCACCTGTGCCACCGGCCCCGTGCGGATCAGCAAGGCCGCGCCAAGGCTGGCCAGATCGGCGCGCAAATCCTCGACAGATTCGGCAATAAACTGAAACTGCCGCGCCGAGGTGTCAGAGCGCACCCATTGCTCGGGATCAAAAATATACACAGGCACCACCGCGCCCAAGCCCGCCGCAAGGGTCAGGGCGGCATGGTCATGGATGCGAAGATCTTGTCGGAACCACATGAGAACATTCATGGAACACAGCTTTAGCAAAGCCTGCGGTTCTGTAAAGATCTGGCGTGGGGATTATACCCGATTTTGCGGCAAGACTTTGAGATCAAACCAGATATAGCCGCAGCTTTTGCAGCTTTGCCACAGCGCTTTGCGTAATCTTGCCCAATCTTGCGCGCGCTTGATTCGCTGCTTGCGTCTTGGCCGCATCTGGGAAAGTTTGGCGGCAAATCAGGAGACCGCCATGACCGCAGCCGATCCGCGCACGATCTATCTGAGCGATTATCAGCCCTACAGCCATCTGCTGGAGCAGGTGGAGCTATGCTTTCATCTGGATCCTGCGGCGACGCGGGTGAAGGCGCGGCTGCATATGGCCCCCAATCCGCTGCGCCCCGGCAAGCAAGATGTGCGGCTGGATGGCGAGGGGCTGAAGCTGATTTCTTGCGCGGTGAATGGCGAGGTCTTGAACGTGGTGCCCGATACCACGGGCCTGTCGATTGCGGCGGCGCGTCTGCCCTCGGGGGCCTTTGTGCTGGAAACCGAGGTCGAGATCGCGCCCGAAGGCAATACCGCGCTGGAGGGGCTTTATATGTCGAACGGCATGTATTGCACCCAATGCGAGGCCGAGGGCTTTCGCAAGATCACCTTTTACCCCGACCGCCCCGATGTGATGACCCGTTTCAAGGTGCGGATCGAGGGCGATTTGCCGGTGCTGTTGTCGAACGGCAATCCTGTCGCCCAAGGCGAGGCTTGGGCAGAATGGGATGATCCTTGGCCCAAGCCTGCCTATTTGTTTGCGCTGGTGGCGGGCGATCTGGTGAATTTTCCCGATCACTTCACCACGATGTCGGGCCGCGAGGTTGCGCTGAACATCTGGGTGCGGCCGGGTGACGAAGGGCGCTGCGCTTGGGGCATGGCCTCGTTGAAGGCCGCGATGCTTTGGGATGAACAGGTCTACGGGCGCGAATACGACTTGGACATTTTCAACATTGTTGCGGTTGATGACTTTAATATGGGTGCGATGGAGAACAAAGGGTTGAACATTTTCAACTCTAAGGCGGTTCTTGCCTCGGCGGATACCGCGACGGATGATGATTTCGCCCGCGTGGAATCGATCATCGCGCATGAGTATTTTCACAACTGGACCGGCAACCGCATCACCTGCCGCGATTGGTTTCAGCTCTGTTTGAAAGAGGGGCTGACGGTCTACCGCGATCAGCAGTTTTCCTCGGATCTGCGCTCGGCGCCGGTGAAACGCATCCAAGACGTTCTGGCCCTGCGCGCGCGGCAGTTTCGCGAAGATGGCGGGCCTTTGGCGCATCCTGTGCGCCCCGATCATTATATCGAGATCAACAATTTCTACACCGCCACCGTTTACGAGAAGGGTGCCGAGGTGATCGGCATGTTGCGCAGGCTGGTGGGCGATGCCGATTACGCCCGCGCGCTTGATCTTTATTTTGCGCGTCACGACGGGCAGGCGGCGACGATCGAAGATTGGCTGGCGGTCTTTGCCGAAGTCTCTGGCCGCGATCTGACCCAGTTTAAGCTGTGGTATACCCAAGCCGGCACGCCTGTGCTGAAGGTCAGCGAAGATTGGGCCGATGGCCGCTATACCCTGACGCTGGAACAGGAAAATCCGCCAACCCCCGGCCAGCCCGACAAAGCGCCCAAGCTTATTCCGGTGGCCATTGGGCTGATTGGCCCGAATGGTGACGAGGTGGTGCCGACGCAGCTGCTGGAATTTGGCGAGGCCAAGCACAGCTATGTCTACGACGGTTTGGGGGCGCGGCCTGTGGCCTCGATCCTGCGCGGATTTTCGGCGCCGGTGATTGTGGAGCGCAGCGTCTCGATCGAGGATCGCGCGTTTTTGCTGGCGCATGACAGCGATGCGTTCAACCGCTGGGAGGCGGGGCGGACGCTGGGAAAAGAGCTGCTGGCGCGGATGATCACCGAAGCCGCCGAGCCTTTGCCCGAGTTTCTGGCGGCAATGGAGGCTTTGGCCTTTGACGACACACTCGAGCCTGCCTACCGCGCGCTTGCGCTGCGGTTGCCGTCGGAAGATGACATGGCCGCCACGCTGTTTGCAGCAGGCCATGTGCCTGATCCTGCGGCAATTCACGCCGCCCGCGACGCGCTGCATCTGGCGATGGCGCAGCAGATGCGGCCAAGGCTTGCGGCTTTGGAATCGGCGATGCATGTGCCGGGGGCCTATAGCCCCGATGCGGCCTCTGCGGGCAAACGCGCCCTGCGGCTTGGCGTGCTGGGCTTGCTCGCACGGCTCGATGGCGGATCGGCCGCGCGCGAGGCCTATTATGACGCCAGCAACATGACCGAAAGCTTTGGCGCGCTGGCGATTTTGCTGGAAATCGGCGAAGGCAGCACGGTTCTGGCTGATTTTGAAGAGAAATTCCAAGACGACCGCTTGGTGATGGACAAATGGTTCGCGGTGCAAGTCGCCTGCGCCAAGCCCGAAGCCATGGCCGATGTGGTGCGCGATCTGACCCAGCATCGCGGCTTTGACATCAAAAACCCCAACCGGTTCCGCGCGGTCTTTGGCGCGATGGCCGCCAATCATGCAGGCTTTCACGAGGCCGATGGCGCGGGCTATGATCTGCTGGCCGATTGGCTGATCAAGCTAGACCGCTTGAACCCGCAAACCGCGGCGCGGATGTCGACGGGGTTTGAAAGCTGGCCGCGCTATGACATTGACCGTCAGGAAATGATGCGGGCAGCGCTTGAGCGGATTTTAGCCACCAAGGGCCTCAGCCGCGATCTGGGGGAAATGGCTGCGCGGATGTTGGCGCGTTAGGCCTTGCAATAGGCCTGTTTGGCAGTCCAGGCGGCGATCTCGGCGCGCACGCGGGCCTTGCGCATCGGGCCCCAATCGCGCGCCACGCCCTTGGTGCCTTGGCCTGCAACCACGCCGTCGCGGCCAACTTGCCGCGCGATGATCTTCACCGCGCAGGCCAGATTGGCGCTGCCGTCTTTTAGCGCGCTGGCCGAGCGTGCTTCGCAGCGATAGGCGGCGGCGGTTTTGGGCGAGACCTGCATCAAACCGAAATAGCGCCCGCCCCCCGATGCCTTGGGGTTAAAGCCGCTTTCATATTTCGCCAGCCCCGCCAAGACCGCGACCCAAAAGGCGTTGCGGTCTAGCTTTGACGCCGTGGCATAGCCCGGGCACCATGCGGCGATATCCTCGGGAACCCGGCTTGCGAGCTTGCTGTCATAAAGTGCGACCTCTTGCAGGGCGGCACTGGTCCAATTGGCGGCCTCGCGGTGACCATCCCAGCGCATTTTGGGCAGAGCCTCTGCCTCTGCGGCAAAGCCGTTGGCAAGGACCGAAAACACGAGGGCAAGGCAAAGGGAAAACCGCATCGACACGCTTTGAGCAACACCGCGATCCGGTCGCGGCCTGACCGCTATCGCGACAAAACCGCAACCGGGCAAGCTTTCCACCGCTTTGCCGCCCCGCTTGGGCAGCTTTCCGCCAGAGCCACCCTTGCCGAAGCCGCGCGTCCTGCCTAAACAGGCTGCAGAACCTGACGGAGGCCTATGATGCTTGATCTGACCTATGAGATGCCGAAACCCAAAGTGATTGCGGGGCTCAAGCACGATTGGGAACTGGTGATCGGGATGGAAATCCACGCGCAGGTCTCGTCAAACGCCAAGCTGTTTTCTGGCGCCTCGACCCAAGTTGGGGCCGAGCCGAATTCAAACGTCGCCTTTGTGGATGCGGCGATGCCGGGCATGTTGCCGGTGATCAACGAATATTGCATCGAACAAGCGGTGCGCTCGGGTCTGGGTCTGAAGGCGCAGATCAACCTGCGCTCGGCCTTTGATCGCAAGAACTATTTCTACCCCGATCTGCCGCAGGGCTATCAGATCAGCCAGCTTTACCACCCCATCGTGGGCGAGGGCGAAGTGCTGGTCGAGATGGGCCCCGGCGTGGCGCGTCTGGTGCGGGTGGAACGCATTCACCTGGAACAAGACGCCGGCAAATCCATTCACGACATGGACCCGACAATGTCTTTTGTCGATTTCAACCGCACTGGCGTGGCGCTGATGGAAATCGTCAGCCGGCCTGACATCCGCAGCCCCGAAGAGGCCGCGGCCTATGTCGTCAAACTGCGTCAGATCCTGCGCTATCTGGGCACCTGTGACGGCAATATGCAAAACGGCAATCTGCGTGCCGATGTCAACGTTTCGGTCTGCCGCGCGGGTCAGTATGAGAAATACCAGGCCACGCAAGACTTTAGCCATCTGGGCACGCGGTGCGAGCTGAAGAATATGAACTCGATGAAGTTCATCCAATTGGCGATTGACGTCGAAGCCCGCCGCCAGATCGCGATTTTGGAAGATGGCGGCACGGTCACCCAAGAGACCCGGCTTTACGATCCTGACAAGAATGAAACCCGCTCGATGCGCAGCAAGGAAGAGGCGCATGATTACCGCTATTTCCCTTGCCCCGATCTGTTGCCGCTGGAAATTGAACAGGCTTGGGTCGATGACATCGCGGCTTCGATGCCAGAGCTGCCCGACGCCAAAAAGGCGCGCTTTATGGGTGATTTCGGCCTGACCGATTATGACGCCAATGTGCTCACCGCCGATCTGGAAAACGCCGCCTTCTTCGAGGCCGTGGCGCAGGGCCGCGACGGCAAGCAGGCGGCAAATTGGGTGATCAACGAGCTGTTTGGCCGTCTGAACAAACAGGGCCTTGCGATTACCGACAGCCCGATGTCAGCCGCACAGCTGGGCGGCGTGCTGGATCTGATCGCCAAGGGCGAGATCACCGGCAAAATGGCCAAGGATCTGTTCGAGATCGTCTGGACCGAAGGCGGCGATCCGGCCGAGGTGGCAGCTGAGCGCGGCATGAAGGCGGTCACCGATACCGGTGCCATCGAAGCCGCACTTGATGCGCTGATTGCTGCCAACCCCGATCAGGTCGAAAAGGCCCGCGTTAATGCCAAGCTTGCCGGTTGGTTCACTGGCCAAGTGCTGAAATCCACCGGAGGCAAGGCCAATCCGGCCGTGGTGGGCGCGATGGTGGCGCAAAAGCTGGGGCTATAACGGCTATTGGCTTGGCCTTGGCGCGCAACTTCCCGTAAGCTGCGCGCAATCTGTCAGGGGGATCGCGATGCCACAGTATGAATTCAAAGTTGTTCCAGCGCCGCGGCGCGGTGAAAAGGCGCGTGGCGTCAAAACCACCGAAGACCGCTTTGCGCTAGCGCTTACCACTTTGATGAATGATCTGGGCCGCGATGGCTGGGACTATCTGCGCGCCGACAGCTTTCCGGTCGACGAACGCGCAGGCTTTACCGGCACCAAAACCACGCAGCATCTGCTCCTGGTGTTTCGCCGCGTCATCGAGGCAGCAGCCCCAGCAGCGCCAGCCCCAGCCGCGCCAGCAGCCCCAGCCCCTGCTCGCGCGTCGCTGATGGCCGATGCCGTAACGCCGGCGCTGACCCGCAAACTGGGGGCGGCAGAGCCTGCCGACACCGGCACAGCCCCCGCAGTTGGGGGTGTGAAGCCCGAGTGATCAGCCCGCCGCCTCGCGCAGCGCCAAGGGCAGGGCGGCTTCAAAAGCCGCAAGTGCGGTTTCATCGCCCAAACTGACCCGCAAACAGCGGTCCAGCGGTGCCACCCCCGGCATGCGCACGAAAATGCCGCGCTCTGTCAAAGCCCGCAGCGTGGCACGGGCAAAATCGCCATCGCGGCCCAGATCAATGCTGACGAAATTGGTGGCCGAGGCCAAGGGCCGCAAGCCATTGTCACGCGCGATGCCGTTGACCCGCAAACGCGCCGCCTCCACAAGGCCGCGCACCCGCGCAAGATGCGCCTGATCCTGCAGCGCCGCCAAAGCCCCGGCCTGCGCCAGTCGCCCCAAGCCAAAGTGATTGCGCACCTTGTCAAAACTGCGGGCCAAACTGGCATTGGTGATCGCATAGCCCACCCGCAAGCCCGCCAAACCATGCGCCTTGGAAAAGGTGCGAAAGCGGATCAGGTTCGGCGTCTCGGGGTCAATCTGCGGCGCCGTGCCTTCGGGGGCAAATTCGATATAGGCCTCATCCAGCAGCATCAGCGTGGTGGCGGGCAGCTGCGCCAACAGATCGCTGATCACAGCCGCAGGGTGATGACTGCCCATCGGATTGTCAGGATTGGCGATATACAAAAGCTTGGCGTGGCTACGCAACGCCAGATCCAACAGCGCCTGCGGGTCCTCAAAATCGTCGCGATAGGGCGCTGTCTGCAATTGGCCGCCAAAGCCTGCGACATGGAAATTAAATGTCGGATAGGCCCCCCGCGAGGTGACCACCGCATCGCCCTCGGCCACCATCAGCCGCACCAGATAGCCCAAAAGCCCGTCGATACCCTCGCCGACCACGATGTTCTGCGGCCTGCAACCGTGATGCGCCGCAAGCGCCGCCTTCAGATCGTGGATCTCTGGATCGCCATACATCCAAGCCTCAGATGCAGCCGCAGCCATCGCCGCAATTGCCCGCGGCGAAGGCCCAAACAGGCTCTCATTCGCGCCCAATCGCGCCAAAAATCCCCTGCCTTGCAGCCGTTCCGTGGTTTCTGGCCCCACAAAAGGCACGGTCGAGGGCAAAGAGGCTGCAAGCGTGGTGAGGCAGGGTGTTTTCATCCCACGATTTGGGCCGAAACACGCCGCACGATCAAGCGAAATTTCAACCCAAGCCTTGCACAAAAAAAAAGGGGGCTGTCTGCCCCCCGAGGCTTCGCCTCTCCCCCCGAGGATATTTCGACCAAGATGAAACCGCTTTCATCTTGGCTTAAATATCCCCGCCGGAGGCTTCTGTGGCAAAAGCCCGCGCGCGATCAGCCGATTTCAGCCAAACGGTTCAGCGCCGCTTGCAGTTTGCTGGCTTCGTCTTCGCGGGCCTCTAGGTTGGCGCGGGCTTCCTCGACCACCTCTTCGGGCGCTGAGACCGCAAAATTGGGGTTGTTCAATCGCCCCTTCAGCCCGCCGATTTCTTTGCCGAGCTTGTCCATCGCCTTGGTCAGGCGGGATTTTTCTTCGGTAATATCAATCAGCCCAGCCAGCGGGATGGCAAAGGCCGCACCTTCCAGCGCCAGCGCGATCGAGCCTTTGGGCGATGTGCCTTCGGTTAGAGCCTCGACCCGGGCAAGGCGTTTGATCAGCGATTCGTTGCGATCCCATGCGATGCGGGCGGCGGCAGACAATTCAGTTGCCACCAGATCGCATTTCAGCCCAACGGGCACATGCACCTGTGCGCGTGCCGAACGGATCTCGTCGATCAGCTTGATCGCCCAATTCATCTCGAGATCCGCCTCGGCGTCGACAAGGTTTAGGCTGTGATTTGGCCAATCGGTATGGACCAGCAATTTGGCGCGTGTGCCGGTGGTGGCCCAAAGCTCTTCGGTGATGAAGGGCATCATCGGGTGCAGTAAGATCATCGACTGATCGAGCACCCAAGCCATGGTGGCACGGGTCTCTGCAGCATCTGCGCCATCAAACAGTGGTTTGGCAAATTCGACATACCAATCGCAGACCTTGCCCCAGACGAATTTGTAAAGCGCATCTGCTGCGGTATCAAAGCGGTAGTCGCTCAGGGCTGCGTCAACCTCGGCAAGGGTTTTGGCGGTCTCGCCGATGATCCATTTGTTGGCGGTGGCCGTTGCCTCGGGCGGCGCGCTTTGCGTCGCATGGCCTTCCCAAACGCCATTCATCTCGGCAAAGCGGCAGGCGTTCCACAGCTTGGTGCCAAAGTTGCGGTAGCCCGCGATACGCTGGGTATCGAGCTTAAGCGTCCCGCCAAGGCTTGCCATCGCCGCATTGGCAAAGCGCAGCGCATCTGCGCCGAATTCGTCTATGATCTCAAGCGGATCAATGACATTGCCCAAGGATTTCGACATCTTCTTGCCCTTGGCGTCGCGCACCAGCCCGTGCAGATAGACCGTCTTGAACGGCACCTGATCGACCACCGCCAGCTGCATCATCATCATGCGGGCGACCCAGAAAAAGATGATATCGGCGCCGGTGATCAGCGTCGAGGTGGGGAAATAGCGCGCCAATTCATCGGTTTGCTCGGGCCAGCCCAAGGTGCCAATCGGCCAGAGCCCCGAGGAGAACCAGGTGTCAAGAACGTCCGGGTCGCGGGTCAGCGGCTGGCCCTTGGCCAAAGCCTGCGCCTCTGCCTCGGTGGCCGCACAATAATGATTGCCGTCGGCATCATACCAAACCGGGATCTGATGCCCCCACCACAGCTGGCGCGAGATGCACCAAGGCTCGATATTCTCCAGCCA
>CAJXWJ010000037.1 GCA_913062925.1 uncultured Pseudorhodobacter sp. | reverse complement strand
AGTACCATGCCGCAGCCTTTTGTTTAGAGAAGGACGACATCGCCAAGGACCAGATCCAAATATTTGGCGTCGGACCCGCAGCCGCCGGATTTGCCGCAAAGGCCGAGAAAGCAAGGTTGCCCGCTTCGGCATTGCCCGCACCGTTCATAAAGTAGCCCAGAATATCGGCGTCAAACATCATCGCCGATTTGCCTGCGCCCACATCGGTGCCAACCTGATACCAGGTGTGCGTCGACCAGTCGGGCGCACCCGAATCCTGGATCATCTGCACCCATTTCTTATGGTACTCTTTCGAGACGTCAGTGTTCATTGCTGCCGTCAATTTGCCGTCAGCCCCGACGTTCAGATCTTTTTGGTCAAAGTTCGAGTAGCCCGACAAGAAGCCTGGGTGGATCGTCGCCCAAGAGCGCGAGCCACGCACGCCAATACCATAACCGCCGTTCATCACCGCTTTGGCGGCCTTGGCGGTGTCAAGCAATTCGTCGATATTGGTTGGAACCTTCAGGCCATTGGCATCAAAGATCCGCTTGTTATAGGTCAGGTTGTTCTGCTCGTAAGCCAGCGGGATACACCACTGCTTGGCGTCCGCCGAGCCCAGCGCCCCACCCGGCACACCGTTCCAAGCACAAGACTTGATAACGCCAGGCAGGAAATCTTCCCAAGCATACATTGGGTTGGTCTTTTCAGCGTCTTGGATCCAAGCATTCAGATCTTCACACCAGCCCGCCGGACCATAGGTCCAGGTCATATATGCGCCAGTCATAAAGGCATCGTATTCCGATGAACCAGAAGAAAGCGCCGCGGTGACTTTGTCGAAGTAGACATCCTCTGGGAAAACGTCGTATTGGACGTCCATACCCGTCAGAGCTTTGAAGTTATCAAGGTTCGCTATCATGGCGTCGGTATAGGGGTGCTTGTTAAGCAGCAGTTTTACGGTGGTGCCTTTGTGCTTCATCCAGTCAAAGTCCGCCGCCAATGCCCTCGTTGCAGCGAGGTTGACAAGCACCCCGGCCGTCGCGGCCGAAACACCCAGCGATCCAAGACCTTTGATCAGGCCCCGCCGGCTCATTGTTCCACGCATGAATGCGTCTACAAGCCCTTTTTCCTTTTCGTACATTTAGGTTCCTCCCTTTGGTACTGTGTTAAATTGTTTCTTCTAAACAAAGCGCCCTTGCGCTGCGCTCATCGGTGATAAGCCCGCTGAGGACGCCACTCTTCAGTACAGATCTGATTGCCCAGACCTTCTCCTTGCCGCCAGCGATGGCAACAATTCTGCGCCCTTCCAGCATATCAAGCCGAAGGGAAAGGGTGCGCGCAGCGATCGAGGTATCGACGGCCTCTCCTGTTGCGCTGAAAAAATGGCCAAGGATTTCGCCAATGCCGCCCAGACGTTTGACTTCGCCAATATCGGCAAGATCAATCATATGCGACGAGACCAGCTGCGCCTCCGGCTCTGCCGTGCCGATACCGACGATCATAAGATCGGCGCGCGCGGCAAGATCAAACACCTCCGAGACGCCGCGCTGGGCCAAGAAAATCTCGCGGTCCTCGGCCGAATTGGCAAAGAAGGGCACCGGCATCACATAGGCCGTCGCACCCGTTTTCTCGGCAAGCCTGTGCATCACATCATGCGGGTTCGCCGCATAATTGCGGGTCAAACCACCCAAAAGCGAGACAAAGCTGACCTTGCCTGCGTCGGTGCGATGCATATTGGCCACCGCCGCTGCCAAGGTCCGGCCGTGACCAATGCCAATCACCAAGGTCTGTGCGTTCTCGATCTCGCGCTGCAAAAACCCGGCACCCGCAATGCCCAGCGCCTTAATGGGCAGCCCGTCTTCGTGCAGATCAGGCACCACTTCGCAATAGTCGAGCCCATAGCGTTCCGAGATTTTCTGTTCCAGAACAACGCATTCGGCAACATCACCGTCGATCGTCACCTTGACCACGCCGTTCTCATTGGCCCGCGCGATCAGACGATGTGCCTTAACGCTCGACACCCCCAGCCGTGCGGCAACCTCTGATTGCGTCAGTCCCGCCGCATAGTGCAACCAAGCCGCCCGGATCGCGAGGCTGTCGTCGCTGTCGCGCTTTGCATGTGACGGCGCCATAACCCCTCCCCAGTTGTTTTGGCAGCTGCGATGCGTTTTGTAATTTTTTGCACCACCTGTAAATATTTGCATCTTTTAAGAAAGCTGTCAACAAAACCCTTTAAAACCTGCCCAAAGACTGGGCGCGCCATAGTCTTGAGGATAATCAGAGACCTACAGCACAGCTCTGGCAGCCACGCCCGCCCTGCTGTGCCCCCGCGCCACAGAATCACTCAGATCCGCAAAAGGCGCCGAACCCAGAGCCGGCCGTTTGCAGCCGCAGCTGAAGCGCCACCTGATCGGCAAGCCCCACAAGAACGGGCATACCACAGAGGCTGCCTCCAGCTTATCGATATGCCTAAAAAGTAATCAAAGCGGTGAGTTTTACAGCAAACATAGCCGCCAGCGCCTCGATCCGCACGGCCAGCCCTCGCGCCGTGTTCCGCCGCCTGCAAAGCGGTGGTTAGCTGACGGCAGAGGAGCCCTTCATGCTTGCAGCCCCCGCCGATTTTCCGATGCAGCGCGCGCTTGGTCGCGCGTTTGTCGCCTTTGCGGCGGGCAATCGGCTGGCCGATCTGGCGCAGCGCGGGTCTGCCAAGGCGATGCTGCCACGGGTTTCGGGCGGGCCAGAGGTGGTGTTTTTAAACACATCCGGCGGGCTAACCGATGGCGACAGGCTGGGCTATCATCTTGATATTGCAACCGATTGCCAAATCGTTGCCACCACCCAAACCGCCGAGCGTGCCTATGCCTCGCGCGGGGCCGCAGCCCATGCCGAGGTCAGCGCGCAGGTGGCGCATGGCGCGCGGCTGGATTGGCTGCCGCAGGAAACGATTTTGTTTGAAGACAGCCACCTGCAACGCGCGACCACAATTAATCTGACGGGCGATGCTGCTTGTTTGCTGGTTGAAAGCGTGGTGCTGGGCCGCCATGCGATGGGCGAAAGCCTAACCCGCGCGCGGCTGACCGATCGGCGCATGGTCACCCGCGATGGTCGCCCGATCTGGGCGGAAACCTTGCAGATCACGCCAGAATTTCTTGCCACCGCGAACGCCGCGCTGATGGGCGATGCGCGTGCCTTTGCGGTGATCGCCTGGATCGCGCCGCAGGCCGAAGATGCGCTGGCACCCTTGCGTGCAGCCCTGACGCACCCCGATTGCCATGCCGCAGCCTCAGCTTGGGACGGCAAATGTATCGCCCGGATTTTGGCCCGCGACAGCTGGCCGCTGAAACAACAAATCGCCACCGCGCTTGCCGCCCTGCGTCAGGGCCCGCTGCCGCGCGTGTGGCAACTTTAGGAGCCTGCCATGAACCTAACCCCGCGAGAGCGTGAAAAACTGCTGATCTCTGTCGCTGCCATGGTGGCACGAGGGCGGCTTGCGCGCGGCGTCAAGCTGAACCACCCCGAGGCGATTGCCCTGATCACCGATTTCGTCGTCGAGGGCGCTCGCGATGGCCGAACCGTCGCCGATCTGATGCAGGCCGGCGCGCATGTGATCACCGCCGAGCAATGTATGGAGGGCATCCCCTCGATGATCCACGCGGTGCAGGTCGAGGCGACCTTCCCCGATGGCACCAAGCTTGTCACCGTTCACCACCCCATTCGATAAGAGGCTGATATGAAACGCATCCTAGCACTTAGCTTGTTTCCAACCGCCGCCTTTGCACATCCGGGCGGGCATTTTGACCAGCCGTTTCTGGATGGGATTTTGCATCCTTTCAGCGGCGCCGATCACCTGTTGGCGATGGTTGCGGTCGGGCTTTGGGCCACGGTCAGCGGCGGGCGGGCGGTTTGGGCGATGCCGCTAAGCTTTGTGCTGGCGCTGCTGACGGGCGGGGTGCTGGGGGCAAGCGGTTTGGCGCTGCCTTTGGTCGAGCCGATGATCCTTGCCTCGATCCTGCTGTTGGGCACGGCCACAGCGCTTGCGCTGCGCCCGGCGCTGCCACTGTCTTTGCTGGGCGTTGCGGCTTTTGGTCTGGCGCATGGCTTTGCCCATGGCGCCGAAGGGCCTGCGCAGGGCATGGCGCTTTATGCGCTTGGGTTTGTTGCGGCATCGGCCTGTCTGCACGGGCTTGGCCTTGGGCTTGGGCTGGCGCTGAACAGCCGCGTGATCCGGTTTCTGGGCGGTGCCACTGCGGTGGCAGGTCTGGCCTTGGCCTTTGCATAGGACGTGACAATGACAACCCCCACATGCATTCCAGGCCAGATCTTTGCCGCCGCTGGCGAGATCGAGATCAACGCAGGCCAGCCCAGCATCACACTGATGGTCGCCAATACCGGCGATCGTCCGGTTCAGGTTGGCAGCCATTACCACTTTGCCGAGACCAACCCCGGCCTTGCCTTTGACCGCGCGGCCGCGCGCGGCATGCGGCTTGATATTGCCGCAGGCACCGCCGTGCGCTTTGAACCCGGCCAATCGCGCGAGGTGCGGCTGACCCCCTATGGTGGCTTGCGCCGCGTTTTTGGTTTTAATGCCCAAGTGATGGGAGAGCTTTGATGTCCACCCGCATCGCCCGCGCCGATTATGCGGCCATGTATGGCCCCACCACCGGCGACCGCATTCGCCTTGGCGACACCGATCTGATCATCGAGGTGGAACGCGATCTGACCACTTATGGCGAAGAGGTCAAATTCGGCGGCGGCAAGGTGATCCGCGACGGCATGGGCCAAAGCCAGATCCCGCGGGCAGGCGGGGCGGTGGACACCGTGATCACCAATGCGCTGATCTTGGATCATTCCGGCATCTATAAGGCCGATGTCGGCCTGCGCGACGGGCTTATCCACAAAATCGGCAAGGCGGGTAACCCCGACACGCAATCGGGCGTCGATATCATCATCGGCCCCAGCACCGAGATTATCGCAGGCGAAGGCCGCATCCTGACTGCGGGCGGCATGGACGCACATATCCACTTTATCTGCCCGCAACAGGCCGAAGACGCGCTGCATTCCGGCGTGACCACGCTGCTTGGCGGCGGCACCGGCCCCGCGCATGGCACGCTTGCCACCACCTGCACCCCCGGCCCATGGCACATCAGCCGCATGCTGCAAGCGCTGGACGGCATCCCGATGAACTTTGGTCTTTCAGGCAAGGGCAACGCCAGCCAGCCCGAAGCTTTGGTGGAAATGGTCAAGGCAGGGGCCTCGGCGCTGAAACTGCACGAAGATTGGGGCACCACCCCCGCCGCGATTGATTGCTGCCTGTCGGTCGCGGATGACATGGATGTGCAGGTGATGATCCACACCGACACGCTGAACGAAAGCGGCTTTGTGGAAAATACCCTTGCGGCCATCAAGGGCCGCACCATTCACGCCTTTCACACCGAAGGCGCGGGCGGCGGCCATGCGCCCGATATTTTGCGCGTGGTCTCCTCGCCCAATATCATTCCGTCATCGACCAATCCGACGATGCCCTATACCGCCAACACGGTTGAGGAACATCTCGACATGCTGATGGTCTGTCACCACCTTGACCGCTCGATCCCCGAAGATGTGGCCTTTGCCGAAAGTCGCATCCGGCGCGAGACCATCGCCGCCGAAGATATTTTGCATGACATCGGCGCGCTGTCGATCCTGTCATCAGACAGCCAGGCCATGGGGCGGATTGGCGAGGTGATCACCCGCACCTGGCAAACCGCGCATAAGATGCGCCAGCAGCGCGGCCGGCTTCGCGATGAGACCGGCGAGAATGACAACCTGCGCGCGCGCCGCTATGTCGCGAAATACACCATCAACCCCGCGATCACCCATGGTGTGGCGGCGCATGTAGGCTCGATCGCGGTTGGAAAGCGCGCCGATCTGGTGCTGTGGAACCCCGCCTTCTTTGGGGCCAAGCCCGAAATGGTGCTAATGGGCGGCATGATTGTGGTGGCGCAAATGGGCGACCCCAACGGCTCGATCCCGGTGCAGCCGATGTATTCGCGCCCGATGTTTGGCGCCTATGGCCGCGCTTTGGCGCAAACGTCCGTCACCTTTGTCAGCCAAGCCGCGCAAGCCGATGATGTCGGCGCCAAGCTGGGCCTGCACAAAACCACCCTGCCCGTCAGCGGCACCCGCACCATTGGCAAGGCCGATATGATCCTGAACAACGCCCGACCGCAGATCGAGGTGAACCCCGAAACCTACGAAGTCCGCGCCGATGGCGAGCTTTTGACCTGCCAGCCCGCCACCGAACTGCCACTGGCACAACGCTATTTCCTGTTCTGATGCCGATGCCAAGCCATGCACATGCTGCAATGCAGCAATGCCGGATAAGCCGTTGTTCAGCCACGGCTTTGCTGTCATATTCTGCGCAGGGGGGAAACACTTGGATCAAACAAGAGGTTTCCAATGACACAGACCGCATTCTTCACCGCACCAGCCCGCTCGCTGGGACATATCCTTGCCGCACCGTTCAAAGCCGTCGCCAATGGGCTGATCGCTTTGGCAGAAGCAGGGCCACGCATGCAGGAAATCAACCGCCTGAACGCGCAGAGCGACGCCCAACTTGCCGCACAGGGCAAAACCCGCGACGGCGAAGTGCGCCGCATTTTCGGTGCGCATTTCTACATCTAATGCCGCAGGCCGCTTCGGCCTGCTCCTCCCATGCAAACGCGCGCCCGCAGTCCGCTGCGGCGCGCGTTTTTCTGTTTTAGAGGTCCCCATGCTGCTGCCCGCCCGCACCCTGCTTCGCGGCCACAAAGGCCAAACCATCGACAGCGTCACCCTGTCTTATGACGAACGCTTTTTGCGCCGCAAACGCCTGACCACCGATGCAGGCGCCAGCTTTATGGTCGATCTGACCGAGACGACAAGCGTCAACCAAGGCGATGCCTTTCATCTGGATGACGGCCGCGCCATCGCCATTCTGGCCGCAGCCGAACCCGTGGTGCGCCTGACTGGCAACCTCGCCCGGCTTGCTTGGCACATCGGCAACCGCCACACGCCCTGTCAGATCGGCAGCGATCATCTGGTGATCCGCCGCGATCCGGTGATCGAGGCGATGCTGAAAGGCCTTGGCGCCAGCCTGACGCTGCAAATCGCGGCCTTTACCCCCGAAGGCGGCGCTTATGGCCACGGCCGCACCATGGGCCACGATCACGGCCCCGCCGGACATTTCGCGCTGACCCATGGCTGAGGCAACCGACCGTCTGCGGCTGACGCAATGGCTCTCACCCGCCTTCCCGATCGGAGCCTTTGCCTATTCGCAAGGGCTTGAACAGGCGATCAGCGCAGGCGACATCCGCAGCGCCGCCGATCTGGGCGCTTGGATCAGCGCAGTGCTGCGCTTTGGCTCGGGCCGCGCCGATGCGATCCTGCTGGCCCATGCCCGCGCGCGCGATGCCGATCTGACAGCGCTCAGCGATCTGGCGCTGGCCCATGCCCCCAGCGCCGAACGGGTGACCGAGATGCTGGAACAAGGCCGCGCCTTTGCCGCCACCATCAGTGCCATCACCGGCCAACCCCAAGCACCTCACCCCTATGCGGTGGCGGTGGGGGCGGCCACGGCCCAGCTGGATCTGCCCACAAGCGAGGTGCTCTGCCTCTGGCTGCAAGGGCTTTGCGCCCAGCTCACCTCGGCGGCCACCCGCTTCATGCCCTTAGGCCAAACCGAGGCCCAAAAGACCTTGGCCAGCCTCGCGCCGCTGATCACCGATCTGGCCGCGCTTTACGCCAGCCTGCCGCTTTCAGCACTGTCCTCCACCACCCCGCGCGCCGATCTGGCCGCCATGCTCCATGAAACCATGCCCGTCAGGATATTTCGCACATGACACACCCAAATGGCCCTCTGCGCATCGGTATCGGCGGCCCCGTGGGTGCCGGCAAAACCTCGCTGACCGAACAGCTTTGCCGCGCCTTGGCGCAGCGCTGCTCGATGGCGGTGATCACCAATGACATCTACACCCGCGAAGATGCCGATTACCTGACCCGCGCCCAAGTGCTGCCGGCAAACCGCATTCGCGGCGTCGAAACCGGCGGCTGTCCGCATACCGCCATCCGCGAAGACGCCAGCATCAACCTTGCCGCCGTCGCCGATCTGCGCCAAGTCTTCCCCGACCTGGACCTGATCCTGATCGAAAGCGGCGGCGACAACCTGGCCGCCACCTTCTCGCCCGAACTTGCAGACCTCTCGATCTACGTCATCGACACCGCCGCCGGCCAAGACATCCCGCGCAAACGCGGCCCCGGCGTCACCCGCTCTGATCTGCTGGTGGTCAATAAAACCGACCTCGCGCCCTACGTCGGCGTCGATCTCGCCTTGCTGCAATCCGACACCGCCACCGCCCGCGGCCCCCGCCCCTATGTCATGGCGCAAATCCGCAAAGGCATCGGCATCGACGCGGTCGTGCAGTTTTTGCAAACCGAAGGCGGGCTTGTGCTGCGCTAGGCAAAACAACCATAAAAGTAAGATAACCCCCTATCGCAGCCATCTCTGCAAGCTGGCTGCAACCGAGCTATGCTTCAGCAGGCTTCGCAAGACCGGCGATAAGTTCATTTGCTGTCATACGCAGCTCAGGCATCGGCAAAAGCGTTTCTCGCACTTCGGTGGCGCGGTCTATAAATGCTGAAATATCGCGAGGGTCTGTTTCATCCCAAGCCGAAACAGGCCACTGCCACCATTGCGATTCCAGCAACTTTTCGATGATTTTTTCATCAAAACGCCAGCGAATAAACCGCGCAGCTGCGCCACCAACAATTGCATAAGGCGGCACATCACGCGTTACGATTGAACGGGCCGCAATAATAGAGCCTGTTCCCAATTTGACCCCATGCGCCAGCAAGACGCCGTTGCCGATCCAAACATCATTTTCAATCTCAACTGGCGGCCCCATATCTTGAAACGCTGGAAAAGAGCTCCGACCACTTTTCCAGCGTTTCGCACATTTGTGACTGTAAAACACTGGACTGGCTGAAATCCAATCGATCGGATGATGAGCCCCCATCACCTCAATCCCTGCGCCAAGGGAACAATAACGCCCAATGCGCGCAACATGAGGGAAAAAGCTGTGAGTATAACTATAAGATCCAAGCGGCATAAATCGACCAGGATTGTGCTGGCTAAAACGCTCAAAAAGCGCATCCCCATTTTTAATGGCGATGCTCCCCGTCACCTTTGGATGAAACCCAATGCCGTAATCCCGATGCAGAACGGCGGCTATTTCAGCATCTAATCTCTTCATCATATTTTGTACAATCGACCCAAATGGCGGAACCGCTAACTGCAAGATTGATAGATGGCCCAGACCAAAAACGCAAATGTCAGGAAAGGCCCAGGCCACAGTGCAGCGCAGCCCTCAATCCCAAACCAAGACTGCCGCAAAGCTTCTTGCCGTCTTTCAGAAGGAAAAGCCCCACCAGGGTCAAAAATCCCAAGCCGGCAGAGCAAACCCACCCCGCCGCCACCTTCATCTTGGCAAAAATATCCCGGGGTCCGGGGCAGCGCCCCGGCGGCCAGCCCCTGTCACCTCAGGGCATCACCTCAAACCGGTCCACATCCACCATACCGTGATCAGTGATCTTCAAATGCGGGATCACTGGCAGGCATAAAAACGCCAACTGCAAAAACGGCTCCTCCAGCACCACCCCCAAAGATCTGGCCGCCGCGCGCAGCTCCACCAGATCGGCGCGCACCGCTTCAAAGCTGTTCAGGCTCATCAACCCCGCCATCGGCAGCGCCAGTTCCGCCAGCACGCGGCCGCCCTCAACCACCACAAAGCCGCCCTCAATCTCGCCCAAGCGCTGCACCGCCAGCGCCATATCCTCATAATCCGCCCCCACCACCGCGATGTTGTGATGATCGTGACAAACCGTCGAGCCAATCGCACCGCGCTGCAAGCCAAAGCCCTTCACAAAGCCGGTGGCGCGGTTGCCATTGACGCCGTGCCGCTCGATCACCGCGATTTTCACCAGATCGCGGGCAATGTCTGGGCGCTTGTCGCCATCTTGCGGCGCGATGTCATAGCTTAGATGCTCGGTGACGATCTTGCCTGGGATGATCCCGATCACGGGTGTCTGAACCCGATTGCCGCTGCTGCGAAAATCTGCCGCCGTGATCCGTGGCGCCTTGACCGAATGCCGTGCCACCGGCGGCAAGATCTCGCGGGCGGCAAAGGCTGCGGCGCTGATCTCGACCCCGCCGGTAAAGACCTGCGCGACATTGCAGTCCTCAAGCGTATCGATCACCGCAATATCGGCCCGTTTGCCCGGCGCAATCAGCCCGCGATCCTTTAGCCCAAAGGCCTCGGCCGCCGAAAGCGAGGCCGCGCGATAGACCGCCAAAGGGGCGGCCCCCAAAGCAATCGCGGTGCGGATCATATAGTCCAGATGCCCCTGCTCGCCGATGTCCAAAGGGTTGCGATCATCGGTGCACAGACACAGATAGGGCGAAAAGCGTTCGGTCAGCAGCCCCACCAGCGCGTGCAAATCTTTCGACACCGAGCCCTCGCGGATCAGCACCCGCATGCCCTTGCGCAGCTTTTCCAAAGCCTCGTCATAGCTGGTGGCCTCGTGTTCGGTGCGAATGCCTGCGGCGATATAGCCGTTCAGATCATTGCCGCGCAGCAAGGGCGCATGGCCGTCAATGTGGCGGCCCTGAAAGGCCTCTAACTTGGCCATGCACCCCGCATCGCGGTGCAAGACACCGGGGTAATTCATGAATTCTGCCAGACCGATCACGCGCGGATGATCCATCAGCGGCGTCAGATCGCTTGCCTCAAGCCGCGCGCCGGTGGTCTCCATATGGGTCGAGGGCACGCAAGACGACAGCTGCACCCGAATATCCATCAGCGTGCGGCTGCTGGCCTCTAGAAAATAGCTGATCCCCGCCAGCCCTGCGACATTTGCAATCTCGTGCGGATCACAAATCGCGGTTGTCACCCCATGCGGGCTGACGCAGCGGTCAAATTCAAACGGCGTCACCAGCGAGGATTCGATATGCAGATGCGTGTCGATAAACCCCGGCACAAGGATCTTGCCGCGCACATCAATCTCGCGCACACCAGTGTAGGTACCAAAGACCCCCACGATACAATCGCCACAGATCGCCACATCACTGGGCACCAATTCGCCGGTGATCAGATCAAACACCCGCCCGCCTTTCAGCACGATATCGGCGGGAACAAGGCCGCGGCCCTGATCAATTCTGTCGCCAAGCGGTGCTTTGGGCATGGTAATCTCCTTTGGAATGAGGAACCTTAGCCCTGCAACAGCTCCAAATCCAACCCAAAGGCAATGTTATGCGCCCTCTTCAAGGAATAGCCTTAAAAGTTGGCTCGGTTTTGGTGTTTATTGTGATGTCGTCGCTGATCAAAACCACCACCACCGATATTCCTGCCGGCGAGGCGGTATTCTTTCGCTCGTTCTTTGCGCTGCCTGTCATCGTGGCTTGGCTGGCCATGCGGCGCGAACTCGCAACCGGACTTCAGGCGCATAACCCGATCAGCCATATCTGGCGCGGGCTGATGGGCACGCTGGCGATGGGCTTGGGCTTTGCGGGGCTTGGGTTCTTGCCTTTGCCCGAGGTGACGGCGATTGGCTATGCCTCGCCACTGCTGGTGGTGGTGTTTGCGGCGATGTTTCTGGGCGAAGAGGTGCGGCTGTTTCGCATCTCGGCGGTGGCGCTGGGTCTGACGGGGGTGATGATCGTGCTGTCGCCGCGCCTGACGGTGGTCAGCGGCGATGCAGCCTCGCAGCGCGAGGCTTTGGGCGCAATGCTGGTGCTGGCGGGGGCGTTTTGCTCGGCCCTGGCGCAGGTTTTTGTGCGCAAGCTGGTCAATACCGAAAAGACCGCCGCCATCGTGTTCTATTTTTCGCTGACCTCGACCGTGCTGTCACTGACCACGCTGCCCTTTGGCTGGGCAGTGCCAACGGCTTGGCAGTTTGCCACCTTGGTTTTGGCGGGGCTGTTGGGCGGAGTCGGTCAGATCTTGCTGACCTCAAGCTATCGCGGCACGGATGCCTCGCTGATCGCGCCCTTTGACTATGCTTCGATGATCTTTGCGCTGGCGATCGGCTATTTCGTCTTTGCCGAAGTGCCGACCCTGACCATGCTGGCGGGGGCTGCGCTGGTGATCTTTGCGGGCATTCTGATCATCTGGCGTGAACGTAAACTGGGGATCGAGCGCAACAAGGGCCGCAAGGCAATGACGCCACAGGGTTAGCCCGCCAACACCACATCAGCGGGTGCAGAACCTGCGATCACGGCACGAATGTTGGGCAGATCGTTGCCTTCAATCCAAGCCCGCGCCTCGACATCGGTTTTGCCGTACATCGCCCAGCGCAGCAGCAAGCGGCGTTCAAGCTCGGCCATCGGCACATCTATCCAGACGGTCAGATCAAACAGCGCTGCGGCCTCTGGCCATGGGGCTTGATCAAACAGCAGGTAATTGCCTTCGACCACCAAAATCTGATCGGCGGGCCCGATAATATCAGCGCCAGCGCGGCTGATTTCCAGCGCGCGGTCAAACAGCGGAATTGCCACCTCGGCCTCGTGGCGCAAGCGGCGCAGCAGGTGCAAAAAGCCTTGCACATCAAAGGTATCAGGTGCGCCTTTGCGCGCCCGCGCGCCGCGTGCGATCAGCACCGCATCGTCATAATGAAAGCCGTCCATCGGCACCGCCTTGGCGCCTTGGCCCAAAGCGGTGACCAGTTCGGCCGCAAGCGTCGATTTGCCTGCCGCCGGTGGTCCAGCAAGGGCGACCAAAAACCGCCCCTGCCCTTTCGCCTTCTGGCGGATCAGATCTGCCAGATCAGCAGGTGTCATACCTGTTCTTCCACGCCTTCCGGCACCTTGGCACCGGTCATAAAGGCCACGGCATCCGACATCGAATAGTCGTTGGGATTAATCACGCAAAGACGCTTGCCCAGACGGTGGATGTGGATGCGGTCGGCCACTTCGAACACATGCGGCATGTTGTGGCTGATCAGGATGATCGGAATCCCCCGCGCCCGCACGTCGCGGATCAGCTCTAGCACCCGACGGCTTTCCTTGACGCCCAAAGCCGCCGTGGGTTCGTCAAGGATCACAACCTTAGACCCAAAGGCCGCCGCGCGGGCCACAGCAACGCCCTGCCGCTGGCCGCCCGAAAGCGATTCAACGGCTTGGTTGATGTTCTGAATCGTCATCAGACCCAGTTCCGACAGCTTATCGCGGGCGAATTTCTCCATCCGCGGGCGGTCCATTTGCCGGAACACCGAGCCCATGATGCCGGGTTTGCGCCATTCGCGGCCCAGAAACATATTGTCGGCAATCGACAGCGCGGGCGACATCGCAAGGTTTTGGTAGACGGTTTCAATCCCCATGCTGCGCGCATCTTGCGGGCCGCGGAACTTCATCACCTTGCCTTCCAGCGTGATCTCGCCGTGATCGGGGATAACCGCCCCCGCCAAGGCCTTGATCAGGGTGGATTTGCCAGCACCATTGTCACCGATCACTGCTGTGATCTCGCCCGGATACAGATCGAAATCTGCGCCATTCATCGCCACAACAGTGCCATAGCGCTTTAGCAGCCCGCGCGCCGACAGGATTGGTTGCACATCACTCATTGCGAAGCCCTCCGCAGCCATTGATCAAGGGCAACTGCGATAATCACAAGGCAGCCTGCCGCGAATTTTTGCCAGTAGTCATCGACACCCGCCAAAGACAGGCCGGTGATAAACACGCCAACGATCATCGCCCCCAGAACCGAGCCAACAATCGAGCCGCGCCCGCCAAACAGCGAGGTGCCGCCAATCACCACAGCGGTGATCGAGGCAAGGTTGATATCGGTAAAAGCAATCGGGGACACCGACCCCACACGGCCGATGGCGATCCAAGCGGAAAAACCACAGATGGCCCCTGCCACAACATAAACCGATGTCAGCACCCAATTGACGTTGATACCAGACAGCTTTGCAGCCTCGGGATCGTCGCCAATGGCGTGCACATGGCGGCCCCAAGCAGTGTTGGTCAGCACATACCAAAGGATTGCCGCCAACAGAATAAGGGCGATGCCCCCGTAACTTAGACTTGCGCCGCCGAAATTCAGACCATCGCCAAACCACAACAGGCTGGGTGCTTTGGCTTCGATATCGACGTTGCGGATCGACTGAGATTGCGAATACCACAGCTTGACCGATTCAAAGATCGACAGCGTGCCAAGGGTAACGATGAAAGGTGGCAGCCGGACTTTGGTGACCAAAAGCCCGTTGACCAGCCCCATCAGCGCGCCAAAGAAAATCCCGATCAGAACCGCAAGCCCAGCGGGCAATCCGGTGACCACGGCAAGGTTGCCCATGATCAGCGACGACAACACCAAGATCGCACCAACCGACAAATCAATGCCAGCGGTCAGAATGATCAGCGTTTGGGCAAGGGCAATAAAGCCGGTGACAGTGACTTGTTTCAGGATAACCGACAGCGCACCAAGGCTCATGAAGCGGGGAGCGACAATGCTGAACCCGATGATCGAAATCACCAGCACCAAGGCCGGGATCGTGGTCGGATAGGCACGCAGGAAATTGCGGATACGCGGCACAAGGCCTTTGTCGTCACGCTCGAAACTGGCGACCGAGGTATCTGATTTGGCCAGCGGGGCCTCGTAGTCGGAAATTGTTTTGGTTGGTGCGTCTTCTGCGCTCATCGCGAATATCTCCCAGAATCACCTCGAAGCCCCAAGCTCCGCTATGGAAGAAGGGCGACCTTTGACAGCCGCCCTTCATTTTAAACTGCTAGGCTTTGGCTAGATTAGCCCCAGCAAAGCTCGGTGCCTTTGGCGCTGTCGATCGACTCGACGCCAGCAGCTGGCTTGTCGGTGACCAAGTTCACGCCGGTGTTGAAGAAGGTCAAACCGTCGGAAGCCGCTGGCTTGGTGCCGTCTTTGGCGAAAGCAACGATAGCTTCGATGCCCTTGGACGCCATCAGCAGTGGGTACTGCTGCGAGGTTGCGCCGATAACGCCCGACTTGACCGAAGCGATGCCTGGGCAGCCGCCGTCAACCGAAACGATCAGAGCCTGGTTTTCTTTGCCAGCGTTCTTCATCGCCTGATAAGCGCCTTCAGCAGCAGGCTCGTTGATCGTGTAGATCACGTTGATGTCTGGGTCTTTTGCCAGCAGGGTTTCCATCGCGCGCAGACCGCCCTCTGGGTTTGCGTCCGAAGTTTCGTGACCGATGACGCGTGCGTCGGTTTCCGAACCCATCACGGTCAGATCAGGAACTTCGATGCCAAAGCCTTTGAGGAAGCCGGTGTCGCGTGCGACGTCAACCGAGATGTTGTCTTTGTTGATGTCGAGCATTGCAATCTTGGCGCCCGAAGTGTCGCCCATGGTTGCAGCAGCCCATTTGCCGATCAGCAAACCAGCTTCAAAGTTGTCGGTTGCAAAGGTCATGTCCTGAGCTTCGGTATCGGCAAGCGGGGTGTCCAGAGCGATAACCAAGATGCCAGCAGCGCGGGCGTCTTTCAGGGCTGGGCCGACCGAGTCGTTCGATGGGGTGATCAAGATACCCTTGGCGCCGCCAGCGATGCAGTTTTCAATTGCGGTGATCTGCGGAGCAGCGTCGCCGTCTTTTTCGCCTGCATAGGCTTGGAAGTCGAGGCCAGCGGCGGTTGCAGCAGCCTCAGCGCCCTCTTTCATCTTTACGAAGAAGGGGTTGGTGTTGTTTTTGGTGATCAGGCAAGCCAGATCGCCGGCCGAAGCCGAACCAGCCATCAGGGCAACAGCAGCAGCGCCCAGCAGAGCTTTGGTGGTGAATTTCATTGGTCGTCCTCCCAAGGAATTAGGGGATTAGCCCCCCGTTAGAAACCTTACGTCGACACCCGTTCAGGCATCGCGATGGGAACAAATGATATGATTCGAGCCGCTACGTCAAGTTAAATAAATCAGAGTGATTTAATATTGACAGGCCGCCTTCCCTCCCGCAGTCTGGGCAGCTAAATGGGGTGTAATGCACCCTGAGACCCACGCAGAAAGCTCGACTTATCATGTTGATCGGCATCTCCCCTTTGCTGGGACCAGACCTTCTTCATACGCTGCGTGCGATGGGGCATGGCGATGAAATTGCTTTGGTTGATGGCAATTATCCGGCGGCAGAACATGCCCGCCGCCTGATTCGCGCCGATGGAATCGCGTTGATGCCGCTGCTTGCCGCGATTCTGAAAGTGCTGCCGGTCGAGGCTGCCTTTCGCGCAGCCCTGAACAACACCCCGCCGCAGGTTGGCCCAATTCATCAAGCGGTCGACACGCTTTGCGCCGCCAGTGGTCAAAGCTTTAGCGTCACACCGCTGATGGGCGAGGCGCTTTACCCTCGCGTGCGTGGGGCCTATGCGATTGTCGCCACCTCAGAGCCCGCACTTTTCGCCAATGTCATCCTGCGCAAGGCGGCTTTGGCGATAGATTTAGACGGTTAAGACAGCATGGCATTGGGCGCGGACACCATTCCGGATCGGCAAGGCAGCGAAGACATTGGTCTGCGCGGCTCGAACCAATCGGGCATGCGCGACCATAACGAACGTCTGGTGCTGTCTTTGGTGCGCCAGCATGGCGGTCTGGCGAAATCTGACATTGCCCGCATCACGGGGCTTTCGGCGCAGACCGTTTCGGTGATCATGCGCGGGCTGGAACAAGACGGGCTGTTGCTGCGCGGCGAGCCGATCCGGGGCCGCATTGGCCAGCCCTCGGTGCCGATGTTTCTGAACCCTGACGGTGCGTTTTTTGTCGGCATTAAAATCGGTCGGCGCTCGGTTGATCTGACCTTGGTCGATTTTCAAGGCAAGGTCCGCGCCAGCCAGCGCCAGACCTATCGCTATCCCTCGCCCGCCAATGTGGTTGGCTTTACAGCCCGCGCCCTGCCACTGGCCTTGGCAAAGCTTTCGGCAGAAGAGCGCCCGCGCGTGAGCGGCATCGGCATCGCCATGCCGTTTCAGCTGTGGAGCTGGGTGCAATTCATCGGCGCGCCGCAAGCAGAAATGGATGCCTGGCGACACAGCGACATTCAGGCCGAAATCGCCCAGCTGACCGGCTTGCCGACCTATGTGCAAAACGACGCCACCTCGGCCTGCGGGGCCGAATTGGTGTTTGGCACCGGCGAACGGCCGAAAGATTTCCTCTATTTCTACTTTGGCACCTTTATCGGCGGCGGTTTGGTATTGAACGGTCAGTTGTTTCTGGGCCGCTCGGGCAATGCCGCAGGCGCGGGCCCCTTGCCGGTGCAGGGCAAGAACGGGCAGGTCGAACGCCTGATTGCTGCGGCGTCGATGTCAAAGCTTGCCGATGCGATGGAGGCCGCGGGCGAGGCTTCTGATTATCTGTGGGAGCGTCCGGATCATTGGACGGTCAGCCCGCAGATCCTGTCAGACTGGATGGATCAGGCCGCAAATGGTCTGGCTTGGGCTGCGCTGACAGCGGCGACCTTGCTGGAAATCGAAGCCGTGATGATCGACGGCTGGATGCCCGCCGAAGTGCGCGCCGAGATCACGCGCCGCACGCATTTGGCGCTGCACAGTCTGGATCTGGACGGCATAGACCCGCCGATGATCCGCGAAGGCACCATCGGCCCGGACGCCCGCGCGCTGGGGGCTGCGGCGATTCCTTTGTCGCAACGCTATCTGATTGATCAGAACGCAGCAGGGCGCGGCGTCTAATTCATAGGAATTCAGGGGATTAACCCTTGAACCGCGCGGGTAAATCTTTATCTCTAGCTCCACCCGCCGCGACGATTTCGACGCATCCCGCCATGCCACGACGAGGGGCTCTTTTATGTCTTTAGCGCTGATTGCAGCCTTGCCATTCATAGGCGCGCTGGTTGCGGCCCTTGCCAGCCGGTTTGGCCGCACCGCCGCCACGCTGGCCGCAAGTGCCTGCACCGCCACGGCTTTGGCCGCGATCTTGGCCTATCTGCCGCAGGTTTTGGCGGGCACAGTGGTCACCACCCGCTTTGACTGGTTGCCACAGCTGGGCCTGAATGCCGAATTTCGGCTGGATGGTTTGGGGGTTTTGTTCGCGATCCTGATCCTTGGCATTGGCCTGTTGATCCAGCTTTATGCGCGGTTTTATCTGGACAGCTCTGACCCTTATGGCCGCTTCATCACGTTTTTGATGCTGTTCCAAGGCGCGATGCTGGGCATAGTGATTTCTGACAATATCCTGCTTTTGCTGGTGTTTTGGGAGATGACATCGCTGTCGTCCTTCCTTTTGATCGGCTATTGGAACCACCTTGCCGCAGGCCGCCAAGGCGCGCGGATGGCGCTTGCCATAACCGGCGGCGGCGGGCTTGCGATGATCGCAGGCATGCTGCTGTTGGGCCAGATTGCTGGCAGCTACACGCTGTCAGACATCCTGTCGCAGCGCGAGGTGATCCAAGCCAGCCCGCTTTATCTGCCCGCGCTTTTGCTGATCTTGACCGGCGCTTTTGCCAAATCGGCGCAGTTTCCCTTTCATTTCTGGTTGCCGCACGCCATGGCCGCCCCAACGCCAGTTTCGGCCTATCTGCATTCGGCGACGATGGTGAAGGCGGGGCTGTTCCTGATGGCGCGGCTGTGGCCAGTGTTGTCGGGCACCGAAGCGTGGTTCCTGATTGTTGCCACCACCGGGCTATTGACCATGGCCTTTGCCGCCAAGGTGGCGCTGTTCAAGGATGATCTGAAGGCGATTTTGGCCTATTCCACCGTCAGCCATTTGGGGCTGATCACCTTTTTGTTCGGCCTTGGCACCGAGGCCGCAGCCCTTGCCGCGGTGTTTCATATTCTGTGTCACGCCACCTTTAAGGCGGCGCTGTTCATGGTGGCGGGCATTGTCGATCACGAGGCCCATACCCGCGACATTCGTCTGCTGGGCGGCTTGCGTCGTGTGATGCCGGTGACCTTTGTGCTGGCCACGATTGCAACCCTGTCGATGGCGGGGGTGCCGCTGCTGAACGGGTTTCTCTCGAAAGAGATGATGCTGGAAGAGGCCGCACATACGGCTTGGCTGGGCAACAGCTGGATCGTGCCTGCGATGGCAACTTTGGCTGCGATGCTCTCGGTTGGCTATGCGCTGCGGTTCTTGGTGCAGGGCTTTTTGGGCACATCGCGCAATGACGACAGCTATAGCCCGCATGACCCAAGCTGGGGGCTTTTGGCTTCACCCGCGCTGCTGGCGGTGCTGGTGGTGGCGATTGGCCTGATGCCGATGACGCTGGCGGCCTGGCTGGTGGATAGCGCCAGCGCGGCCGTGACTGGCGCCACGCCAAAGGCCTATATCAAGCTGTGGCACGGCCTGGAAAGCCCCGCGCTTTACATGTCTTTGCTTGCCTTTGGCGGCGGTTTCATTCTGCTGGGCAGCTATGACCGTTTGCGCGCCCTATGGGAGGCGACGCCGCGCCCCGAGGCCAAAGCGCTGTTTGACACAAGCCTGAACGGGCTGACCCGCGCCGCCCGCGCGCTGACCGAGCGGATGCATGACGGCGATCTGGCGCGCAGCTTTGCGCTGGCGATTGTCACCATGCTGGTGCTGGCGGCCTATGCCTTTGGCAGCGGCAGCCATGTTGCTGGCAGTCGCGCACTAACGCCGGTGCCGCTGGATGTCGGGGCAGCTTGGCTGGTGCTGGCCTTGGCAAGTCTGGCAGCCACGGTGATGCACCACCGCCGGCTTTTGTCGCTGCTGCTGGTCGGGATCATCGGGCTGATCTTGTCGGCGGGCTTTGCCTATCTGGCAGCCCCAGACCTTGCGCTGACCCAGATCACGGTCGAGGTGGTCACCGTGGTGCTGATGCTGCTGGCGCTGAACTTTCTGCCCGCCACCACCCCGCGCGAGACCACTGCGCTGCGCAAACTGCGCGACGGTGCGGTGGCCGTGGCGGCAGGTCTTGGCACCACTCTGCTTGCCTTTGCACTGCTGACGCGCGAGGCCGCCTTTGCCCCGATCTCGGCCTTTCATCTGGCGCAATCGAAACCGGGGGCAGGCGGCACCAATGCGGTCAACACCATTATCGTCGATTTCCGCGGCTTTGACACTTACGGCGAGATCATCGTGCTGGGGATTGCGGCGATTTTGATCTTTGCCTTGGTCGAGGGGCTTTTGGTGACCAAATGGCGTATCATTCCCCCCGCCACCGACCCAGATGCAGGCGACGCGCATCCGGTGATGCTGCGGGTGGCGACGCGGTTCATCCTGCCAATTGCGATGATGGTCGGCACCTATCTGTTCCTGCGCGGCCATAACCAACCCGGCGGCGGCTTTGTGGCGGGGCTGGTCTTTGCCATCGGTCTGGTGATGCAATATATGGCCTCTGGCATCGAATGGACCTCGGCGCGGCGGCGCTATCCCTATCAAACCGTGATCGGTGCAGGCGTGCTGATCGCCAGTGCGACGGGGATCGGGTCTTGGATTGCAGGGCGGCCATTCCTGACCTCGAACTACGGTTATTTCCATATCCCGCTGGTGGGCGAGGTTGAACTGGCCACCGCTGCGCTGTTCGATCTGGGGGTTTTCCTCTGTGTGCTGGGGGCGGTGATGCTGGCGCTGGACGCCATTGCGCGACTTGCCAAAGGAGCAAACTGATGGAACTTCTTGTCGCAATCGCCATTGGCACGCTGACCAGTTCTGGGGTCTATCTGATGCTGCGCCAGCGCAGTTTTCCGGTGATTTTGGGGCTGTCGCTGCTGTCTTATGCGGTCAATCTGTTCATCTTTGCCGCAGGCCGGCTTGCGCCCGATCTGCCGCCAATCATCAGCAAAACCGCGCTTGGCTATACCGATCCGCTGCCGCAAGCCTTGGTACTGACCGCAATCGTGATTTCCTTTGGCATGACGGCGGTGCTGGTGATCATGGCGATTGGCGCTTACCTGACCTCGGGCGCGGATGATGTCGCCCTGACGCAAGCACCGACAGACGAGGGCCAAGCATGAGCAATCTGATCATTGCCCCGATCATCCTGCCTGCGGTTCTGGCCGGGCTTTTGGTGATCTTGCGCCCAAGTATTGGCCTGCAACGCGTCATTTCGGGCGCAGGCGCGCTGGCGCTTTGTGTCATAGCGGTGATGCTGGCGGCCCAAGCCGATACGCCGCGCGCGTATTTTCTGGGCAATTGGCCCGCGCCCTTTGGCATTGCCCTGATGTCAGATCGGCTGTCGTCGCTGATGCTGATGCTGACGGCGGCGCTGGGGCTTTTGGTGCTGATCCATGTGGCCAGCACCGGATGGGACCGCAGCGGCAAGCATTTTCACACGCTGTTCTTGTTCCAACTGATGGGGCTGAATGGCGCGTTTCTGACCGCTGATGCCTTTAACCTATTCGTGTTTTTCGAGGTGCTGCTGATTGCCTCTTATGGGCTGATGGTGCATGGCGGCGGGCGGGATCGGCTGCGCGCGGGCGTGCAATATGTGGCGTTTAACCTGCTGGGCTCCTCGCTGTTTCTGATTGCGCTGGCGACGATCTATGCGGTGACGGGCACGCTCAATATGGCCGATCTGGCGGTCAAGCTGCCCGAACTGCCAGCGGGCGACAGCGCTTTGCTGCGGGTGGCGGCGGTGCTGGTGATGATGGTCTTTGCGATCAAGGCCGCGATGGTGCCGCTGCAATTCTGGCTGCCTGCCACCTATGCCAATGCCCCTGCCCCTGTGGCCGCACTGTTTGCGGTGATGACCAAGGTCGGGGCCTATGCGCTGATCCGCTTTGGCACGCTGGTGTTTCCAACCGATCTGGCCGCCACCGGCACGCTGATCCAAGATCTGCTGCAACCGGCGGCGATCATCACCATGGTGATTGGCGCCATCGGGGTTTTGGGCAGCCGCGAGCTGCCGCGTCTGGTTGCCTTTTCGGCGCTGGGGTCGATGGGGCTGCTGCTGATTGCGGTTTCGGCCTTTACCCCGCAGGCGACGGCGGCGGCGCTTTATTATCTGATCCATTCGACACTGGCGATGGCGGCGCTGTTCTTGCTGTCTGATCTGGTGCCCAATCGCCGCGATGGGCTGACGGCGGCGCTGTTTATGGCGGCGGCGGTCGCCATGGCGGGCATGCCGCCGCTGTCGGGCTTTGTCGGTAAGCTTTTGATCATGGACGCGCTGCGCGCCTCAGCGCCGCTGATCTGGACGCTGATCCTGCTGTCGTCGCTTTTGACCATGCTGGGTCTTGCCCGCATCGGCTCTGGCCTGTTCTGGAAGGCCGAAGCGCCGCGCCCCTCGGACAGCATCGCGCCCTTTGCACCCGTGGCCACGGCACTGTGCCTCAGCGCGCTTTTGGCACTGACGCTGGGCGCAGGGCCGATCCTGACATGGCTAGAGGCCACAGCGCAAAACCTGCACGCACCTGCCGCTTATATCGCGGCACTTTCCCTTGGCGCAGGAGGCTGACCCATGCAGAAGCTTTTCCCACATCCCTACCTTTCGGCCACACTTCTGCTGACCTGGGTGCTGCTGATGAATAGCATTGGCCCAGGCGCCGTGCTGATGGGTGGGTTTCTGGGCGTGGTGATCCCGCTGCTGACAGCTCCCTATTGGCCTGAACATGCGGCGATGAAACACCCGCTGCGACTGGTGGCCTATATCGGTCTGGTGCTGGGCGATGTTGTGGTCTCAAGCATCCAAGTTGCGGCGATCATTCTGTTCAAACCGGTGGATCAGATCCAATCGGCGTGGATCTGCGTGCCGATTGACCTGCCCAGCCCCGAGGCCCAAGCCCTCCTGGCCGGCACCATTACCATGACCCCCGGCACACTGACCGCAGATTTCGCCGCCGACGGCAAATCGCTGTTGATCCATTCGCTGCACGCCCCAGACCCCGATGCCGTCTGCGCCGAGATCAAGTCCCGCTACGAGGCCCGCCTGAAAAGGATCTTCACCTGATGCTTGACTATGCCCTGAGCTTTGCAATCAGCTGCTTTGCGCTGGCCCTGCTGCTGACGCTTTGGCGTCTGGCCACCGCGCCCACCATCCCCGACCGTATTCTGGCGGTGGATACGATGGTGGTGAATGTAATCGCCCTGATCGTGCTGTATTCTCTGATGCGGGGCCACGCCTTGAACTTTGAGGCGGCCATGCTGTTTTCGATGACAGGCTTCGTGTCGACCGTAGCCTTTTGCAAATACCTGTTGCGGCGGAGCATTATCGAATGAGCATGGTCACCGAAATCCTGATCTCGACGCTTTTGGTCATTAGTGGGGTCTTTGGCCTGATCGGCAGCTTTGGCTTACTGAAGCTGCGCGATGCGATGCAAAGGCTGCATGCCCCGACAAAGGCCACCACAATCGGCGTAGGTGCGGCGCTTATTGCCTCGGCGCTGAACACTTGGCTGATCGCAGGCCAAGTCACCTGGCACGAAGTGATGGTCTCGGTGTTCTTGTTTATAACGGCACCACTTTCGGCGCTATATCTGGCGAAATCGCATATCGCCACAACGGTCGACCGCAGCAAAATTCCCCCCACCGCGACCAAGGCTCCCTGGGCCGAATTGCGGCGCGTGCCAAAGGGCTGATCAGACACAGATCCCAACTCTGCCTCTGCTTGTGGCTGCGTTGCAAATCATCGGGACAAAGCGGCCTTTTGGTTCAAGTCATCAAGAGGGCTGGCTCGGTCTGATTTTTGCCATGCCACATGGACAGCGATTTCAGGTTCAGCCATCGCGCAGTCGGATGCAGCGGGAATGAAAGCCGCATTGGTCTTATTGCGGTCTGATTTCGGTCCGATGCAAGCCCGCCACGCAAGCTGACCAATCGGTCAAAAGACCGCCGTCGCAGGCCACAGCCCCCTTGCAAGCCAGCCCACAGAAAGGCAACCTGTGCCCAACCCGAAAGCAGAGGCCCCGATGCACAGCCTGACCGAAGCCAAACTGCACCTGCCGCAAGTCACCCATCCGCGCAATCCGGGGATGCCGCTTGATCTGGATTGGGTGGCGAATGTCCAGGCCAATACCTCGGCCATTGAACGCCGCGCGGCAACGATCACCAGCCGACGCTCGGTCAAAAATGACTTCCAAGCGGCTTGGCTGCTCAAAGCAATCAGCCTGATCGACCTTACCACCCTGTCAGGCGATGATACGCCAGAGCGCGTCAAACGGCTTTGCGCCAAAGCCCGCCAACCCGTGGCGCCGGCGATGCTGGAAAAACTTGGGCTGCAAGGCCTGACCACAGGCGCGGTCTGTGTCTACCACGAAATGGTCGAAACCGCCGTCCGCGCATTGGAAGGCAGCAATATCCCAGTGGCTGCCGTCTCAACCGGCTTCCCTGCGGGCCTGTCTCCCTACCGTCTGCGCATCGCTGAAATCGGCGAATCTGTGCGGGCAGGCGCGCGCGAAATCGACATCGTGATCTCGCGCCGGCATGTGCTGACCGGAAATTGGCATGCACTCTATGAGGAGATGTCCGAGATGCGCGCCGCCTGCGGCGAGGCCCATGTCAAAGCCATCCTCGCCACGGGCGAGCTGCAAACCCTGCGTAACGTCGCACGCGCCAGCCTTGTCTGCATGATGGCCGGCGCTGATTTCATCAAAACCTCTACCGGCAAAGAAAGCGTCAACGCCACCCTGCCTGTCAGCCTGACCATGATCCGCTGCATCCGCGACTACCAAGACCGCAGTGGCGTCAAAGTCGGATATAAACCCGCAGGTGGCATATCAAAAGCCAAAGATGCCCTGCCCTATCTTGCCCTGATGAAAGACGAACTCGGGCATGCCTGGCTGCAACCCGAGTTGTTCCGCTTTGGCGCCTCTTCCCTTCTTGGCGACATCGAACGCCAGTTGGACCATTATCTTAGCGGTCACTATTCGGCCGCCAATCGCCATGCCTTGGCTTAAATGATCGGCCTGCATACCAAAGGGGCTCTGCCCCTCGCGGCGCTGCCGCTCACCCCGGGATATTTATGCCAAGATGAAAGCCCACAGCAGATTTCATCTTGGTCCAAATATCCCCGCCGGAGGCGCATGTCTGCCACAGGCGTTTACACTTCCCGCTTGCATCACTCGATCTGCCAAAGGACACTCTCATGACAACCGTGCGCGACATCTTTGACAGCATGGCCTATGGTCCGGCCCCCGAAAACAACGCAGAGGCCTTGGCATGGCTGCGCAAGAATGGATCTTTTGGGCATTGGATTGATGGCGGCTTTACCTCAGCCGCGGCGGGTTTTGCTACGACCAATCCTGCGACTGGGCAGGTTTTGGCACAGGTCAGCCAAGGAACTTTGGCAGATATTGACGTAGCCGTACAGGCGGCGCGGCGCGCGCAGGGGAAATGGGCCAAGCGTTCGGGGGCAGAGCGCGCGCGGGTGCTTTATGCTTTGGCGCGGCTGGTTCAAAAGCATGCGCGGCTTTTTGCAGTGCTGGAGGTGATGGATACCGGCAAGCCGATCCGCGAGGCGCGCGACATCGACATTCCTTTGGTGGCACGGCATTTCTACTATCATGCAGGCCTTGCGCAGTTGATTGACAGCGAGTTGCCCGGCCAAGCCCCGCTTGGGGTTTGCGGCGCGGTGATCCCATGGAACTTTCCTTTGCTGATGCTTGCTTGGAAGGTCGCGCCTGCTTTGGCTGCGGGCAATTGCGTGGTGTTAAAGCCTGCTGAATACACCCCCTTGACCGCCTTGCTTTTTGCCGAGCTGTCGCGTGAGGCCGGTCTGCCCAAAGGGGTTTTGAACATTGTCACTGGCGATGGTGACACCGGCGCTGCCCTTGTTGCCCATCCTGATGTCAATAAGATCGCCTTTACCGGATCAACCGCCGTGGGCCGCCAAATCCGCGAGGCGACGGCAGGCACGGGTAAGGCGCTGACTTTGGAGCTTGGCGGGAAATCGCCCTATATTGTCTTTGAGGACGCCGATCTGGACAGTGCGGTCGAAGGGCTCGTCGATGCGATCTGGTTCAATCAGGGGCAGGTCTGCTGCGCGGGCTCGCGGCTTTTGGTGCAAGAGGGCATTGCCGAGCGGTTCCATGACAAGCTGCGTCGGCGCATGGATGGCTTGCGCATTGGCGATCCTTTGGACAAGGCGATTGACATCGGGGCGATCATTGACCCCAGCCAATTGGCCCGCATCCGCGCGATGGTGGACGCCAATACCGAAGGCGAGACCTATCATGCCGCTTGTGCCCTGCCCGCGGGCTGTTTTTACCCGCCTACGCTGATCACTGGCCTGCAAGCCTCATCCACCCTGATGCAGGAAGAAATCTTTGGGCCGGTCTTGGTCTCGATGACCTTTCGCACCCCGTCCGAGGCGGTCGAGCTTGCCAACAACAGCCGCTATGGCCTTGCTGCCAGTGTCTGGAGCGAAAACGTCAACCTTGCCTTGGATATTGCGCCCAAGTTGAAGGCGGGCGTGGTCTGGGTCAATGCCAGCAATTTGTTTGATGCCGCCGCAGGCTTTGGCGGGGTGCGCGAAAGCGGCTTTGGTCGTGAAGGCGGATGGGAGGGGCTGCTGGCCTATCTGAAACCTGCGGGCAAGACCAAGGCCTTGCCGCAGATCAAAGCACAACCGGCCCCCGCAAAGCCCGAGGTCAGCGGCATCGACCGTACCGCCAAGCTGTTCATCGGCGGCAAGCAGGCCCGCCCTGATGGTGGTTATTCCCAAGCGATCTGGTCGCCCAAGGGCAAACTGCTGGGCCACATCGGGCTTGGTGGCCGCAAAGACATTCGCAACGCGGTCGAAGCCGCGCAAGCCGCCAAAGGCTGGGCGAAAAGCACGGCGCATGGCCGCGCGCAAATCCTTTACTACATCGCCGAGAACCTTTCAGCGCGCCGTGCCGAATTTGCTGGCCGTCTGCGCGATATGACCGGCACTTCAGGCGAGGCCGAGGTCGAGGCCGCTATCAACCGGCTGTTCACCTATGCCGCTTGGGCCGATAAGTTTGAAGGTGCGGTCAAACCAGTGCCGATGCGCGGTGTCGCACTTGCGATGAACGCGCCCTGCGGCGTGATCGCAGCGCTGTGCCCGAATGAAGCCCCGCTTTTGGGTCTGATCTCGCTAATGGCGCCGGCGATTGCGATGGGCAACACCTGCGTTTTGGTGCCATCCGAGGTGGCGCCACTGTCTGCAACCGACTTTTATCAGGTGCTTGAGACCTCTGATCTGCCCGCAGGCGTGGTTAATATCGTCACCGGCGCGCATGCCGACCTTGCCAAGCCCATCGCAGGGCATGGCGATATCGACGCGGTGTGGTGTTTTTCTGCCGCCGCACTTTCAGAAGTAGTGGAGCGCAATGCCGCCACCAACCTGAAACGCACTTGGGTCAATCATGGCCAAGCCCGCGATTGGGCCGCGCCGAGTGCCGAAGGCCGCGAATTCTTGCGCGCAGCCACTGAGGTGAAAACAATCTGGGTGCCCTATGGCGAATAGATCCAAAACCGATACGCAATCGCGCTGACAATATAGCCTTTTGGATAAAATTCCCCCTTAACATATGTTAAAAATCTGTCATCACAGCCATGCAGTCCCCTAAGGGGCAGCGTTTTTGTCATGAGTGGCCAGTTGGGCCAAAAAATGTGGGGACCATTTG
This sequence comes from uncultured Pseudorhodobacter sp., assembly GCA_913062925.1. Classification (GTDB taxonomy): domain Bacteria; phylum Pseudomonadota; class Alphaproteobacteria; order Rhodobacterales; family Rhodobacteraceae; genus Cypionkella. The sequence goes on along the minus strand of CAJXWJ010000037.1, from coordinate 6,861 downwards.
GATGCTGAACGAATTTAAAGCCTTCATTGCCAAGGGCAATGTTATGGATCTGGCTGTGGGTATCATCATCGGCGCGGCTTTTACCGCGATCGTTGGCAGCCTTGTGTCAGATCTGATCAACCCGATCATCGGGCTTATCCTTGGTGGCGTGGATTTCACCAATATGTATGTGGTGCTGAAAGGCAGCGTGCCGGATGGCGCAAGCTTGGCCGCTGCACGCGATGCCGGCGCTGCCGTCTTCGCCTATGGCGCTTTCGTCACCGCCGTAATCAACTTTTTGATCATCGCTTTCGTCGTGTTCATGTTGATCCGCACGGTCAATAAAATCATGCCAAAGGCACCAGCAGCACCGGCTGCACCCGCAGGCCCAACCGAGGTTGATCTGCTGAAAGACATCCTTGTTGCCCTTAAGAAGTAAGCTTTAGCTGCCGCGGCCAGATACCCGCGGCAGCGCGTGCGGGCGGGGGTCGATCCCCTGCCCGCACGCCCGCCTGTTTCTACATCGCCAAGGCCTGCGCGCCGGTGATGCTTGCCATGCCCAAAGCCTCGCCGACCGCCTTATAGGTCAGCTGGCCCGCATGCACGTTCAGCCCCGCCAACAGATGCTTGTCGTCCGCACAGGCCTGCTTCCAGCCCTTATTGGCCAGCGCCAGCATAAAGGGCATCGTCGCATTGCCCAGCGCCAGCGTCGAGGTGCGTGCCACCGCCCCCGGCATATTGGCGACGCAATAATGCATGATGCCATCGACCTCATAGATTGGGTCCTGATGCGTGGTGGCCCGGCTGGTCTCGAAACACCCGCCTTGGTCAATCGCCACATCCACCAAAGCCGCACCCGGTTTCAGCTGCGAAAGTTGCGCGCGCGAAATCAGCTTGGGCGCCGCAGCCCCGGGGATCAGCACCGCGCCGATGATCAGATCAGCCGCGCGCGCAAGCTCGATTGTGGTGGCCGCATCGGCATAGCCGCATTTGAACTGACCACCAAAGACATCATCCAGATAGCGCAGCCGGTTGATCGAGCGGTCCAGCACCGTCACATCCGCACCCATGCCGGCGCTGATTTTCGCGGCATGGGTGCCGACGACACCGCCGCCAATCACCAAAACCTTGGCCGGCAAAACCCCCGGCACGCCGCCCATCAACACGCCGCGTCCGCCATTGGCCTTTTGCAGCGTCCAAGCCCCGACCTGCGGTGCAAGCCGGCCTGCAACCTCGGACATCGGCGCAAGCAGCGGCAACCCGCCGCGATCATCGGTCACGGTTTCATAGGCGATGCAGGTCGCCCCGCTGGCCAGCAGGTCTTTGGTCTGCGCAGGGTCTGGCGCAAGGTGCAGATAGGTGAACAGAATCTGACCCTCGCGCAGCATCTTACGCTCGCCCGCTTGCGGCTCTTTGACCTTGACGATCATATCAGCGGCGGCAAAAATCTCGGCCGCCGTGGCGATGATCTTGGCGCCTGCGGCACTATAATCGGCATCGGTAAATCCCGCACCAACCCCAGCCATGGTTTCGATCATCACAGCATGGCCGGCGTTGACCGCTTCGCGCACCGCATTCGGCGTCATGCCAACCCGAAATTCCTGTGGCTTGATCTCTTTTGGACATCCGATTTTCATAGCTCTCTCCCTTTTGAATTTCTCGTCCCTGACCAAAGCTTGGTGCAATCGCGCCGCCGATGCTTTGGAATTTGTCTGGTCAAAAGCGGGCCGCGTGATAGATTCAGCGACAAATACCACCTTTGACGAAAGAAGCTGCGATGACCGTGACATTAGACGCCACCGACCGCCGGATCTTGGGTGTGCTGCAAAAGGACGGGCGGATCACCAATGCTGATCTGTCGGAGCGGGTGAATCTGTCGCCCTCGGCCTGCCACCGCCGCGTGCAACTGCTGGAAGAGGCGGGGTTTATCGCCGGATATGTCGCACTTTTGGACGCGCGCCGCATGGGCAAACCGACGACGGTTTTTGTTGAAATCACCCTGCAATCGCAGGCCGAAGATCTGCTCGATGCCTTTGAACGCGCCATTGCCCGGGTGCCAGATGTTTTGGAATGCCATCTGATGGCAGGCACCGCCGATTATCTGATCAAGATCATGGCCGAAGACACCGAAGATTTCGCCCGCATCCACCGCCAGCACCTGTCGCGCCTGCCCGGCGTGCGGCAAATGCAATCGTCGTTTGCGCTGCGCTGTGTGGTGAAAACCACGGCCCTGTCGGTCTGATCGTCACATAATCGTTACAAAAGCCCCGTATCGCAGGCCAAAATGCTCGGAGTTTTTATGCAAAATATCCTCGTGCTCTGCACCGGCAATTCGGCCCGTTCTATTCTTGGCGAGGCGATCTTGAACCGCCTTGGCGCGCCACGGTTTCAGGCGTTTTCGGCGGGGTCCAAGCCGACGGGCCGCCCCAATCCCTTTGCCATCGCGCTGCTCGATGCCAAGGGCTATGACACCAGCCTTGCGCGCTCGAAATCTTGGGATGAATTTGCCAGCCCAGATGCGCCCAAGCTTGATATCGTCATCACCGTTTGCGATTCTGCCGCCGCCGAATCCTGCCCCTATTGGCCCGGCGCGCCAGTCTCGGCGCATTGGGGCCTGCCCGATCCTGCAAGCGTCACAGGATCAAACGCGGAGATCGCTGCCGCCTTTGCGCAGACCTATGCAGCCCTGACTGCGCGCGTCGAGGCGTTTTTGGCACTGCCCACGGGCCTACCCCCTGCCGAGATGAAAGCCGCCCTCACCCAGATCGGCAAAATGCCATGACCGCGCGCGCTCTGACAGCCGAGGCGCTTGGCACAGCCCTGTTGGTGACCGCCGTTGTGGGATCGGGCATCATGGCGCAAAGCCTGACCACCGATACAGCACTTGCGCTACTGGCCAATACCATCGCCACGGGGGCGGCGCTGTTCATGCTGATCACCACCTTTGGCGCGGTTTCGGGTGCGCAGTTCAATCCCGCTGTGACGCTGGTTTTTGCGCTGCGCGGCGAGATCGCCCCGAACCTTGCGCTGGCCTATGTGGCGGCACAATGCTTGGGCGGGGTGATCGGCACATTGGCCGCGCATGCGATGTTTGATCTGGCGCTTTTGCAAACCTCGACCCATATCCGCACCGGCGCGCCGCAATATCTGGCGGAAATCATTGCAACCTTTGGCCTGATCCTTGCCATTCTGGGCGCGATCAACGCCAAGGCCAATGTCGCCACCACCGTGGCCTGCTATATCACTGCCGCCTATTGGTTCACCGCATCCACCAGTTTTGCCAACCCCGCCGTGGCCTTGGCACGCGCCTTTACCGATACCTTTGCAGGCATCCGCCCTGCCGATCTGGGCGGCTTTTGGGCGGCTGAAGTCGTGGGGGCAGTGCTTGCGGCAGCGCTTGGCGGTTGGCTGTTCAAAAAGACCTAAGGCAAAGAAAAACCCCCGACCTTTAGGGGCGGGGGTTGATCGAAGTGGGGATCGCTCCCCCAGAGTCGCTAACATGGGCGCAATCTGGCTTTCGCCGAATTACATCCCGCCTTCGCGCTGAAGCTTCTTCCGGGCGAGCTTGCGCGCACGGCGCACGGCTTCGGCGGATTCGCGAGCTTTCTTGACGGAGGGTTTCTCGAAATGCTGTTTAAGTTTCATTTCGCGGAACACGCCTTCGCGCTGGAGCTTTTTCTTGAGGGCCCGAAGGGCTTGCTCAACGTTATTATCGCGGACGCTGACCTGCATGTGGTTTTCACCACCTTTCTAAGTTTGAGTTGCACTGAATGTGCAGGCTTGGCGGCCATAGCAAAGTGGCGCAGACTTGTCTACCATGGCAAAGGAGAGGCGGGGCAATGGAACAGGAAAACAGCATGGAAAGCGCAAAATCGCGGATTCTAGAGGCAAGTCTTGGCCATGCAGCCTTTGATGGCTGGTCCGAGGTGACGTTGAAAGCCGCGCTTGATGATTCGGCGGTGGCGCCTGCTTTGGGCCGCGCGCTGTTTCCGCGTGGCGGCATTGATCTGGCGGTGGCCTATCATCTGCAAGGCGACCGCGCCATGCGCGAGGCTTTGGCCGCGACCGATCTGACGGCTTTGCGCTATAGCGACCGTGTGGGTTTGGCGATCAAACTGCGCTTGCAGGCGGCGGATAAGGAACTGGTGCGGCGCGGATCGGCGCTGTTTGCGCTGCCCCAGCACGCAGCCGAAGGCGCGCGACTGATTTGGGGCACGGCCGATGCGGTTTGGACAGCGCTTGGCGACAGCAGTGTCGATTTCAACTGGTATTCCAAACGCGCCACGCTTTCGGCGGTTTATGCAGCCACGGTGCTGTTCTGGCTGGGCGATCAATCAGAGGACGAGGCCGATACTTGGGCCTTTCTGGACCGCAGGCTTGAAAACGTGATGCAGTTTGAAAAGACCAAGGCCAGCCTGCGCGCAAATCCTGTGGCCAAAGCGCTGCTGGCAGGCCCGCTGGCGCTGCTGGGCCGCATCCGCGCGCCACAGCCGCAGCCCGGGCTTCCCGGCCAGAATGACCTTTGAAAGGCGATATGATGCCCCATTCTTCCTCGATGTTGGCGATGGAAATCTCGACAGCGGGCGGGCCGGATGTGCTGAAACCCGTCTCGGTGCCGGTGCCGGTGCCGCGGCACGGCCAGATCATCGTGCGGCTGGCCTATGCCGGGGTCAACCGGCCTGATGCGCTGCAACGCGCGGGGCTTTACGCGCCGCCCGCCTCTGCCTCGCCCTTGCCGGGGCTCGAGGGCGCAGGCACAGTGGTTGCAATGGGCCCAGGGGTGACGCGCTGGACGATTGGCGATAAGGTCTGTGCGCTTTTTGCTGGCGGGGCCTATGCCGAATATGCTGCCTGCCATGAAGCGCATGCGCTGCCGATCCCTGAAGGCATGACGCTGCGCGAAGCCGCCTGCCTGCCCGAGACTTGCTTTACCGTCTGGTCCAATATGGTGATGCGCGGCGGGCTGCGGGCGGGCGAGCGGTTCTTGGTGCATGGCGGATCGTCCGGCATTGGCACCACGGCGGTGCAGATCGCGGCAGCGCTTGGCGCGCGGGTCTTTGCCACCGCCGGTTCGGACGAGAAATGTCGCGCGGTCGAGGCTTTGGGCGCAGAGCGATGCTTTAACTACAAAACCGAAGATTTCGGCGCCGAGGCCGCCAAGCTGGGCGGTTTTGATCTGATCCTTGACATGGTCGGCGGCCCCTATCTGCCGCGCAACATCCGCGCGCTGGCCGATGATGGTCGTCTGGTGCAGATCGCGTTTTTGCAAGGCCCGAAGATCGAGCTGAACTTTTCAGAAATCATGATGCGGCGCCTGACGCTAACAGGATCGACGCTGCGGCCGCAATCAGACCAAGCCAAGGCCCGCATTGCAGCGCAGGTCGAGGCCCATATCTGGCCAATGATCGCGCGCGGCGCGTTTCGCGTGGTGATCGACAGCGAATTTTCCCTGCACGACGCCCCTGCCGCGCATTGGCGGCTGGAAAGCTCGGGGCATATCGGGAAAATCGTCATGAAAGTGGAAGAATAACGTCACCGAACTGGCACCTCTGCGTCACAAACCCGGACTAAGGCTTTTGTTGCACCAGCAAAAGGAGCCTGACATGTCCCGCACTCTGCTTAGCCTTACCGTCTGCGCCGCAGCCCTGACCTGCGCCGTTTCCGCCAATGCCCAAAGCTATTCGATCGGTCTTTGGGGCGATATGCCCTATGCCAAGGCCGCTGACGCGCCGTTTATTCCAGCACTTTTGGAAGATATGAACGCCTCGGACATCGCGTTTTCGATCTATGATGGCGACATCAAGGATGGCTCGTCGGAATGCACCGACGCGGTTTATACCGACGCCACCGCGATGTTTAACAGCCTGAAAGCCCCGGTGATCTATGTCTTGGGCGACAACGAATGGACCGATTGCCACCGCACCAACAACGGCGGCTATGACAATCTGGAACGTCTGGACCACATCCGCAAAACCATGTTCTCGACCACTGGCAGCTTTGGCATGGCCAAGATGGATCTGGAACATCAAGGCGCTGCGGGCGAGAAATTTGTTGAAAACACCCGCACCCAAAAAGACGGTGCGATGTTTGTCGGCCTGAACGTGCCCGGCTCGAACAACAACAAAGTCAACGATGAGAAATCCTGCACCAAGAAATCAGCCCGCACCCCCGAGCAATGCGCCGCCGATAATGCAGAATATACCGAGCGTGACGCGGCCAACATCGCGTGGATGCAAGCCAGCTTTGCCAAGGCCAAGGCCGATGGCGACAAAGGCATCATGATCGTGGTGCAGGGCGACGTTGGCTTTGACATCCCCGAAACCGAGGACGATTCCGAGGCCCGCATGGCCGATAAAGACGGCTACGCGGCCTTCTTGGATGCGCTGATCGCAGAGACCAAGGCCTTTGACGGCCAAGTCGCGCTTGTCCACGGTGACACGCATTACTTCAAGATCGACAAACCACTGCCAGATGCGACGCATATGCTGTCGAACTTTACCCGCGTGCAGACCTTTGGCAGCCCCAATGTGCATTGGATCAAGGTCGATGTTGATGCAACCTCGCGCAACGTCTTTACCTTCTCGCCAATGATCGTGGCGGCAAACGCCACCAAGACCTTGGGCGAATAAGATCCAGCCCAATCGGCGCGCCTTGCAAGGGGCGCGCCGATGTCGCTAATCGCCCAGCTTGGCGTGAACCTCGTCCAGATCGACCTCGGCCAGGGGCATCTTATTGGCCGGATTGTCGAAATCATATTTGAACAGCTGAAAATCGCGCTTGTAGATTTCCCAAACCAGATGTTTTGACAGATCGTCAAAATAATCCTCGACCGGATGCAGCCGCTTTGGCCCGTGCCCTTCGCTTTCGTTAAAGCGCGGAATG
>CAJXWJ010000036.1 GCA_913062925.1 uncultured Pseudorhodobacter sp. | reverse complement strand
TGGAGTTCTTCTTGCTGGAAAACGAGCGCGGCGCAGATGGCAAGATGGTGCCTGCGCGCGATGTCTTGGACGGGCGGCGCAATTCTAAAACCGATGTCTATTCGGTCGATCAGCTGCACGGCATGTTGCCGCTGTTCAACGATATTTATGCCGATGCCAAGCTGGCCGGGATCAAGGCCGAAACGCTTATTTCAGAATTCGCCCCCGGCCAATACGAGCTGACGCTGCATTACCGCGAAGATGTCATGCAGGCGGCGGACGATCTGCTGCGGCTAAAGCGCATCGTGCGCAGCCATGCGCGGCTGCATGGGGTGACCGCCTGCTTTATGGCGAAACCGAACGAAGATTACGCAGGCTCGGGGATGCATTTCCACGTCTCGATGCTGGATGAGGCTGGGGTCAATGTCTTTGTTGAAGCCAATGAGGGGCAGTATAACCCGACGATCCTGCATGCGATTGGCGGTCTGCGCGCCACCATGGCGGAATCGATGCTGATTTTCGCACCGCATGCCAATTCCTGGCGCCGCTTTGCCAGCAATTCCTATGCGCCGGTCAGCCCGACCTGGGGGGTGAACAACCGCTCGGTCGCCTTGCGGATTCCGGCAGGCGATATCCGCGCGCGCCGGATCGAACATCGCCCAGCGGGGGTGGATGCCAACCCCTATCTGGTGGCCGCAACCGTGCTTGCAGGCATTCGCCACGGCTTAAAACATCAGATCGACCCCGGCCCCGAAACCACTGGAAACGGCTATGACGCCGGCCAAGACGCGCCTGCGATCCCGGTCGATTGGCGCTCGGCGATCGAGGCCGCAAAGGCCAGCGATTTCCTAAAGCAGGCCTTGGGCGAGGCGATGCACCGCACCTTTACCGCGATCAAAGCCGCCGAATATGCGCGGGTGATGCGGCGGGTCTCAGAGGTGGATTTCGACCTTTACCTGCACACGGTCTAGCGCTGATAGCGGCAGGCCGTGGCGCAGACCGGGCGACCTGCCTGCAAGGCCGCGGCCACCACCGCCACCGCCCGCGGGTCAAGCCCGATCGGCGGCAGGATGCGGCCCGCAAAGCCCGCCTGCGCCAAAGCCGCCGGAATATCTTGGGTGACATGCCCGCCTGCGGCCGCAAAAAACGGCAGGCAGATCTGACCAAACCCCGTCAGGCTGGCAAGCTGCGGGTCTTGGTCGATAAAGCCTGCGCGCACCTCGGCCCCGGTCTCGGCGCTGATCTTTTCGGCCAAAGCATAGGCGATATCCGAAGGCACGCTGCTTTTGAACGAGCCATGCGCGGCCAAAATCACCTGATGCGCCCCGGTCTCGCGCACCAAAGTCACCGCAAGATCGGCAAGCGCTGGGTCGCAGCCAAAGGGCTCCAGCACCTGCCAGCCCAGCGCCCCCGCCTCGCGCAGCTTGGCAGGCAGATGCACACGGGTGAACCAGCCGCCCGCCATGAACATCGGAAACAGCCGCCCCCCCGCGCCCAAGGCGGCCACGGCCTTGGCCAAGCCGCCCTCTTCGGCCAAAGTCACCGAGGCGATCTGCCGATCCGGACAAAGCGCTGCAACCTGTGCTGCAAAGCGTGCAAGCTCGGCTGCCGCAGCGGCTGGCGCTGCGGGCTGGCCATGGGCGACGATCAGAACGGGGGGCAAGACGGTATCTGGCATCACAGGCTCCTTTTGCGCCGACCCTAGGGATTTGGCGCAAAGGTGCAAGGGCTGCGCTGACCGCTTGACAAGGCCCTGCGCGCAAGGCCCTGTGGCGGCACAGAGTTTGGGGCAGATATGACCGACGCGACGCTTGGATCTTTGCTTGGCTCGGCACCGCCGCAGATGGCGCAAGCCGATCTGGCCGCGCTGGTGGCGCAGCACTACGGCCTGCGCGGCCCACTGCGCGCCCTGACCTCCGAGCGGGATTTGAACCTGCATCTGGCCACGCCCGAACAGGGCTATGTGATCAAACTTGCCAACCCCGCCGAACCTGCCGAGGTGACCGATTTTCAAACCCGCGCCCTGCTGCATCTGCAAGCCGCAGGCCTGCCGGTGCCGCGGCTGATCCGCAGCCTTGACGGCCAGACCCAAGTGCCGACCCCGCAAGGAATTTTGCGGGTGCTGACCTATCTGGAGGGCACACCGCAGCATCTGACCCCGCGCTCGGATGCGCAGGCTGCCGATCTGGCGCGGATGGCGGCACGGCTGGCGCTGGGCTTGCAGGGGTTTTCGCATCCGGCCGCAGATTATGTGCTGCAATGGGATCTGAAACAGGCCGCCGCCTTGCAGCCCCTGTTGCCCGCGATTGCCGACCCCGCGCTGCGCGATTTGGCGGCGGCCACGCTTGCGCGATACAACGCCGATATCGCCCCCGCCCTGCCCGATTTGCGCTGGCAGGTGGTGCATAACGATCTGAACCCGCATAACGTGCTTTGCGCCCCCGATGCGCCCGACCGCATCGCAGGTGTGCTGGATTTTGGCGATATGGTGCGCACGCCGCTGATCTGCGATGTGGCGATTGCGGCGGCCTATCAGCTGGACCCGCGCGCGCCATTGCACAGCCTCACCACCTTTGCCCGCGCCTATCACGCCGTGCTGCCGCTGACCGCGACCGAGCGCGCCTTGCTGCCCGATCTGGCGGCGACGCGGATGCTGACCACCATCGCCATCACCTCGGCGCGTGCGGCGCGCTATCCTGAAAATGCAGCCTATATCCTGCGCAATTTCGCCGCCGCCCGCGTCGGGCTGATCGCCTTGGCAGAGCTAGATCGCAGCAGCGTTTTAAAAGAACTGGAGCAGCTATGACCAATACCGGCCAAATGGTGAACGCCTATGTGGCAGGGCGCGGCAATCTTTCCGCCGAGGATCAAGCGCTGGTGGCGCGCCGCGTGCGCGCCTTGGGTCCGGCCTATCGGCTGTTTTACGAAACGCCGGTGCATCTGGTGCGCGGCGAAGGCGTTTGGCTTTATGACAAAGACGGCAAGGCCTATCTCGATACCTATAACAACGTGGCCTCAGTGGGGCATTGCCACCCGCATGTGGTGGCCGCAACCGCGCGGCAGGCGGCGGTTTTTGCCAGCCACACCCGCTATTTGCACGACACCGTGCTGGATTACGCCGAGGCTTTGCTGGCGCATTTCCCCAGCGAACTCAGCCATCTGATGATGACCTGCACCGGGTCCGAGGCCAATGATCTGGCCTACCGCATCGCCTGCGCCCATACCGGCGGCACCGGGTTTATCGTCACCGACAACGCCTATCACGGCGTCACCCATACCATCGCCGGCATGTCGCCCAGCCTTGGCACTGGCGTTGCACTCGGCGAACACGTGCGGCTGGTGCCTGCGCCCAAGGGTGCGGGCGATGTGGGCGCAGATTTTGCCGCAGGCGTGCAAGCGGCGATTGACGATCTGCTGCGCCACGGCATCAAACCTGCGGCGCTGATCGTGGATACGGTGTTTTCCTCGGATGGGGTCTTCGTTGACCCCGCAGGGTTCTTGCGCCCCGCAGCCGAGGCCATTCGCGCGGCAGGTGGGCTGTTTATTGCCGATGAGGTGCAGCCCGGCTTTGGTCGCACAGGCGAGGCGATGTGGGGGTTTCAGCGCCACGGCCTGATCCCCGATATGGTCAGTCTGGGCAAGCCGATGGGCAATGGCTATCCGGTGGCCGGACTGGTGATCAGGCCAGAGGTGCTTGCGGCCTTTGGCTCAAAGGCGCGGTATTTCAACACCTTTGGCGGCAATGCGGTGGCTGCGGCCACGGCGATGGCGGTGCTAGAGGTGGTGCAAAACGAACATCTGCAAGACAACGCCCGCGTGGTGGGGGCGGCCTTTGCCGAAGGCCTGCGCGGGCTTGCCAGCCACTTTGAGTGTTTGGGGCAGCTGCGCGCGGTGGGGCTGTTCTTGGGCCAAGACATCATCCGCGATGGCGCGCCCGATGCCGCCCTGACGGGGCGGATCGTCAATGGCCTGCGCGAGGCGCGGGTGCTGATCTCGGCCACCGGACCGCAGGCGCATGTGCTGAAAATCCGCCCGCCTCTGGTGTTCTCGATGCAGAATGTCGATACCTTCCTGACCGCGTTTGAAGGCGTGTTGCGCAAGCTTTAACCCAGATCGACCCAAAGCGGAAAATGATCTGATGCGATCTGCGCAGGCTCCGTCCAGACCGCGCGCAGCGCTGGCGCAAGGTCGGCCGTTACAAAGCAATGATCCAATTGGCGCAGGCGGTCTTGCCCAGCGATGTCTTTGCGGTGGCTATGCAGGCTTTGGCCCAAATGCGCGGTGGCATCGACAAACCCGCCCGCATAGCGCGCGCCGGGGTGATAGGGGGTGGATCCTGTGATGCGGGCAAGCTCGGCACTGCCCGGCTCGCAGTTAAAATCGCCCAGCCAGATCGCCGCTTGCGGGCAGGCAGGCTCGGGCTGGCCTTCGGTCCAGTTGCGGCTTGGCTCGTCGTCGATACCGCTCCACGGGCCGCCGGTGGCCGTGGCGTTGTGGTGCAAGGCCAGCAAATGCTCAATCTGCATCAGCCGCTCCTGCACGCCAACATGCGCCAGATGGATCGAAAACACCCGCAGCGGCCCAAGCGGCGTGTCGATCATCGCCTCGAGCGCGGGGTTTTGCGTGTTCAGCGGCGACAGCATCCGCCGCATTGGCAACAGATGCAGCCGCGTCCACAGGATCGGCCAGCGTGACAGGATCATGGTGCCAAACTGCCGCCGCCGATTGACCACCCGCCCCTCTTGCAAGGTCGAGGCATCCATATCAAAGGCCGGACCGTAGGCTGTGTAAAAGCTGGGGGCCATCGCCTCGATCAGCGCGGGTTGATCATCAAAGCCGCTGCGCGACCAATGCCGTTCCACCTCTTGCAGGGCAATGATATCGGCACCGTCAAACAGCCGCACAGCGCGCGACAGATCATAGATCCCGTCGCTGCCAAAGCCGTATTGGATGTTGTAACTTAGCAGTCTCATCGGGCGACATTCCCTTGCGGCAGCGGCGAAATCAAGCCTGACATTTTTAACACAAAGCAAAACCGCCCTGCTAGTCTGCCCGCAGGAGGAGACCAAATGACCATTTTCACCAGCCCTTTGCCGGATGTTGCCATCCGCGATGTCACCATCACCCAAGCCCTGTTTGCCGCCTTGGAAAAAGCCCCCGAGCGGGTGGTTTTGATCGACGGGCCAACGGGCAAGGCCTGGACTGGCGCAGAGGTGATCGCAGGCGTCAAGGCGCTTGCAGGCGGGCTGAGTGCGCGCGGTTTTGGCGCTGGGCATCGGGTGGCGCTGATGTCGCCCAACAGCCCCGAATTTGCGGTGATCTTTCACGCCGTGGGCTGGGCGGGGGGCACGCTGACCACCCTGAACCCCACCTATACCGCCGCCGAAGTGCGCCATCAGCTGACCGATTCCGGCGCCGAAGTTTTGTTCACCATCGCCGCCTTTGAGGCCACCGCCCGTGACGGCATGGCAGGCACAAACTGCCGCGAGCTGGTGATCATCGAAGCGATGCAGGCCTGGCACGGCCCCGCCCTGCCCGCGCAAGTGCCGGTCGATCTGGACGCGCATGTCTTTGTGCTGCCCTATTCCTCAGGCACCACGGGCCTGCCCAAGGGCGTGATGCTAAGCCACCGCAATCTGGTGGTGAATGTCGACCAAGGCCTTGCCGTGATTAAGATTTTGCCGGACGAGACCTTGGTGGCCTTCCTGCCGTTCTTTCATATCTACGGCATGAATGTGATGCTGAACACGCATCTGATCGCGGGCGCGCGGCTGATCTGCATGCCGCGTTTTGATCTGCCCGCGTTTTTGGGCTTTGTGCAGGACCACCGCGTCCGCATGGTGATGGCGGTGCCGCCTGTGGCCAATGCTTTGGCCAAACACCCGCTGGTCGACAGCTATGATATCTCAAGCCTTAAGGTTTTTGTCTCGGCCGCGGCGCCCTTGGGGGCCGAATTAAGCAATGCTTGCGGCGCGCGCACCGGCGCGATGACGATGCAGGGCTACGGGATGACCGAACTTAGCCCGATCTCGCATTTCTCGAATGAAGAGCGGGCGGTGGCCGGGGCGGTTGGCTTTACCGTGCCCAATACGCTTTGCAAAATCGTCGATGCGGGCGGCCAAGCGCTGGGTGTCGATGCCGAGGGCGAGCTGTGCATCAAGGGCCCGCAGGTGATGATGGGCTATCTGAACAACCCCGAAGCCACCGCGCGCACGATTGATGCCGAAGGCTGGCTGCACACCGGCGATATTGCCTGCTTTGACGCCAGCGGCCAGCTGTTTATCCGCGACCGGCTGAAAGAGCTGATCAAGGTCAAGGGCTTTCAAGTCGCCCCTGCCGAGGTTGAGGCCGTGCTGCAGGCCTATCCCGGCGTGTTGGATGCCGCCGTGATCGGCGTGGCAGATGAGGAGGCAGGCGAAGTGCCAATGGCCTTTGTGGTGCTGGCCGCAGGGGTTGATCTGGGCGGCGTGGCGGCGCATTTGGCGGCTGAACTGTCGCCCTACAAGCAGCCAAAGCACATCGAAGTGATTGATGCTATTCCGAAATCTGCCTCGGGGAAAATCCTGCGGCGGCTTTTGAAAGACGGTTTGGCCGCAAAATAAAGGAAGACGGAAATGATCACGGTTCGGGCCGTCAGGGCAGAGGATCGCGCCGCTTGGGATCTGCTTTATGCAGGCTATGCGGCGTTTTATAAGGTCGAGCAAACCCCGGCAATGCGCGACACGGTTTGGGGCTGGCTGCTGGACGCGGGCCACAGCAGCGAAGCTTTGGTCGCCGATCTGGACGGCGTTCTGGTAGGGCTTGCGCATTTCCGCGCCTTTGCGCGCCCGCTTTCGGCCAGCACCGGCGGGTTTTTGGACGATCTGTTTGTGGCGCCGGATGCGCGCGGCACCGGCGCTGCCGAGGCGCTGATTGCAGCCCTAAAAGATCTGGGCCATGCGCGCGGCTGGACGGTGATCCGCTGGATCACGGCCGAAGACAATTACCGCGCGCGGGGGCTTTATGACCGCGTCGCCGATAAAACCAAATGGGCGACCTATGACATCAAACTTTAACCGCATCGACGCCGTCGCCGCTGATGCGCCCGAGCTCGCAGGCTATGGCACCCATGCCGTCGGCGTGCGAACCGAGGCGCTGGCCTATCGCGGGTTGGTGATCGAGCTGTGGTATCCAGCGGAATGTGACAGCGCGTTAACCAAAACGCCGGGGTTTTATGACACGCTGTTAAGGGATGGCGTGACGCCCATTCGGCTAAAGGGGCGCGCGATCCGCGATGCTGTGGCGCTTGCGGGCGATTTTCCGCTGGTGATCTTGTCGCATGGCTATCCGGGCAATCGGCTCTTGATGGCGCATTTGGGCGAGACCTTGGCCAGCCGCGGCTACCGTGTTGCCAGCCTTGACCACAGCCTAAGCACCTATGCCGATAAGGGCGATTTTCTGCAAACGCTGATCCACAGACCCTTGGACACCCGCCATGCAGCCGACCATCTTGACGCGCAAGCCTATGCGATTATTGGATATTCCATGGGCGGCTATGGCGCGCTGGTCTCGGGCGGGGCGGCGGTCTCGGATGCCGCTGTTGCCGAATATGGTGCGGTATTGGCGCAGCACATGACCCCCGAGGTTGACCCCCGCCTGCGCGCGATTGTGCCGATCGGCCCTTGGGGTCGGCATCGTGGCATCTGGGACGCGGCGGGGCTTGGCGGTCTGCGCGTGCCGGCGCTGATCATGGCGGGCAGCGCCGATGAGGTCTCGGGCTATGCCAGCGGCATGCGGCTGATCTATGACGAGGCCCCCGGGGCGATGCTGCTGACCTTTGAAGGCGCGGGCCATAATGCCGCCGCGCCCTTCCCCGCGCCGCAAGAGGCGTTCACGCCCAGTGCAGCCCTCGATTTCCTGCCCGCAGAACATTACGCCGATGCGGTCTGGGATACGGTGCGGATGAATGGCATTGCCCAGCATTTCGCCACCGCTTTCTTGGGCCTGCATCTGAAACAGATGCCCGAGATGGCGCAGTATTTCAAAGATTTCAAAGGCTTTCCACCCGATGCCGCCAAGGGCTTGCGGCTGGAACAAAAGGCGTAAGAAAAGGGCCCCCGCAGGGGCCCTTTGGCTTAGTGATCGGCCTGCGACGCGGCTGCGCGCAGATCGTCTTCATCGGCATTGGCACCGTTAAAGACCATGTTCAGCACAACCGCCGAAATCGTCGTCAACAAAATGCCCGAGTCGATCAGCGGATGGATCGAATGCGGCATCCATTGTTTGAAGTTTGGCGCGATCAGCGGGATCATGCCAAAACCAAGCGCGATTGCGACGATAAACAGGTTGTTGCGGTTAGAGGTGAAATCGACCCGCGACAGAATGCGGATGCCGGTTGCAGCCACCATGCCAAACATCACCAGACCCGCGCCGCCCAAGACGGCTGTCGGGATCGCCTCGGCCAAAGCGCCGACCTTGGGCACCAGACCCATCACGATCAGGATCAAACCACCCGCCACGCAGACAAAGCGCGATTTGATGCCCGTGACGCCCACCAGCCCGACGTTTTGGCTGAAGGAGGTATAGGGGAAGGTGTTGAAGATGCCGCCAATCAGCGTGCCCAGACCATCGGTGCGCAGACCCGCCGAGAGCATCGGCTGGGTGACTTTACGCCCCGTCATATCGCCCAGCGCAAGGAACATGCCGGTGGATTCGATCATCACCACGATCATCACCAAAACCATGGTGGCAATCAGGATGGGGTCAAAGATAGGCATGCCAAAGTGGAAAGGCGTGATCATCCCGAACCAGCCTGCATCGGCGACTTTGCCGAAGTGCATCATCCCCATCAGGGCAGCCAGCACGCAGCCAAACACAATGCCCAAAAGCACGGCGATATTGGCGACAAAGCCTTTGGCCACGCGCGAAATCGCGACGATGGCAACCAGCACGATGGCCGAAACCGCGATGCCAGAAAGCGGCGCATAGGCGGGGTTCGCAAGCTTGGGCGCAAGGGCAAGACCCTTTGGCAGCTCTGGAATGGCGGTGCCGCCTGCGGCGGCAAGATCGGCCACGGCTTTCAGCCAATCGGCATGGGCCGGATCAACAACTTGCGGCGAGGTTGGGCCGACGGGGTTGCCAAAGATCCAGTTGATGCCAATGCGCATCAAGGTGACGCCGATCACCAGAATGATCGTGCCGGTCACCACGGGCGGAAAGAAGCGCAGCATCCGGCTGACCAAGGGGGCGATCAGCATGCCGATGACGCCTGCGCCCATGATAGCGCCAAAGATCATCCTTGCACCGTCAGGGCCGGGATTGGCGCCGGCAATCGCCAGCATTGGCCCGACAGAGGCAAAGGTCACCCCCATCATCACTGGCAGTTTGATGCCAAACCATTGCGTCGCACCAAAGCTTTGGATCAAAGACACCAGCCCGCAGACAAAAAGATCGGCCGAGATCAGAAAGGCCACATCGGCAGGATCAAGTTTCAGCGCGCGGCCAACGATCAGCGGCACTGCGATGGCGCCGGCATACATCACCAGCACATGTTGCAGCCCGAGGGTAAAAAGTTTTGGGGTGGGGAGAATTTCATCCACCGGATGCGTCTTGTCGCTCATGTTTTTCCAATCCCTTTGGGGCTTTTATACTGCCCTCTGCGCGGCCCCTTACGCGCGAGAGCGGGTTGCGAGACGGTCAGGCCTCGATCACGCTCCAGCTTTGCGGGTAGCGGAATTCTTCAAGATTGGCGGAAGCACCGATGCGATCGACCACGGCGAAAAGGCCCGGCGCGTGCAGCGGTGTCAGCACACCGTGCCAAGTGCCGCGGTGCAGGTTGATGCCTTGCGCGCCATTGCTCAGAAAGGCGCGCGGTTTGGCCTGCGGGCTGTCGGCGACGATGACCAGAAACGGGTGCTGCGACATCGGCAGGAAGGCTTGCGAGCCTTCGGGGTGCCGCTCGATCAGATCAAAGACGTAGGGCAGCGCGCGCGGCTGGGCCTGAAAGATCGAGATGCCGGCGCGGTTGGCCGCATCCAGTTCGGCGCCAAAATCAAGCCGGGCGCGGTCGTGGTGGCGCTGGCAAAGGCCCGCGTTGATCAGGCGAAAATCGCCTGTGGCGTCAAGCACATCGCCGTAGGGGGCGAAGGCTGCGGCGGTGAGGGCTTCGGTTAAAATCTGCATGGCTTGCCTTTGTTGGACGCCTCGGGGGTTTCACACCCCCGAACCCCCGTGGGATATTTTCAGACAGATGAATTAGAGCGCGGGGCGAAAGCCGCCGGGCCCGCGCAGGCTGGCGTGGCGGTTGACGTCTTTGTAGAGCAGATAGCGGAAGGGGCCGGGGCCTGCGGCGTAGCAGGCTTGTGGGCAGTAAGCGCGCAGCCACATGAAATCGCCGGCCTCGACCTCGACCCAATCTTGGTTGAGTTTGTAGACGGCCTTGCCTTCGAGCACATAAAGCCCGTGTTCCATGACATGGGTTTCTTCAAAGGGGATCACGCCGCCGGGTTGGAAGGTGACGATATTGACGTGGCAGTCGTAGCGGATGTCAGTTGGGTCGACAAAGCGGGTGGTGCCCCAGACGCCGTTGGTATTGGGCATGGTGTTCAGCGGCATGTCTTTTTCATTGGTGACAAAGGCCGGTGGTGGCGCCACGCCTGCGACGGGTTCGTAAAGCTTGCGGATCCAGTGAAAGCGGGCGGGGCTTGGGCCTTCGGCAAGCAGGGTCCATTTGGCCTGCGGTGGGATGAAGGCGTAGCCGCCTGCATCCAGTTCGTAGCCGATGCCGTCGATGGTCAGGGTTATGAGGCCTTCGGTGACAAAGAGGATATGTTCGGCCCCTGCCTCGGCGCAGGGTACGTCGGAGCCGCCGCCGGGGGCGACCTCCATCACATATTGGCTGAATGTTTCGGCAAAGCCGGACATCGGGCGGGCGATCAGCCAGAGCCGGGTTTCGCGCCAATGCGGCAGATAGCTGACCACGATGTCGGAAAAGCAGCCCTTTGGGATCACCGCATAGGCTTCGGTAAACACCGCGCGTCCGGTCATCAGCGCGGTTTGCGGCGGCAGGCCACCGGTGGGGGCGTAATATTGGGTCATGGCAGCAGGGCTTTCAGACGGAGTTCGGCGATACGTTCGACCTGCGCGCAGGCGGTGGCGAATTCGGTTGCGGTGTCATGGCCGATGCGGGTTTCAAAGGCGGCAAGGATCGAGGCCTTGTCGTGGTCACGCACCGCGATGATGAAAGGAAAGCCGTGTTTGGCGGTATAGGCGGCGTTCAGGCTTTGGAAGCGGTCACGCTCGGCATCGGTTAGGGCATCGAGGGCGGCGGAGGATTGCTCGGCTGTCGATTCGGCGGTCAGCCGCTTGGCGGCGGCGAGTTTGCCTGCAAGATCAGGGTGCGCTGTCAGCACCGCCAAACGCTCGGCTGGGCTGGCGCTGCGGAACATGCGGGCCAGCGCATTGTGCAGGCCAAGCGCGCTGTCATGTGCGGGGCCAAGTTCAAGGTCAAAGGCGCGCTCAGCGATCCAGGGGGAATGTTCAAAGATGCTGCCAAAGCTGGCAACAAAGCCCGCGCGGTCCATCTGCGAGGGGCGCGCAAACCTTTGGTGTGGATGGGTTTTCGCCCAATGTTCAGCAATCTCGATCCGGCGTGGGAACCACACAGCTTCGTGGCTGCGGGCATAATCCAGAAACCGCTTGAGCCCTGCGATTTTGCCGGGGCGGCCGATCAGGCGGCAATGCAGCCCGACCGAGAACATCTTGGCTTGGCCCGCCTCCCCTTCGGCATAAAGCGTGTCAAAGCTGTCTTTGAGATAGGTGTAGAACTGCTCGCCATCGGTATAACCCGGCGCGGTGGCAAAGCGCATGTCGTTGGCTTCAAGCGTATAGGGGATCACCAGCTGATCGCGCGCGCCAACCTCGCGCCAATAGGGCAGATCGTCGTCATAGGTGTCAGAGATCCAGTCGAACTGGCCGGTTTCTGCCGTCAGATCAACGGTATTGAGCGAGCAGCGCCCAGTATACCAGCCGCGCGGCGGCGTGCCCACCACTTCGGTATGCAGCCGGATCGCCTCGGCGATTTGGGCGCGTTCTTCGGCCTGCGGCATGTCGCGGTGATCGACCCATTTCAGCCCATGCGAGGCGATTTCCCAGCCTGCGGATTTCATCGCGGCAACCTGTTCGGGGTTGCGCGCCAAGGCGGTGGCGACCCCGTAGATCGTCACCGGAATGTTCAGCCCGGTAAACAGGCGGTGCAGCCGCCAAAAGCCCGCGCGCGCGCCGTAATCGTAAAGCGATTCCATATTCCAATGGCGCTGATTGGGCCAAGGCGCGGCACCTGCGATGTCAGACAAAAAGGCCTCGGACTGCCCGTCGCCGTGCAGGATGTTGTTTTCGCCGCCTTCTTCGTAATTCAGCACCAGCGAGATCGCGATTTTTGCGCCATTGGGCCAAGCGGCATCGGGCGGGTTTTGGCCGTGGCCACGGAAATCGCGGGGGTAGCGCTGCATGTGGGGCTCCTGTGTATTGGCGTCAGACTATGCTGAAAATACTGAAACGTTTATCAATAATTGCAAGAAAGACCTTTCCGGCTTGGCATGGGTCGCAGAGCGCAGCAGATTTGGCTAGGGTTGCTGAAAATGGAGGCGAAAATGGCAGGACGAGTGACAACGCATGTGCTGGATACCGCGCGGGGCAAGCCTGCATCGGGGGTGAAGATCAGCCTGTTTCGGGTTGCCGATGGCCTGCATCATCTGCTGGGGCAAACCACCACCAATGCCGATGGACGCACCGATGCGCCGATGCTGGCGGGCGAGGCGCTGACGGTTGGGGTTTATGAGTTGGTGTTCAGCGCAGGCGACTATCTTCGCGCCAGCGGGCAAGCGACGGGCGATGTGCTGTTTTTGGATGAGATTCCCATTCGTTTTGGCATCCCCGATGCAGAGGCGCATTACCATGTGCCTTTGCTGATAAGCCCCTTTGCCTATTCGACTTATCGCGGCAGCTAGGCAGGCCGGCAGGCGCGGTCTTCAGGCAATCAGATCGGGGATCTGGTCGCGGCAATAGGCGTGGATTGCACCGGCTTGGGTGAGCCAAATCGCATCACGCTGCGCGGCAATATGGCAGAGGGCGCGGCGTAGGTGGCGCAAGCGGTAAGGCTGACCGACGAGATAGGGGTGCAGCGCAATACCCATCACCAAGGGTTGGCTTTGCGATTGTGCCAGCATCTCGTCAAAATTGTCGATAATCATATCGGCAAATTGCGCTGCCCCATCTTTACGCGCCACGATGGCGGGGATGTCGTTGATCTCTTGCGGATAGGGAATCGCCAAAAGCCTGCCTGCGCGGGTGTGCATCCAGATTGGCTGATCATCCATGCACCAATTCAGCGTATAACCATAGCCTGCCTCGACCAAAAGATCAGGGGTTTGGGCGCTTTCGGCGATCCAAGGCGAAAGCCAGCCTTGCGGCGGCTTGCCTTCGGCTTGGGTCAAAATCTGTGTGGCCTCGGCAATCAAGCGGGTCTCGGCCTCGACTGTCAGGGTGCTTTGGCGTTCGGCATTGCTGCGGCCATGGCCGACAACCTCGTCGCCACGGGCGCGAAAGGCCGCCATCAGCTCGGGGGCATAGGCATAAAGCGCGCTGTTGGCGAGCAGGCTGACCGGCAGATCCAAGGCGTCAAACAGATCGCGCAGCCGCCAAGCGCCGACGCGGTTGCCATAATCGCGCCACGCATAGTTCAACACATCGGGCGCAGGGCCACCCGGGGCCAGTTCGGCACCAAGCCCCTCGCCAAAGGCAAAATGCTCGAGGTTCAGGCCAATATAGACGGCAAGGCGTTGGCCATTTGGCCAAGAGTAATCGGGACGATTGGAGATCGGGCGATAGGCGTAGCGTCCATGATCCGCGAGCCCGCTCACAGCGCAGCCTCTGCCAAACCGGCCTTGTGCAGCAGAACTTCGGCGCTGTCGTTCCAGACATCACAGCGCATGATCTTGCCGTCGCGCAGCTCGAATTTATCAAGATAGCGGTTGGTTTCAAACGCCACGCCATCGGGCCAAAGGCCATAGAGATAGCCGGTGTTATAGACATGCACTGTGCCACTTTGCGGATCGTAGGCGGCATCAGTGCGCAAAAACCGCTTTTTCACCCAAAGATAGCGCTTGGCATTGAAGGCCGCAGATTCGGTGGGGCCTGCCATGCGGCGACCGCCGGTGAAGATCAGCTCAAAATCGGGGGCAAGATAGGCTGATGCAGCGACGGGATCGGGGATCATCGATAAGGTCAGATAGGTCTCCACCACAGTTTTGGCTGCGGCGATGCGGGCTGCGATGTCAGGCTGATCCATCTTATCCTCGGGCTGTTTGGCCGTGATCCGGCGCTGACACCAGTCTCTGCCTGCGCGCGACAAGCGGAAGCCTGCGGCGCTGTCGCGGGTGGTGGTTTTGCGACGGCGGGGAATTTGGGGGCAGCTTTTGCAGGCGTTGCGCAAAACAGAGGCAGAAAACGCACGACCCAGCCCTATGTCAGGATGCGCCAAAGCCCGCAGCGGATAACCCGCTGCGGCTTTTGCGTTCAACATTTGGAATGTTGGTGGCGAGAGAGAGACTTGAACTCTCGACCCTACGATTATGAGTCGTATGCTCTAACCAACTGAGCTACCTCGCCACTGGCGCGGTGGGTAGTTTAGGCTGCGGGGAGCGTCAAGAGGGAAAGTGCGCAAATCGTGATTGGCCGCGCAAGGGGGGCTGTCTGCCCCCCTCTGGCTTTGCAAGCAAAGCCACCCCCCGAGGATATTTTTAGACAGATGAAGCGGCAGGCTCGCGCGGATGGGCCACACGGGGGCGGCCGGATGCGGTGGCGGTGACGGTGGCTTCGATGAACATCGGACTGCCTTCGACCTCGGCCTCGCGGATTTGGGCGGCGGTGGTCAGGCGCAGGTCTTCGGCGCCTGCGGCACGCGCGCGCGCGCTGGCTTCAAGCGTCATCGCGGTTTCGGCGGCGGCGAGGGCTGCGGCGCGGCTGGAGAACTGTTGCAGGCCTTCGGCGAAATGCACGGTGAAGCGGCCCTCGGAGGGGCTGGTGACGATGACCGAAGCGCGTTGGCTGATTTGGCCGACCACTGCGCCGATGGCATTGGCCAC
Organism: uncultured Pseudorhodobacter sp.; assembly: GCA_913062925.1. GTDB lineage: Bacteria > Pseudomonadota > Alphaproteobacteria > Rhodobacterales > Rhodobacteraceae > Cypionkella. The sequence continues at coordinate 20,144 of CAJXWJ010000036.1, read as the reverse complement.
GCCTGCATGCTCGGGCAAGATCATCTGGCAGTTCAGCCGCGCCCCCACCGCGCCGTAATAGCTGGGCGCCGAGGCGCCAAGGCCGATCACTGGCACGCCAAGCCGGGCCTCGAGGTGCAGGATGCCGCGATGTTGGCCAAAGGCGGCTGCGGTCAACGGATGGCGGGCAAGGGTTTCGGGGGATTGGTCTGCGAAGGCCGTGTCTTCATCGAAGGCGGCTTCGAGCAAACAATCGACGGTTTGCTGGGTCAGTTGATCAATGATGGCTTGGGCAAAGGCGGCGGGATCGGTCGAGAACCGTTCGCCCGCGCCATTGCGGCGGCGGCCCAGAAGCCGCAGCGCCTTTTGCGCGGCTGTGGTGTCCCAAGCCGTCAGCCCGCCTGCAACATGGCTGGCATCAGAGGGGGTCACCCCTGCGATCATCACAAGGCCACGGGCGACAAGCCGCTCTAGGGCTGCGACCTCAAGCCTTGTGGTCAGGGCCTGCGCCATCGGCATCGGGGCGGTGATTCGCGCCAGAACCGTGGCCTCGCGCGGGGTGAGACCGCCGGTTTGTCCTGCCATCGGCACCACAAAGCGGCCGTCGAATTCGCCTGCGGTTTCGGTGGCAAGGGCGCGGTCGAGCGCTGCATGCACAAGGCTGGGGTGTTGCTGGGCCAAAAGCGCCACGGGGATCAGGCGGCGCGGACCCAGCCGCAGCCCGCCGGTGAGGCCTTCGGTTTTCAGATGCACCTCGCTGTCGCCGCCAAGGCCGGTGGTGCGCATCGCCACCGCCTCGACCATTGTGCGAAAGCCGCCAACGCGCGCGCCTTGCGGGTCGATCTCGGGCAGGCCATCGCGCAGCAGGGCAACATCGGTGGTGGTGCCGCCGATGTCAGAAACCAGCGCGTCGCTTGCCCCGGTTAGCCAGCGTGCGCCGACGATGCTGGCGGCGGGGCCTGACAGGATGGTCTCGATCGGGCGTTCACGCACCATGGCGGCAGAGATTAGCGCGCCATCGCCGCGCACCACCATCAGCGGGGCCTGAATGCCGCTGGCCGCCAGATGGCTTTCACAAGCGGCAACCAGACGGTCGATCATCCCGATCAGCCGCGCGTTCAGCACCGCCGTCAGCGCGCGTTTGGGGCCATTGAGCTGGGCGGAGAGTTCATGCGAGCAGGTCACAGGCCGCGCGGTGACCCGGCGAATCAGATCGCGGATGGTGATTTCATGCGCGGGGTTGCGGGTGGCAAAGCGGGCGGCGACGGCAAAGCCCATCACCTCGGGGCCAAGCGCGCGCAGCTGGATCTCGAGGGCGGCCAGATCAAGCGGGGCGGCCTCGGTGCCGGCATGGGTATGGCCGCCAGCGATGCGCACCACCGGATCGCCTTTCAGCGCCTCGGTCAGACCGCCGCGGTCCAGATCATCGGCGTCAAAGCCCACAAAGATCAGCGCGACGCGGCCGCCTTGGCCTTCGACCAGCGCATTTGTGGCCAGCGTGGTCGAGAGCGAGACCAGCGCCACCTCGGCAGCGCTAACCCCCGATTCTGCCAGCGCGGCATCGACCGCACGGCCAATGCCTAGCGCCAGATCCCCGCGCGTGGTCAGCGATTTGGCCGAGCCGATGACACGATCGGCGGCCTCATCCACGATCACCGCATCGGTATAGGTGCCGCCGGTATCGACGCCAAGAAAATAGGCCATGCTGCGCTCTCGTTTTGTTGCAGCTGGCAGATAGCGCGCGGCAGCGTTGGCGTCAGCCCTTAGAGCGACCTTTTTCGCCTAAAGGCGGCAGCAATTGACGTTTGCGGCGGTATGCTGCGGGAATGCCCAGCGTTTCGCGATATTTGGTGATGGTGCGGCGGGCCAGCGTGACGCCGGTGCTTTGCGCAAGCGCCAAAACCAAAGCGGCATCCGACAGGGGCGCATGACGCAGCTCGGCGCCGATCAGCAACGACAGGCGCGCGCGCAGGGCCGCACCTGAAACCACAGCTCCCCCCGACTCTGAGCCGCCCAGCGCCTGACTGAACAGGCTGCGCAGCCACCAAGTGCCATGCGGCGTGTCCAGACTTGCGCCCGCCACGACGCGGCTGATGGTGCTGTCGTGCAGCATCAAAGCCTCGGCCAGATCGGCCATGCTCATCGGCGCAAGCGCGGTTGGGCCAAGCCGCAGCGCTTCTTGCTGGCGTTGTACGATCTCGCGGCCGGCCAGCAAAAGCGTGGTATTGCGGGCCTGCACCATATGGGCGACGGCGCGCGCGGCGCTGAGGGCGGCGGCGCTGCCCGAAGCGCTGGCATCAACCTGCAAGCTGGGCAATGAGGCTCCGTTCAGTGTCACCGACCAGCCCGTGGCCACGCGCGCGACCAGCAGATCAGGCGGGCGGCGCTGGCTTGGGCCATCGGCGGCAAAATCGGCTCCAGGCTTGGGGTTCATGCTGCGGATCGCGGCAAGGCAACTGCGGATCTGCGGCTCGCTCAATTTGGCATGGCGAGCCAGCCGCGCAAGATCGCCACTGGCCAGCAGCTCTAGGTTTTGCAGCACGCGCTCCATCGCCTCGCTGAAGACGCCAGCATCCTTGGCTTGCAAAAGCAGGCATTCCGACAGGCTGCGGGCGAAAAGGCCAGCAGGTTCCAGCTGCTGCAACCGTGCCAGCACGGCTTCGATCTCGGCCAGCGGGCGGCGCAGGTCTTGCGCGATGGCAGCAGGCCGGCTGCCAAGCCAGCCCGAAGGCTCGAGCGCCTCGACCAGCGCAAGCGCGATGGGGCGTTGCGCAGGCGGCAGATCCAGCGCCTCGATCTGCGCCAGCACATGCGCAATCAGGCTGGGTGCCGCAGTGGCAAGCTCGGCCGCAGCCCCCAGACCTTGGCCCGAAAACACCCCCGACCAGCGCGGCAACCAATCCTGCGGCTCTGGCGCGGGGCCAAGCCGCAGATAGGGGTTCTCGGCGGCCTGTTCCTCAAGATAGCGGGTCAGGCCAGAGGCATCCATCCGCAGCACCGCAATCGAACTTTGCAGACTGGTGTTCAGGGCAAGCCGCTGGGTCTGGGTTAAACGAAGCTGTTGGCGGGTGTTCATGGCGCGAAACCTAGGCGCTGCCGGCCCCTGCTGCAACTGAAAGACGCAGGGGAATGCCATGGTCTTTACAGCCCGCCCCCGTTAAGATTGCAGCCAGAATGAGGGCAAGATGCGCAACGATTATCCCATAGTCAAAGATCTGGTGCTGATCGGGGGCGGCCATGCCCATGCTTTGGTGCTGCGGATGTGGGCGATGCAGCCCTTGGCAGGCGTGCGGGTGACGGTGATCAACCCCGGACCCGTGGCGCCCTATACCGGCATGCTGCCCGGACATATTGCAGGCCATTACAGCCGCGACGAGATTATGATCGACCTTGTGCGGCTGGCGCGCTTTGCCGGCGCGCGGGTGATCCTGGATCGGGTGATCGGGCTGGACCGCAACACGCGGCAGGTGATTTTGCAAAACCGCCCGCCGCTGTCTTATGATGTCGCAAGCCTTGATATCGGCATCGGATCGGATCTGCCGCAGGTCGCGGGCTATGACGCGCATGGCATCGCGGCCAAGCCCTTGGGCGATTATGCCGAACGCTGGGCCAGCTTTGTCGCCCGCGATCTGCCAAGCCCGCAAGTCGTGGTGATTGGCGCGGGCGTCGGCGGGGTCGAGCTGGCGCTGGCCTCAGCCTATCGCTTGGGCGGGCGCGGCAAGGTCACGCTGGTGCAGCGCGGGGCCAGTGCGCTGCCGCTGATCGGGCGCGGCGCGCGCAAAGCCTTGTTGCAGCATTTGGCGCAGGCCGGGGTGGCGCTGATCACCGGGGCCGAACCTGTGGCGATCGAGGCCGATGCGGTGCTGCTGAAAGACGGGCGGCGCTTGGCCTCGGATTTCACCTTGGCGGTGGCAGGCGGGCGGGCGCAAGACTGGCTGGCGCAGATCGGGGTCGACACCCACCAAGGTTTTGTCACTGTGGGGCCGACGCTGCAAAGCTCGGATCCTGCGATTTTTGCCGCAGGCGATTGCGCGCATCTGGGCTTTGCGCCACGGCCCAAGGCGGGGGTCTATGCCGTGCGCGAGGCGCCGGTTTTGCTGGCCAATCTGCGCGCAGCCCTCTCGGGCGGGCGGATGCGCCGCTACGCGCCGCAGCGCGATTACCTCAAGCTGATCTCGACAGGCGGGCGCGGGGCTGTGGCCGACAAATGGGGCCTGCCGCTGGATGGCGGTTGGCTTTGGCAGTGGAAAGACCGCATCGACCGCACCTTTATGCAGAAATTTGCCGACTACCCGCCGATGCCGCGCGATCTTCCCAGCGAGGCGGCCTTGGGCTTGGTCGAGGCGATGGGCCCCAAGCCGCTTTGCGGCGGCTGCGGTGCCAAGCTGGGGGCGGCAGATTTGGCGGCAGCCTTGGCGGCGGTGCCCGCGCCGCAGCGCCCCGAGGTGCTGTCTGGGCGCGGCGATGACGCGGCGATTTTGGCCACCTCCAACGGGGTGCAAGTGCTGACCACCGACCATCTGCGCGCCTTTACCCAAGACGCGCGGCTGATGGCACGGATCGCGGCGCTGCATGCTTTGGGCGATGTCTGGGCGATGGGGGCCAAGCCGCAGGTGGCGCTCGCACAGATCACCTTGCCGCCGCTCTCCTCTGCCAAGGGCGGCGAGATGCTGGCCGAGATCATGGCCGCCGCAGCCGAGGTCTTTACCGCCGCTGGCGCAGATATTGTCGGCGGCCACAGCTCGATCGGGGCCGAGCTGACCATCGGCTTTTCCGTCACAGGCCTTGCCGCGCGCGCCATTGCCAAAGGCGGCGCGCAGGCGGGCGATGTGCTTTTGCTGACCAAACCGATTGGCGCGGGCACGGTGATGGCGGCAGAAATGGCGATGCAACGCCTGCCGCAGATGCTTTTGGGCGAGGCCGTGGCGCAAACGCTGACGCAGATGTGCCTCTCCAATGGCCCAGCCAGCGCTTTGCTTGCCCCCCTGGCCCATGCGATGACAGATGTCACCGGCTTTGGGCTGGCGGGGCATCTGCTGGAAATCCTTGACGCCTCAAACCTTGCAGCCGAGGTTCATGCAGACCACATTCCGCTGCTCAAAGGCGCGCAAGAGCTGGCAGCTTTGGGCATAGCCTCCAGCCTCGCGCCTGCCAACCGTGCGGCAACGATTGGCCGGGTGTCAGGCGCAGACAGCCCGCTAAAAGCGCTGCTTTATGATCCACAAACCGCAGGCGGGCTGTTGGCCGCCCTGCCCCGCGCGGCAGCCGACGCGCTGCTGCCGCAGTTGCACGCACTTGGATATCAGGCCGCAATCATCGGTGTGCTTACAACCGGCACCGCGCGGATCACCCTGACCTGACGCCCGCCCCGCGCGCCAGCCTGAACCGATCCGGCGCAGCCGGACGGTGAGGACCAAACTTGCGGCGCAGCCGCACCTTTAGATCACCCTTGCAGCACGCGCGCGGCAATCTGATCGGCCAGCCGCGTCAGGTCGTCTGGCGCCAAACCCTCGGCTGCCACATCCTCATAACTTGCGTCCATCCGTTCGCGATGCCGGTTATAGCGCGGGTCGTAATGCTGCTGCATCAGCCCTTCGGCCAGAGTGGCAAAATCGCCCGCCAGCGCCTGTGCCTGCCAAAGCGCGATCTGCTCGGCTGAATGCACAGGCCGCAGCCGCTCGATCACCGCAGCCAGACGCGGCCCATCCGCCACCATATCGGCATAGGCGCGCACCAAATACTGCGCCCGCGCCCGCAGCGGCGTGACAATCGCAAGCCTTGGGGCCGCGCGCATCGCCTTCCAAATCTCGGGCGGCAGGCTGACATTGCCCACCTTCGAGCTTTCGGCCTCGATCACCACCGGCCGCGCCGGATCCAGCCGAGAAATCGCCATCGCCAGCGCGCAATCAAAGGCCTTTTGGCTGGGCTGCGGCCCCATCGCCCCAAAAAGCGAGCCGCGATGATTGGCCAGGCCCTCTAGATCCAGCACCTGCACGCCGCGTGCGGGCAGCAGGTTCAGAATTTCGGTCTTGGCCGATCCGGTATTGCCATCCAGCACCACCACAGGGCAGGGAAAAGGCGTGTCGTAAAGCGCCTTGACCACCAGCGCGCGCCACGCCTTATAGCCGCCCGCGATGGTTTCCACCCGCCAGCCGACCTGCGACAGGATCAGCGCAAAAGACCCCGAACGTTGCCCACCACGCCAGCAATAGACCAAGGGCCGCCAGCCACCCGGCTTGTCGGCCAGCACGGTTTGCAGATGTGTCGCCACATTCTGCGCCACCAGCGCCGCGCCCAGTTTGCGCGCGGTAAAGGGATTGACCTGTTTGTAGATCGTGCCGACCTCGGCACGCTGGGCGTCGTTCAACACCGGCAGGCTGATCGCATTGGGCAGATGATCTTCGGCATATTCCGCAGGCGCGCGGGCGTCGATGATGTCATCAAAGCCATGCGCGGCAAGGTCGGAAAGCGAGGTAAGGGTAATGGCCATGCGGTCTTCTATCTGCTGCGGCGGCTTAGCGGAAGAAGTCTTTCAACTTGGCCAAGGCGGTTTGCGGGTCTGCGGCGTCTTCGGGGGCGGGGGCTGGGGCCGCTGCGGGCTTTGATTTCGGCTCTTTCGCCAGCTTGGGCGCAGGGCTTGCAGGCTTTTCCGTGCCGGTCGAGGCGCGGGGTGGATTGGTGCGCAGCGCCACCGCTGTCATGAACTTGGCGCCATCGCCTGCGGCCAAGGCCTGCGCGCCATCCGAGATGCCGCGCAACAGATCATCCAGCCAGATCTGATCGGCCTTGGCGAAATCATTCAGCACATAATTGGCCACCGCATCCTTATGCCCCGGATGACCAATACCAAGCCGCACGCGGCCATAAGCCTCGCCCAGATGCGCGTGGATCGAGCGCAAGCCATTGTGCCCCGCATGGCCACCGCCCTGTTTGACCCGACATTTACCGGGGGCAAGATCCAACTCGTCGTGAAACACCACGATATCGGCCAGCTCGACTTTAAAGAAATCAACCGCCGCGCGCACCGATTGGCCTGACAGGTTCATAAAGGTCTCGGGTTTCAGCAGAACCAGCTTTTCCGACCCCAGCCTGCCTTCGCTGACCATGCCCTGATAGCCGCGCCGCCAAGGCCCAAAGCCGTGATCTTCGGCAATCCGGTCCAAGGCCATAAAGCCGATGTTATGCCGGTTGCCCGCGTATTTCGCCCCGGGATTGCCAAGGCCTACAAAAAGTTTCATGCGCATCCCTGCCTGTTCGCCCGCAAAATGCCGCTTGGCCGCACGAATGGCAAGCCGCTCAACCAAGGGCTGTAGTTTTGTTCTGTTAACCCATTCGACTTTACACAGATTCCTTGATTGCGGATAACAGGGCGTGAATGTGAAAGGGTGACTTGGTGCGGACGACAGTTTTGGCCTCGATGCGTAACGAAGGGGCTTTTTTGGTGGAATGGGTGACCTGGTACCGGATGCTGGGCTTTGCCAATGTGGCCGTTGTCACCAACAATTGCACCGATCGCTCGCCCGAACTGCTGGATGCGCTCGAGGCCGCGGGCTGGGTGCATCATCTGCGCCATGATCTGCCCGCGGGCGCGCGCATCACCCGCGCCAAACTTGCCGCCGCGATGGAGTTGCGCGTGGTGCGCCGTGCGGAATGGCTGCTGATCTGCGATGTTGATGAATTTCTAGTAATTCATCGCGGCAAAGGCCTGTTGACCGATCTGATCGACAGCGGCAAAGACCCCGCCTATGTCGGCATGTCGATCAATTGGCGGGTGTTTGGCACCTCGGGAGTCAAAAGCTTTGAAGATCGTCCGGTGCATCGGCAATTCGTCTATGCCTGCCCGCGCAACGCCTATGTCTCGCGCTTTGTGAAATCTATTTTCCGCATGCCGCGCCGCTTTGGCAAGCTGACCGAACACACGCCCTGTCAGATTGATCTGGCCAATTTCGGCAAGGCTTGGGGCGATTCTGGCATGGCTTGGGTCAATAGCGAAGGCCGCCGCCTGACCCGCTGGAGCCCGCTGAAAAGCCATATGACCGTCCTGCCGCCCAGCCATGTTACCCATAAGGTGGCGCAGATCAACCATTACACCCTGCGCTCGGCTGAAAGTTTTAGCCTCAAGGCTGGCACGCTATCGCCAGTGGCTTTGAATGATCGCTATACCGAAAAATATTTCGACGCCGCCGAGGCGGGAACCGAGGTCGATACCTCGGCCTTTCGTTATGCCGATGCGTTTCAGGCCGAATATGCCCGTGCCATGGCGCTGCCCGATGTTGCACGGCTGCATGCGCTGTGCTGCGCCGACCACATTCGCGCCATTGTCGAAAAGGCAGGTGGGCGGGCCGAAGACGACCCGCGCTACCAAGACTTTATCGAGCAGGCAGCAAAACTGGCTTAGGCCTTGGCTTCCAATGCCGCAATACGAGCGGCAAGCGCTGCGTTTTCTTCGCGCGCCTTTTGCGCCATCAGCCGCACTGCGTCGAATTCTTCGCGGGTCACAAAATCGCGATCCGCAAGCCAGCGGTCGACAAAGCCCTTCATCGCGGTCTCTGCTTCGGTTTTTGCACCCTGTGCCACGCCCATGGCATTGGTCATCAGCTTGGACATGTCGTCAAAAAGTTTGTTTCCGGCCGTCATTTGGGCCTCCTTTCGCTTTTGCCTAATATGGGGCGCGCGGGCTTTGCGCGCAAGGAGGGCTTTGTTGACAAGCCCGCGCCAAGGCATGACAAGACAGGCAATCCAAAATGCGAGCCCGCAGATGTCTTATATCGCCTTCCCCAATATTTCGCCCGAGATTTTCACCCTGCATCTGGGGCCCGTTACCTTTGCGCTGCGCTGGTATGCCTTGGCCTATATCGCGGGGTTGCTGCTGGGTTGGCAGCTGATCGTCAAGATGATCCGCACGCCGCGGCTTTGGGCAAAAGCGCCACCGATGGCGGCCGAGACGGTTGAAAACCTGCTGACTTGGGTGATCTTGGGGGTGATCCTGGGCGGGCGGCTGGGCTATGGGCTGTTTTATCAACCCGATCATTTCCTGTCGAACCCCTTGCAGGTGCTGCGGGTTTGGGAGGGCGGCATGTCTTTTCACGGCGGCTTTCTGGGTGTGGTGGTCGCAGGGGTTTGGTTTTGTAAACGCCACCGCATCTCTATGCTGCCCTTGGCCGATCTGATGGCGGCTGTCGCACCGATTGGGCTGTTGCTGGGCCGGATCGCCAATTTCATCAACGCAGAGCTTTGGGGCCGCCCGACCGATCTGCCTTGGGGCGTCGCTTTTCCGGGCGAGGCTGCGCAGACCTGCGCCGGCGTGCTGACGGTCTGCGCCCGCCACCCAAGCCAGCTTTACGAGGCCGCACTTGAAGGCTTGCTGCTGCTTTTGGTGCTGTCTTGGCTGATCTGGCGGCGCAATTGGCTGCATTTTCCTGGCAGGATCGCGGGGCTGTTCTTTATCGGCTATGCCTGCGCGCGCTTCTTGGTCGAATTCGTGCGCCAGCCTGACGCGCAGTTTGTCTCTGATGGCAACCCCTTGGGCCTTGCGTGGCAGATGGCAGGCTATGGGCTGACCATGGGGCAGATCTTGACCCTGCCGATGTTTGTGGTCGGGCTGTGGTTTGTGCTGCGGGCCAAACGCGGATGACGCCACTGGCGCGCCTTTTGCTGCAAAGAATCGAAGCCAGCGGCCCGATCAGCCTTGCCGATTACATGGCCGATTGCCTGTTGCACCCGCTGCATGGCTATTACGCCACCCGTGACCCCTTTGGCGCGCAGGGCGATTTCATCACCGCCCCCGAGATCAGCCAGATGTTTGGCGAGCTTTTGGGCCTGTGCTTGGCGCAAGGCTGGCTTGATCAAGGCGCGCCCTCGGCCTTTACGCTGGCCGAACTTGGCCCCGGGCGCGGCACTTTGATGGCCGATGTCTTGCGCGCCACGGCCAAGGTGCCGGGGTTTCATGCAGCCGCCAATATCTGTCTGGTCGAAGCCTCGGCCAGCCTGCGCGCGGTGCAGCGCAAGACTTTGGCAGGCTATCGCGTGACTTGGTATGACCGCGCCGAAGATCTGCCGCAGGCACCGCTGCTGCTGCTGGCCAATGAGTTTTTTGATGCCCTGCCCATTCGCCAATTCAGCCGCGAGGGTGCGGGCTGGGCTGAAACGATGATCGGCGCGCGCGAGGGCGTCTTGGCCTTTGGCCGCGGTGCCGCGGTGGCGGTGGCAGCGCTTGCGCACCGGCTGCAACAGACGCCCCCCGGCACGGTGGTCGAGATTTGCCCCGCAGCCCCTGCGATTATCGACGCGATCTCGGCGCGGATTTCGGCGCAGGGCGGGCTGGCTTTGGTGATTGATTACGGCGGCTGGATCTCGCAGGGCGATACCTTTCAGGCGCTGCGGGCGCATCAGTTTTGCGACCCCTTGGCAGCACCGGGCGAGGCCGATTTGACCGCACATGTCGACTTTGAGGCCTTGGCCCGCGCGGCAGGCTGCGCCCATGCCTATACCACCCAAGGCGCGCTTTTGGCGGGCCTTGGCCTGCACCAGCGCGCGGCGCAATTGGCGCGCGGGCTGACCGGCACGGCGGCAGATGCGCACCAAGCCGCCACGCGCCGCTTGACCGCGCCTGAAGAAATGGGGAACCTGTTCAAAGCGCTGGCGCTGTTTCCACAAGGCGCCCCTCCTCCTGCCGGATTTGCATGATGCTGGACCTAATCACCTCGCCCACCCTGACCCCAAAACACGGCTTTTTCACCCGCAGGGGTGGGGCCTCGTCGGGCATTTTTGCGGGGCTGAACTGTGGCGCGGGGTCAAGCGATCAGGCCGATATTGTTAGCATCAACCGCAAACGGGTGGCCGAGGCGATGGCGGTGCCGTTGGATCATCTGATCGGCGTGCATCAGGTGCATTCGGCCGATGTGCTGACCGTAACAGGACCGCTGGCGATAAGGCCGCAGGCGGATGCAATGGTCACGGCGACCAAAGGCGTGGCGCTGTCGATCCTGACCGCAGACTGCCAGCCGGTGCTGTTTGCCGATGCGCGCGCCGGTGTGATTGGCGCCGCCCATGCCGGTTGGCGCGGTGCAAAGGACGGGGTGCTTGAGGCAACGCTTGCCGCCATGCAGGCTTTGGGCGCGCAGCGGCAAAACATTGCAGCGGTGATCGGCCCCTGCATCAGCCAAGCCGCCTATGAGGTCGGGCCAGAGTTTTTTGAAAGCTTTACCGACGACGACCCCGAGACCCGCCGCTTTTTCGCCCAAGGCAGCGGCAACAAGATGCAGTTTGATCTGCCAAGCTATGGCCTGTGGCGGTTGCGTGCGGCGGGGGTGGGACAGGCGGACTGGACGCGCCATTGCACTTACTCCGATCCCGAGCGATTCTATTCCTACCGCCGCACCACCCATGCAGGCGAGGCCGACTATGGCCGGTTGATCTCGGTGATCCGGCTGTAATCTGGGCAGAAACCTGACAGGCTTTGCCGCAGATTTGCCGCAGGATTTAAACGCTTGGCGCAACACTGGCGCTGATTGTTTCCAAAACCGCCGATAATTGAGGGAAATGCCCGGCTTTAATTTGGGCAGACCCGCCATAATTTGCCAAAATCCGCGATCCCATCTTTTGCAGCTTTTGCGATTTCGGTCCAATCGCCGCCGCATTGCCCAGCGATATTAGCCCTAACGAAGCATTTGGGTCCGAAAGGAATAGGCCATGAAAAAAGAACGCCGCTGGATGAAATCCGCAATCGCTGCAAGCGCTGAACCTCAGGTTGCTCTGCCTTGGACCCGCGGCCAGCGCCGCCGCCCCGAGGCGATGAAGGCGATTGCGGCGCCAAAATCCACCGCGCTTGCCGCGCGCTAAACATGTTCTGATTCGCATAAAAATGGCCGGACTTTGTCCGGCCTTTTTTCATTTTCACCAAAGCCTAGACCACAAAGCGCTGACACTGTCGCACAGAGGAAAACAATCGCGCCTAAGAGCAGCGACCGTCCTCACAAATAAGGCAAATATGAATAAACTTTGACAGAGCGGCGTTTTTTCGCCATGTTTAAGCCACAGATGTCCCTCTGTGAAAACAGCTGCCAAGCCATATGGTAAGACCGCTTCTGCCGAAGATGGCTCTCTGCTTGGTGCAACATGGTAATGCTTGGTTAAGGCGGCCCTGGTGTTCTCTGCACCATAGGGGCCGCCTTAACGTTTTAGGCTCCTGCGGCGTTTAGGCCTGCTTGGCCAGACGCTCTTCCAGCACCTCGAAGGGCAGACCAGGTTGATCTTTGGCGCAGCGGATCACCAGTGAGGTTTTCACATTGGCAACATTCTCGGCCTTCAGCAGATGCTCGGTCAAAAATGCCTGAAAGCTGGAAAGATCGGGGGCGACGCATTTCAGGATAAAGTCGATCTCGCCGTTCAGCATATGGCATTCGCGCACCAAGGGCCAAGCGCGGCAGCGCGCCTCAAAGGTCGACAGATCTGCTTCGGCTTGGCTTTGCAGCCGCACCATCGCAAAAACCTGCACCTCAAAGCCCATCTCGCGGCTGTCGATATCGGCGTGATAGCCTTTGATGTAGCCGGCCTCTTCCAGCGTGCGGACACGGCGCAGGCAGGGCGGGGCCGAGATGCCAACACGGCTGGCAAGCTCGACGTTGGTCATCCGCCCGTCCGCCTGCAATTCTGCAAGAATGCGGCGGTCGATCGGATCAAGCTTATTTCCGGCCATTTGGTTTCCCCTTTTCTGACCCTTTATCTAGGCCCAACCCCAGATTTGCGCAATATTCTTTCGTGGGCTGTCGAAAATCTTTGCAAAACTTCAGCGTCCTATCGCCGCAGCAGGCTTGCTTTGCAGGGCTTCCCCCGCTGGATCGCAGCGCTTATATCAGTGCAAACAGATATCGGAGAGCGCCATGACCCAGACCCGTCACACCAAAGTTCTGATTATCGGCTCGGGGCCTGCGGGCTATACGGCGGCGGTCTATTCGGCCCGCGCGATGTTGCAGCCGATCTTGGTGCAAGGCTTGCAGCCCGGCGGTCAGTTGACCATCACGACCGAGGTCGAAAACTGGCCCGGCGAAAAGCATATTCAGGGCCCCGATCTGATGGTGAACATGCAGGCCCATGCCGAGGCGATGGGCGCCGAAGTGATCAGCGATTACATCACCAGCCTTGATCTGAGCGCGCGGCCCTTTGTGGCACAGGCCGATTCTGGCACCACCTACACCGCGGATGCCGTGATCTTGGCTACGGGCGCGCAAGCAAAATGGCTGGGCCTGCCATCCGAGGAAAAGTTCAAGGGCTTTGGCGTTTCGGCCTGCGCCACCTGTGATGGCTTTTTCTATCGCGGCCGCGAAATCGCCGTGATCGGCGGCGGCAATACCGCGGTGGAAGAGGCGCTGTTTCTGACCAACTTTGCCTCGAAAGTGACGCTTATTCACCGCCGCGACACGCTGCGGGCCGAAAAGATCATGCAGGACCGTTTGTTCAAGCACCCCAAGATCGAGATGCTGTGGAACAGTGAAGTCACCGAGGTGGTCGGCACCGAATCCCCCTTGGGGGTGACGGGTGTCAGGACGCGCAACCTGCTGACGGGCGAAGAAAAGATCGTGCCATGCGAAGGCTTTTTTGTCGCCATCGGCCACGCGCCAGCCTCGGAACTGGTGAAAGACCAACTGCCGCTGCATTCGGGCGGCTATGTGCAGGTCGAAGCCGGATCGACCCGCACCGCGATTGCGGGCGTCTTTGCGGCCGGTGATTTGACCGATCACATCTACCGCCAAGCCGTCACAAGCGCCGGCATGGGCTGCATGGCGGCCTTGGATGCCGAGCGTTTTCTGGCCGAACAGGAATAGAGCTTTGGGCCGCTTGCGGGCGGCCCAAACCCCTTAGCGCGGGCGCATCATCTTCAACAGCAAGCCGTCTTTGACCACAAACTGATGATAAAGCGCCATCGCCGAATGGCCCAGCACCAGCAGCATCATCGCATTCATCGCGATCACATGCAGGTCGCCCGAAATCGCGATACCGCCAAACCAAGCGATCACCCCCAACGTTGGCACCAAAACCATCAGCGCATAAAGCGCACGGTGACCCCAAAGCGCGGCTTTGTCGGCCAGAGTGGTGGCCACCTCGTGCCAACCGCCTGACATCTGCCGCACCAAAAGCCGCAGCAAGGCCAGCACCAGCACAGACACCCCAACCCAGACATGAAAGCTGGCGGTCCAATCACTGACCGCCGCCCCACCCAGAGCGGCGTCAAAATCGCGCTCCATGTCGTCGCTGATCAGGTAATTTGCGGCAATAAGCACAGCAATCGCCCAATGCAGGGCAATTTGCAACGCAGAGTAAGATTTGGTCATCGGTCTATATCCTTGATGCGACGCGAGAAAACTTGGCTTCTAGCGCCAGCCCCTAGGCCGTGGCCACGGGGGCTGTCTATAAACCAGCAGGGCCAAAGCCCTTAGTGCAACCAAAGTTATAGGCCGACAGCCCCGCACTAATGCGCGTTGACGGGGGCAAAGTCGTTCTGACGCGCAAGGCTGAAGGCCAAATCGCGATTGGCCACCAAGGCCAAAGGCTCGCCATCTTGGCTGTGGACAGAATAGACGGTTGTCGCACCGGCCATTTTTACTTTCAGCTCTTCGGGCAGGCCAGAAACGGCGACAGGGCGGACATAAACGATGCGGTCGGCACCTGCGGGCAAAGCATCATATGCGACGTTCATCATAGCCTCCTATTTCCGGCCAATGTGAATGGTCTGAACGATGGTATCGGGCAAAGAGCGGCGCAGATCTATGTGCAACAAGCCGTGATCCAGATCGGCCCCTGCCACCTCGACCCCATCCGCCAACACGAAAGAGCGCTGAAATGCCCGCGCCGCAATGCCGCGATGCAGGAAAACGCGGTCACTGGTGTCTTCGCCTTGACGGCCGCGCACCACCAATTGCCGATCTTCGACCGTGATCGACAGATCTTCGTCGCGAAACCCCGCCACGGCCAAAGTGATGCGGTAGGTGTGGTCCGAAGTCGCCTCGATGTTAAACGGCGGATAGCCTTCCGAAGCGGTTTTTGCAGTGCGCTCGACCAGACGTTCAAGCTGTTCAAAGCCCAAAAGAAAGGGATGCGCCCCAAAGGTAAGTTTCGTCATAACGATGTCCTTTCAAAAAGCGACATATGCGGGCCCATGCTGCGGCACCCGTGTTCCAAATATGGGGGCAGGCCCGCGCGACCGCAAGAGCAAGCAATTGCAAGAAAAACATCAATTACCGTGCGAATTTTACCCACGAGGCCTGCGAATCACTGTATCCTGCAAACTGACAGCAAGACTGGATCCCCTTCGCTATGAATGCCTCGCCCGAAATGAACTTTGACGATCTGCTGCGCGTGAAGCTGGCTGTGCTTCAGCGCGAGCATCGCGATCTGGACGAGGCCGTGCATGCGCTGGAAACCTTGGGCCGGCCCGATGTGCTGACCTTACGGCGGCTGAAAAAGCAAAAGCTGGCGCTGAAAGACCAGATCACCCGCATCGAAGACAAGCTGATCCCCAATATCATCGCCTGAATCCCTGCTTTTCCTTGCCTCTGCGGCCCTTTTCGATATGACACGGGCCAAGAACAACGCGGAGAGCGATATGAAGGTCGATGTCGGGATCATCATGGGAAGCCAATCGGATTGGCCAACGATGAAAGAAGCCGCGCTGATTTTGGATCAGCTGGGCATTTCTTATGAAACCAAGATCGTCTCGGCGCATCGCACGCCGGATCGGCTTTGGGCTTATGGCAAGGCCGCAGCGGGTCGGGTGCAGGTGATTATCGCAGGCGCGGGCGGGGCGGCGCATTTGCCCGGCATGATGGCCAGCAAAACCCGCGTGCCGGTGATCGGCGTGCCGGTTTTGACCAAGGCACTGTCGGGCGTCGACAGTCTTTATTCGATTTTGCAGATGCCCAAGGGCTTTCCGGTGGCCACCATGGCCATTGGCGCTGCGGGGGCTGCCAATGCCGGGCTGATGGCTGCGGGGATTTTGGCGCTGCAAGACCCGGCGCTTGCCGCGAGGCTTGACGCATGGCGCGAGGCACTTTCCGCCTCGATCCCAGAGGAGCCGAAAGATGAATAGCCTGCCGCTTGGTGCGACGATCGGGATTTTGGGCGGCGGTCAATTGGGCCGGATGCTGTCGGTTGCAGCCGCACGGCTGGGCTATCGCAGCCATATTTTCGAGCCAAGCGCCAACCCGCCTGCCGCCGATGTCGCCCATGCGCTGACCACGGCCAGCTATGACGATGCGGCCGCCCTGACGGCTTTTGCCGAAACGGTGGATGTGATCACCTATGAGTTTGAAAACATCCCCACCGCAGCCCTTGATCTGCTGGAAGCGCTGCGCCCCATTCGCCCCAACCGCCGCGCGCTGGCGATTGCGCAAGACCGCATTCTGGAAAAAGACTTTCTGACCGGGCTGGGCCTAACCTGCGCGCCCTACCGCGCCGTAAATACGGCTGCCGAAATGGCGGCTGCGGTGGCCGAGATTGGCACGCCGTCGATCCTGAAGACCACGCGGCTTGGCTATGACGGCAAGGGCCAGGCACGGCTGACCTCGCCCGAAGATACCGAGGCGGCTTTTGCCAGCATGAACGGCGCGCCTTCGGTCTTGGAAGGCTTTATCGACTTTAGCCACGAGGTTTCGGTCATCGCCGCGCGCGGGCTCGATCAATCGGTGGCCTGCTATGATCCGGGCGAGAATGTGCACCGCAGCGGCATTTTGCACACCACCACCCTGCCCGCACGCCTGACGCCTGCGCAGCGCTCGGATGCGATTTTGCTGGCGGCGCGGATTTTAAACGCGCTGGATTATGTCGGCGTCATGGGGGTCGAGATTTTCGTCACCGCCAAGGGGCTGATCGTCAATGAAATCGCGCCGCGGGTGCATAATTCTGGCCATTGGACCCAGAACGGCTGTGCGGTCGATCAGTTCGAACAACATATCCGCGCGGTCGCAGGCCTGCCTTTGGGCGATGGCGCGCGCCATTCCGATGTGGTGATGGAAAACCTGATCGGCGATGACATTGATCGTCTGCCGCAGATCCTGCGCGAAAATGACGCCGCCCTGCATCTTTATGGCAAGGCCGAGGCGCGGCCGGGCCGCAAGATGGGCCATGTCAACCGCGTGGTGCGCAAGGGCTGAACCAAGCCCGCCCTCAAACCCAAGGACCAAAGCGATGTCAGAGCCCAGCCCATCCCCCCTGCGCGGCGCGCTGTTCATGGTGCTGGCGGGCATCGCCTTTGCGGCGGCCAATGCGATCACTTGGACCGTGACCTATAAAATGGGGTTCAAGCCGCAATCGGATGCATTTTGGCAATATGCCATCGCGATGGTGTTCTCGGCCCCCTTCATCTGGCGGCAGGGGCTGTCGCGGATGAAGACGCGTCACCCGCTGCTGCACGGCGCGCGGATTTTGCTGTCGGTGCTGGGGGTGCAGGCCTTTACCCAAGCTTTCGCCTCGGGGATGGCGCCTTGGCATGTGGTGGCTTTGGTGATGACCTCGCCGTTTTTCGTGATGATTGGCGCGGCGGTTTTGCTGCGCGAACGCGTCGGGGCCAACCGCTGGATCGCGGCGGCGCTGGGGTTTTCGGGCGCGATGATCTTGCTGCGGCCATGGGAGGGGGCGCTGACGCTTGCCACGCTTTACCCGCTGGCCGCCGCGATCTGCTGGGGCGGGGCTTCGCTGATCACCAAGCGCCTGACGCAAGACGAGCCGCAAACCGCGATCACCATGTGGCTTTTGGTGCTGATCGCGCCAGTAAACGGGCTGTTTTCGCTGCAAGCGGGGTTCGAGCTGCCAACGGGGCAGATCTTGGCGCTGCTGCTGCTGGGCGGTGTCATCATGTATGGCGCGCAGCATTTTCTGACGCTGGCCTATGCCAATGCCGATGCGGGCTTTGTGCAGCCCTTTGATGATTTGAAATTGTTCTCAAATATCTTCGTCAGTTGGCTGGTGCTGAATTTCGCCCCCGAAGGCAGCTATTGGCTGGGGATTTTGCTGATTTTGGCCGGATCGCTTTATCTTTTGTGGTCAGAGCGCAGGCTGCAAACTTTGGCGCGCGCTGCATAAGCCCTTGACCCGCGCGGGCGGTCAGATCAGCTTAGGCCCATGTCAAAACGCCCCACACGCCTTGCGACCCGCGCGCTGATCCTGCATCAGGATCGGCTGCTTTTGGTCAATGCCTATCCGGGCGGGCGGTCTGATCTGTGGTGCGCGCCGGGCGGTGGCGTGGAATCGGGGGCCTCGCTGCCTGACAATCTGATGCGCGAGGTCTATGAAGAAACCGGTCTGCGCGTGGCCGTGGGCGCGCCTGCGCTGATCAACGAGTTTTACGATCCGGCTTCGGGCTTTCATCAGGTCGATCTGTTCTTTCGCTGCACCATCACCGCCGGAGAGATCGACCCGCAATGGCGCGACCCCGAAGGCGTGGTCACCCAGCGGCGGTTCTTTTCGCGCGATGATCTCGACCTTGGCCGCATCCGTTTCAAACCCGATAGCCTTGCCGATGCCGCTTGGGGGCAAAGCCTGCTTTACGATCCGCTCGAGGTGATGGTGCGATGATCAGGCCGCTTGATCCTGCCGCAGATCGCGCAGCGCTGGTGCAGATGTATCAGGCCACCAGCGATTATTGGGCGCTCGATCGGCTGGATTTTGATCCCGAAGCCTTGGCGACAGAATTTATGACCGATGCGCCGCCCAATTGCGACCCCGCACAAAGCCAGCGTCTGGGCCTGTTTCAGGGCGCGCAGCTTGCCGGCGTGGCCGAGCTGTCCTTTGGCTTTCCAGCGGCGGGCGATGCCTATCTGGGCCAGATGATGTTTGCCGATTGGGCGCGCGGCCAAGGCATGGGTGCGGCGCTGCTGGCCGAGGTTCTGGCGCGCGCACGGGCGAAAGGCTGCAGCAATATCTATCTGGGCGTGCTTGACACCAACCCCAAGGGCCGCACTTTTTGGCAGCGTCATGGCTTTGCCGACACTGGCCTAAGCCGCGTTGACACCGATGGCGGCGTCACAAAAACCCTGCGGCGTCTGCATAAGGCGCTTTAGCGGCTGGCCAAAGCCACACCGCCCAACACCAAAAGCGCCGAGATCGCAAAGCGCAGCCCAATCGGCTCGCCCAGCGCCAGCCCCGCCGTCGCCGCAAGCACCGGCACCGTCAGCTGCGCCACCGCCGCACGCGAGGCCCCCAGCTGCGGCAGCACCCTATACCACAGCGCATAGCCCAAACCCGAGGTCACAGCCCCCGACAACACCGCAAGACCAACCCCGCGCGGCAGCCAATCGCCACCGCCCCAGACCGCCCAGATCAGCGCCGCCACCGGCACCGCCAGCACAAAATTCGCCGCCGTCGCCGCCAAGGGATCACCCGCCCGCCGTCCAGCCAGCGAATAAATCCCCCAGCCCACACCCGCCGCCGTCATCGCAAGCATCGGCCACAGCCCACCCAAAACCAGCTTTGGCGCCAGCAAAACCACCAATCCGGCCAAAGCCAACCCCGCCCCAGCCCAGCGCTTGGCCGCCACCGCCTCACCCGCCAAAAGCGCGCCCGCAAACATCGTCACCTGCACCATGCCAAACAAGATCAAAGCGCCAGTGCCCGCGCTTAGGCTGACATAGGCAGCGGAAAAGCCGAACAAATAGACCAAAAGCCCCAGAACCGCCGGCCCCCGACCGCGCAGCGCGGGCCATTGCCGCTTGCGCCACAGCATCACCAGCGCCAACATAAAGGCCCCCGACACCAGCCGGATCAGCGCGAAACTTTGCGCATCAATCGCCCCCGCCCCCACCGCCATGCGGGTCAAGATCGAGTTGCCAGCAAAAGCCAGCATCGCCAGCGCCGTCCAGATCGCCAAAGCCATCAGCCTCTCCCTCGCGCTGTCGTTGTGCCATAGGCTGCACCGGGCGCCCACCGCGCGCAAGCGCTCCCCTCTTGCGGCGAAGCCGCGCCGCTAGATCCCGTCAAATGCCGCGGGGTAGACCGCAGCACAGCCGGTGCCGCCAAACACCCCCACCAGCTCTGCCGGATAGGGCGTTTGCATGCCGCCAAAAACAAAGCCCGCGCGCTGATAGAATGTGGGCTTGCCCACCACCACAGATCGGACGACCACACGTCTGCACTCCAGTCCCCTCGACTTATCTCCTCTGCCGTCTTCTGCTTGA
>CAJXWJ010000035.1 GCA_913062925.1 uncultured Pseudorhodobacter sp. | reverse complement strand
AAGCCCAGCGCTTAGCTAAGCATCTGTTAATACACACATATTGCAACTTGCCTCAGCTTAGGCATCGATTTGTGTGGACACTCAAGGGCTTACCTTTGACAACCACTCATGCAGAACCTCGATTGGGTAGCCTTCCCCATAGCCATGCCCAACACCATTGGTTTGCCAGCCTCCAATCTGATCAACAATATCAGCAGGGCATTGTACTGCTCTGAGCCTGTCACGCATGGAATGCCTAAAGCTATGCATGGAACACCCTGCGGGTATCATCGGCTTCATCCATTTGTTCAGGGCAGCACTTGCTGAATTGGCATTTGTGATGGCAGTTTTATTGTACCTTGGGAAAGCAAAGCGGCTGACTGGCTCTTGTGACATGATACGTTTAGCAGCCCAAAGCGATGCGCCGACTAATGGTACGTTTCGTTTACTGCTTTCAGTCTTAAGTGTCCGCCAAGTATATGGAATTATACGGATAAATGGTAAGTCACCTTCTACATGCACAAAGTCTTCACGCAGCAATCCTGTCGCTTCAGCAAGGCGCATTCCTGTGTCTGAGACCAAAGCTGCAAGCCATCGCATTTCATCATCACCTTTAACGCATTGGCTTTGAATCTTACGGATGCTGATAAGCGGGATTGGCTTTCGATCTAGCACACCTGCTTTGCGATCATGATAAATGCCAATGAAAGGGTTTCGTGTTTCTAAGGCCAGTTCTGAAGTCGCAAAGTTTATCACAGCTTTCAGGCTCGACATCACACGGGTGACACTGGAGCCGCTAAGTCCCTTTGCGATCAGCCAATCTCGAAACTTCAGGGCATCTGTTCTGCTATAGCTGGTCAAAGGTTTAACCCCACATGCAGCTATAAGGTAAGAACAAGCTCGCTCAGCCCCCGCTTGAAACGTCTTGCCACGGCCTTTGCCCTTTTGTGTCACATATAGCTTTAAGGCTTCAGCCAGTGTTGGCCCTAGCGCTTCAGCAACCTGAGGTTCAACGTTATACCTGCGACTATGCGGGGCAGCTTCAGTGCCAACTTTTTGCAGCTTAGCGCCAAAGACATCGCCATGTGCCAAGCGCAATTGTGACCAACGTTCATCGAGTTTTGCAGCTGCAACCAAAGCGCGTGTTTTAGCTGTTTGTTGCGACTTGGTACGAAGCCCCTGCACGATTCTGGGGTAGCTATAATGATGCAGCAAGTCTGATGGAACACGACGCGAAAAGTAAAAGTAACCGCCACGGTTAAACGTATAAGGGATGTTTTTGGTCAGCATTTTGGTCCACACAAATCGATGCCTAAGCTGAGGCAAGTTGCAATATGTGTGTATTAACAGATGCTTAGCTAAGCGCTGGACTTAGAATCTGAAGCTAAATGGTGCCCCCATCAGGATTCGAACCCGAGACCCCCTGATTACAAATCAGGTGCTCTACCAGCTGAGCTATAAGGGCAACACAGCGCCGATTTAGCAAGTCGCAGCAGCAAGTGCAAGACGGATTGCGTAGGTTTAATCAGATTGACTGCTGCGCGCCAAAAGTGTCACCGCCACCAGACCAACAGCGGTGACGATCAGGGCGGCGGGGGCGGCCTCGCCGATGCGCTCTAGACTGGCAAGCTCGTAAACGCGGGTGGAAAGGGTGTTGAAATTGAACGGCCTCAGCAGCAAGGTTGCGGGCAGTTCTTTGACGCAATCGACAAAAACCACCAAAAGCGCCGAGCCGACAGAGCCGCGCATCAGCGGCAGGTAGATCGCGCGCAGCGTTGCCGCAGGGCCGCGCCCCAGCGCGCGCGCGGCCATCGGCAGCGAGGGCGCGATGCGGCCAAAGCCTGCGTCGACAGCGCCTTGTGCTATGCCGAAAAACCGCACCACATAGGCCAGAATGATCGCCACGGCAGTGCCCGTCAGCATCAGGCCCGGATCCGTGCCGCTGATCGCCAGCACCAGATCGGCCAGCCGGTGGTCAAGGGCTGCCAGCGGCAGCAAGATCCCCACCGCCAGCACCGCGCCGGGGGCCGCATAGCCCAAGGCCGTCAGCGGCAGCACCGCTTGCGCCAGCCTGCGGCGCGCCAGCTTTGCCGCGTAAACCAGTACCAAGGCTGCGGAAACCGTCACCACGGCCGCCACCCCCGCCACCAAAACCGTGTTCAGTGCCGCCTGCCCCAGCCCTGCCGCCGCCCAAGCCTCGGGCTTGGCCAGCGCATGGCCCGCCATCACCGCCACCGGCAGCACAAAGCCCATGCAAAACGGCAGTGCGCAGGCCAAAAGCGCCAACGCGCCACGCCAGCCTGCCAGATCTTGCGCCACCACCGGACGGCTGGCGCGGGCCTGGGCGTAAAAGCGCGCGTTCCTGCGGCTATAGCGTTCAAGGCTTACAAGCCCCAAAACCAGCGCCAAAATCACGCCGGAAATCTGCGCAGCCCCGCCTGCATTGCCGCCGTTCAGCCAGGTCGAGAACACCCCCGTGGTCAGCGTTTGCACGCCAAAGGTCGCCACAGTGCCAAAATCAGCCACCGTCTCCATCATCGCAAGC
The DNA here is from genome assembly GCA_913062925.1 of uncultured Pseudorhodobacter sp. GTDB lineage: Bacteria > Pseudomonadota > Alphaproteobacteria > Rhodobacterales > Rhodobacteraceae > Cypionkella. The sequence continues at coordinate 35,195 of CAJXWJ010000035.1, read as the reverse complement.
GCCACCCCAACCGCCACCGCAGGCCGCACCAAGGGCAGCCCCAGCCGCCAAAAAAGTGCCCAAGGCCCCAGCCCAAGCGCGCGCGCCACCTCGTAGCTTGCCCCCGATTGCTCGCGCAGCGCAGCCCGGGTCAGCAGATAGACATAAGGATAAAGCGCCGCCGAAAGCACCAGCGCCGCCATCGGCTCGGAATGGATCTCGAAAAACCAATAATCGCGCGCCGAGGTCCAGCCAAACGCGGCGCGCAAGGCCCGCTGCATGGGGCCGGAATAATCCAGAAAATCGACCAAGGCATAGGCGCCAACATAGGCCGGGATCGCCAGCGGAAACAACAAGAGGGCGGACATCACCTTTGCACCGCGAAAGCGGTACATCGTCACCAGCCAAGCCGTGCCAACCCCCATCACCGCTGTCAGCACCCCCACGGCCAGCATCAGCCGCAGCGTGGCCGCCAGATAGCGCGGCAGCACGGTCGACAACAGATGCGGCCAGATATTGCCCGTTGCCGTCAGCGCCAGCCAAACCACCGAGAGCATCGGCGCCAACACCACCATGGCCACGGCAGCTGCGGCAATCGACCAGCCATCCAACCAGCTTGGCCAACGCCGTCGTGGTATCTGAGTGTTTTTATCGGACATCATATAGATCGACTTATCCGAAACCGGTTTCCCTGTAAAGAAAAGCGGCTATAGTGGCGCAAAGAACAAAGCAGTCATCAGGTACAGTAACTTATGCGGATCGTTTACCACCTTGGCGCGCATTTCACCGACGAAGAGCGTCTGTTGAAATCCCTGCTGAAAGATCGCGACATTTTAACCCAACATGCCGTCTCGGTCCCCGGCCCGAAACGCTATCGCCATCTGCTGCGCGATACTGTCAAAGAGCTAAAGGGCGGGCAGGCCGATCGCGACACCCAAGCGCTTATCCTTGATAAGATCATGGAAGAAGCCCTTGCCGACCGGCTGATCCTGTCATGGGACAGCTTTTTGTCGTTGCCGCCTTGGGTTTTGGATAAGAAACTTTATCCAGTGGCGGGCGAAAGGGTGCAGGCTTTTAACCAGATTTTTCCCGAGATCGAGGCCGAATTCTTTTTGGCCATCCGCAATCCAGCGACGTTTTTGCCGATGCTGCTGCAAAGAATCGAGGATAAAACCTATGACGACTTTATCGGCGCTACAGACCTTTTCACGCTAAGATGGTCGGAAACCCTTGAACGGATTATGAAACTTTCGCCAGGTGTGCCGCTTACGGTCTGGTGTGATGAGGATACGCCGCTGATCTGGCCCGAGGTGCTGCGCGCGGTGGCCGATTTGCCCGAAGATGTCGCGCTGCGGGGGGATGACGATCTTTTGGCTACGCTGATGGCGCCCGAGGGCTTAACGCGGCTGCAAGGCTATCTTGCCAATCACCCCCCCGGCTCGGTGGCGCAGCGGCGCAAGATTGTCACGGCGTTTTTAGAGAAATTCGCCCTGCCCGAGCGGCTGGAGGCCGAGGTCGAGATGCCAGGTTGGACCCAAGAGGTTGTGGACGCGCTGTCGCAGCTTTACGCCCAAGACGTTGCCCGCATTGCACAAATGCCCGGTGTGCGCTTTATCGCGCCCTAAGAAAAAGGGGGGCAAATGCCCCCCAAATCTGACTTACTGCATACCCAAGGCAGACTTATACATCTCGATGATCGCCTCTTCTTCGGCAATCTCATCGGGCTTGCGCCGGCGCAATGCGATGACCTTTTTCATCACCTTGGTGTCATAGCCACGGCCCTTCGCCTCGGCCATCAGCTCTTTTTGCTGCTCGCTGACATCCTTTTTCTCGGATTCCAGCTGCTCGAACCTTTCGATGAATTGGCGCAATTCGTCGGCGGTTACACTATAGGCATCATTCATTTGACAACTCGCTTTGCAAGGATTGCCCCGTTCCTATAGCCCTCGCGGCGCAGGATCAAGCGGGCCTTGCAAGCACGCGCCGATCACGCTACCCCGCAGAAGGCAAAAACGAGGAAATCCTTATGCAATTCGTGATCTGGGGCGGTGCAGCCCTTACGATTTTGGGCATTTTTGGGCTTTTAGGTTGCATCTGGATCGTGCTGGGCATCAAGCGCGCCAATTTGCCCGATGCCGAGGCACGGGCAAAGATGCAGCGCGTGGTGGTGCTGAATATGGCAGCCCTAGCGGTGTCGTTTCTGGGCCTGATGGCGGTTTTGGTCGGCGTGATCCTTGCCTAAGCCAAGCCAAAGCTAGCCTGCCCGGTTCAGGCTTGCAAAGCTGCGGCCTTCCGAAATAAGCGTGTCAAACAAAGCACTTGGCGCATAAAGCTTAGGTTTTTGCGGCACCAGCTGGCGCAGCTCTGCGCGCATGACCAAGAGCCCCTTGCGGTCGGCAAGAAACATCGGCCCGCCCAGCCAGCGTGGAAACATCCCCGACATCACGCTGACCGCATCGACATCCGAGGGCTGAAACGCCACACCTTCCTCGACCAGCCGCGCGCCTTGATTGCACAGCGCCGCGACACAGGTGCTGAAAATCTGTTCAGCTTCCGGTGGCCGCGCCGGCAGCGTCTTGCTGCCATCATGCCCCAACCCATAAGAGCCAAGAGCCGCCACAATCACCGCCCGCGCCAAGCCCTGCGCCTCGAGCGCGGCGATCACGGTGGCCAGCGTCGCGCGCAGGCGCTGATCAATCGAGCCTCCGGCACCAACAAGCATCACCCGCCAGCCAAGCTGGCGGCCAAAACTCAACACCCGCGCCAGCAACTCAGGAGCGGCCTGACCGTTGTGGCCCAGTTCGGAAAACTGCCCCGCTTGTGCCGGTGTCAAAGCCACCCGTGCGCCCTCGCCCGCGGCGGGCAAGGCCCCCAGCAACACCGACTGCGCCAGAGGCAGCGGCAACGCGGGCGCGGTCTTTCCAACCAGCAAAAGTGCGGCGCCTCGCAGCCGCTCGGGGTCTTGCGAGCCTTGCAACCGCGCCCAATCGGCGTCACGGGCCTCGGCACTTTGTCGCCCCGCGCTGACCGCCTCGGCTTGGCGCACAGCAATCTGCTTAAGACACGCACTCAGCGCCTCGTGCTGCGGCTCGACGATGCAAACCTGCATTCCCGCCGCCAAAGCCTGCACCGCCACCTCGCCGACACTGGCATCTGAACCCCAGATCGTCACCGACGCAAGCCGCGCAAGCCCCAGCTGCGCCAAATCTTTTGGCAACATCAGCGCCCGCCGCTCGGCCAAGAACGCCGCACGCAGACCCTGCGCCTCGGGGCTGTGGATCAGCTCGGCATGGGCGGCGGCCTCAAAGGCAAGCGCTTGATCTGGCGGCAAAAGCTGTGCGGCTTCGACACAATCAATGGCGCGCTGCGGGGCGGGCAAGAGCGCGCCCTCGAATTTTGCGCGCGCCGCCATCACCGCGGCATGAAAGGCCTTGCCGTCGCGCAACCCCTCGCGCCGCTGCATGCTGCGCGGCAGACCATCCGGCTGCGCCGCGCCGATCAGAGAAGTTGCGGCCTCGACCGCAGCCTCTAGCAGCTTTTGCTCGACCACCTGATCGACCAAGCCGATTGTCAGCGCCTGTGATGCCGTCAGACTGCCCGGCTCAAGCAAAATCCGCAGCGCCACCTGCGCACCGACCAGCCGCGCCAAACGCTGCGTGCCCCCCGCCCCTGGAACCGCGCCAAGCCTGATATCGGGCAGGCCCAACACCGTGCCCGCCAATGCCACCCGCCGATGCGCCGCCAAAGCCAACTCGAGCCCCGCACCCAAAGCCCGACCATTCAGCGCCACAACCACAGGCTTCGCACAAGCTTCAACCGCCAGACATAGATCGGCAAGCGTCAGCGCAGATGCATTGGTCTTGGCAGCCTCTGGTAGATCGCCGCCCGCCGAAAACACCCCGATGTCTGAACAAATCACCACAGCCTGTGCCGCCGGATCGGCCTCGACCTCGGCCAAAGCCTGCGCCAAGGCCTGACGCAGCGCCGCCGTCAGCGCATTCACCGGCCGCAGCGCCATCTTCAGCAGCACCACGCCACCACGCCGCTCGTGCCGCACCAGCCCGAATTGGGTCTCTTGATCCATCGCCTGCTCCATCGACCGATACCCCATTAAGCGGTCAGTTGCGGCTCAAGGCAATCCCATCAGGCGGTCTTGCCGCGGTTCAAACAGGTATATTGTCGAATTTCGCTTCAAAATCAGACCCAACATCAGGGCCAACCGGTCGCAGTGGCGGCACATCCCAGGCGGGAATCACCGCCGCAAGATCCTGCATCTGCGCAAAAAGCTGCGCCAGACGGTTGCGGGGGTCAGGGATTTGGGGAAGTGTTTCGGCCATCTTCGCCTCCTTGCGCCGCGGAACTGCGGCAAGCGCATCTTATCCCAAGCCTAGCCCGCCCCCCCGCCGGCGGCTTTGATCCACATCAAAACTATTACACATTCTGTTATTGAAATATATTATCCCACGCCCTATCTTGACACCAAAGCAAAGGAGACTGCGATGACCCCCGCCGTGCATGCGTTTTTTGATGAGGCCACCAACACCATCACCTATCTGGTGCGCGAGCCCAAGGGGCGTGGCTGTGCGGTGATCGATTCTGTGCTGGATTTCGACTATGCTTCGGGGCGTACCGACACCCGATCGGCCGATGCTGTGATCGCCTATATCAAAGAGCAAGAGCTTGATCTGCAATGGGTTTTGGAAACACATGTTCATGCCGACCACCTCTCGGCCGCACCCTATATCCAAGAGCGGCTGGGCGGCAAGATCGGCATTGGCGACCAGATCACCACTGTTCAGACCACCTTTGGCAAGATCTTTAACGAGGGCACCCGCTTTGCCCGCGACGGTTCGCAATTCGATCAGCTGTTCCACGAGGGCGATGCGCTGATGATCGGGCAATTGCGTGTCGATGTCATGCATACCCCCGGCCATACCCCCGCCTGCCTGACCTATGTGATTGGCGATGCGGCCTTTGTTGGGGATACGCTGTTCATGCCCGACTTTGGCACCGCGCGCTGCGATTTCCCCGGTGGGTCGGCTGAAGTGATGTTTGACAGCGTACAGCGTATTCTTGCTCTGCCCGATGCCACCCGCATCTTTGTTGGCCACGACTACAAAGCTCCCGGCCGCGAGGACTATGCTTGGGAAACCACAGTTGGCGCACAAAAGGCGCGCAACATCCATGTCGGCGGCGGTGCAGAAAAATCCGATTTCATCGCCCTGCGCGAAAAGCGCGATGCGACGCTGGCCATGCCACGGCTGATCATTCCGTCGCTGCAAATCAACATGCGCGCAGGACATCTGCCCGAACCCGAGGACGATGGGCAGTCCTATCTGAAAGTGCCGCTGAATCGGCTGTGATCAGGGCTTTTATCGCGGTGATAGCGGCGGTAAGCTGGTCGCAACATCGCCCAAACCCGAGGATACCATGGAATTTCGTGCCCTGACCCCAAGCTATGCAGTCTCGCCCCAGATCGAGATTGCCGATCTGGCCACAGTTAAGGCCGCAGGCTTTGGTGTGGTGATCGACAATCGTCCCGATGGCGAAATTCCAAACGATCTCCAGACTGATGCGATGCGCGCCGCGGCCGAGGCTTTGGGGCTGATCTTTGTCGCCAATCCAGTGATTGGTGGCGCGATCACCATGGCCAATGTCACCACCCAAGCCGAGGTTTTGGCGGCGGCGCAAACCCCTGTCTTTGCCTATTGCGCCTCTGGCAACCGCAGCTCGGTGGTTTGGGCGCTTGCGCAGGCAGGTCGACTGTCTACCGATGATTTGATCGCGATTCCGGCACGTTACGGCTATAACCTCGAGCCTTTGCGCGCGCAGTTGGATGCGCTTGCGGCGCAAAGCCAAGCCTGATCAGCCGGCTTGCGCCATAGGCAGGCCATAGGCTGAGGCCTCCTCCTCTGGGTCTGCTGCAAACATGGGTTGCAGCGGCAGACCCTGATCAAGATCTGGCACCTGCGCGGCAAAGCCTGCTTCGGCATGGGGTAAAGACAGCCTGATTGCCCGCATGCCGCGCTGCTGACCCAGCTTGCCCTCGGTCAGCGTCAGACCATTTGAACCCATCAGCTGCAACTTGTCGATCGCGGCCCGTCCCAGCGGCACCACCGCCCCCACATCCAGCGCCATGACCTGCGCCAAAGGCAGCGAGACCTGTGCCAAAACCGCCTCTAGGATGCAGCTTGACGCCTCGACCTGTGCGGCAAAATCATGGGTAAAGCTTTGCGCGCCCGACGCCTCTTCTTGCAGCGCGGGGCTGGCATAGCTGGGACTAACCCCACGACCTTTGGCGGGTAAAACCATATAAATCATACCCTTGCGCGCGCCAATGCCCAAAGACACCTCGGCACTCAACAAGCGATAACCGACATCCTCCATCAAGAGGCCCAAGGGGCGAGCATCATCAAGGAAAGAGGCATAGCGAAAGCCGCCAGCCCAGATCAGATCGGCCTCTTCAGCCAGTTGCTGTTCCAATTCGATCAGCGCTGCATCCAGCAGCGGAGCCACCATCGCGGCATCGGTTCGGGTGGGTTTGCGCGGATCGACTGGCGCAGTGCCGACGCGGCCATAGGTCTGCACCTCGATCAGCGCCGCCAGAACGTCGGCACTAAGCACCATCAGCCCCATGCCCTCTGCCGGACCCTGCAAAACCGCGATCAGGGCATATTCAAAGGGCAGTTCCAACACCTCGGCCAAGGATTGCGCCTTGATCCGCAGCCCCGTCACATCCAGCACCAAGCCCAACCTGTCACGCGCAGAACGTGCCAAAGCCATCCGCCAAGAGCGATCTGCGCCGGGGCTCCCCTCGGCCAAGGCTGCGCGCTGCGCCGCAAGCCTGCGCCGCAACACCGCATTTCGTCCAGCTTCTGCCATATGCTTCCCCATCGAGCAGCTTTTGCCCAGACTAGACCGCAGCTTGCTAAAAAAGCGTTTACGCCGGCAGATTTATCGCCAAGCCAGGATCAAAGCGCAGCGGCAGGCTGACACGAAATGCGGCGCCCTTTTGTCCGGGCAGATAGGCAACAGTGCCGCCCAAATTGGCCATGATCTCGCGACAAATCGCCAAGCCCAGCCCCGCGCCCCCTGCCCGCGACTCGTCGCTAAGGCGCGCAAATTTCTCGAAAATCAGCGCCTGCGCCGGCTTTGGAATCCCCGCGCCATTGTCAATGAAATCAATCATGATCCGCCCGCCCTTTTGGCGCACAGCAATGCGCAGCACAGGCTCGGCCGCATCACAATATTTGCGGGCATTTGAGATAAGATTGATAAAGACCTGCACCAGACGGTCTGAATCCGTGCGCAAAAATATCGCCTCTTGCGCGACGTCACGGCGGATCTCAAAGCGGCGTTCGGGGCGGGTCTGGCTGGCCGAGGCCAAGGCGCGTTCGATCATATCCGAAAGGTTCGCCGTGCCAAGCGTCAGCTGCACCGCGCCGTTTTCTAGCACCGAGATATCCAACAGATCATCCAGCAGCCGTGTCAGCCGCTGCGCTTCGGTATGGATGATCTGACCATAATCGGCGACGCGCTGCGCGGGCAGATCGCCTTCGGTCAAGATCTCGGAAAAGGCGCGGATCGAGGTCATCGGCGTGCGCAACTCATGGCTGATCTGGCTGAGGAAAGCATCCTTTTGCGCCGAGATTTGTGTAAGCTTTTCATTCACATCACGCAATTGCCGTGCGGTGCGCGACAGCTCGCTTTGCTGGCTTTCCAGCCGCGCCGAATATTCCATGATCTGCGCGGTTTCATTGGCCACCGCCATCAGATCTTCGACCGTCACCGTGGCGCGGCCAAAAAGCTGGCTGATCATTGCATGCGCCGTGGCCGCCCCCACCGAGCCCGCAAAGCGCCGCTCGAGGGCCGCCAGAAACGCAGGCGTCAGATCGGGCAGATAGCCCGCCTTGCCCTGCCCCGCGGTTTCGGCTTCAAAGAATGACAGCGCCGCCTCGTCGCCCAAAATCCGCTGCGCCATGTTCAACAAGGCTTCGGGTTCGGCTTGGCCTTGGCTCCAACCCAAGCGTTCGGCCTGCTGCTCGTTGTCAAAGGCATTAACGAAACTTGCGCCCTGCACCCGTTCGACCGGATCGGGGAAAGACAGCATCGACCCCAGCGCATAGGCGGCCGTGTTCAGGCAAAACGACCAAAACAGCGCGTGGATCAGCGGATCCATGCCCTCGGTGCCAAACAGCGCCTGCGGGCGCAGCCAGTGCCAGCCAAACAGCCCCTCGCGGAAGACCTGCGCCGAAAGTGCCGCACCCTCGCCAAAAGACGGCAAGAACAGGGTATAGGCCCAGATCACAACGCCAATCGACATGCCCAGACCAGCACCAAGTTTGGTGCCGCCGCGCCAGAAAATCCCGCCCAGCAGCGCTGGCAAGACCTGCGCCATGCCTGCAAAGGCAATCAGCCCAATCGCGGCCAGTGCGTTTGAGCCGCCAGAAAGCCGGAAATACCCCACCCCCAGCGCCAGCACCGCCATGATCGACAGCCGCCTTGACAGCAAGATCCCCACCCGCAGATCACCCGAAAGCGCCGTTGCAGGCCGCAGCCGCAGCCAAAGCGGCATCACGATATGGTTCGAGACCATGGTCGCCAGCGCAATCGTCTCGACAATCACCATCGAGGTGGCACTGGAAAACCCGCCCAGAAAGGCCAACATCGCCAGCCCACCTTGGCCCTGCGACAAAGGCAGCGTCAGCACCAGCATATCGGGATTGGCCCCTTTTGGCATCAGATCCATCCCCACCACTGCGATTGGCAGAATGAAGATATTCATCAAGAACAGATAAAGCGGAAAGGCCCAAGACGCCCGCGCCAGATCGCCTTCGTCGATATTCTCGACCACCATAACCTGGAACATCCGCGGCAGGCTGATCACGGCCGCGGCAGAGAGAAAGATCAAGCCAGCCCAACGGCTTGGGCGCATCTCCCAAGCCGGATTGGCGATGTTTTCAATACGATCAATCATCGCCATGGCACCACCGCCAAGGCCCCAGACCACAAAGATCCCCACCGCCAGCAGCGCCACCAGTTTGACCACCGCCTCGACCGCAATCGCGATGACAATGCCGTGGTGCTGTTCCTTGGCGTCCAGATTGCGGGTGCCAAAGACGATTGTGAACAGTGCAAGCCCCGCCGCCACCCAAAACACCGTCGCATCACGATTGGGCAGCGCCCAATTCTCGGGCGTCTCTGAAGCAAAGACCCCAAAGGACAGCGTCACCGATTGCAGTTGCAGCGCAATATAGGGCGTCGCCGCCAGCACCGCGATCAGCGTCACCAAAACGCCCAAAGTATTGCTTTTGCCGTAACGGCTGGAAATCAGATCGGCGATCGAGGTCACCCTTTGCTGGCGCCCGATCCGCACCAGTTTGCGCAAAATCCACCACCAGCCGACAAAGACCAGCGTCGGCCCCATGTAGATGGTCAAGAACTCTAGCCCCGAGCGCGCCGCATAGCCCACCGCGCCGTAAAAGGTCCAAGCGGTGCAATAGATCGAGAGCGACAGCGTATAGACAATCGGCGCGCGCAAAAACCGGCGCTTGCCCGAGGATGCGCGGCGCTCTCCGGCAAACGCCACCGCGAACAGAAAGGCGACATAGGCCAGACAGACCAGCACCAAAAGGTTAAACGGCATCCTCGCCCTCCGGCTTGGGCAGGACCGGATCTATCCGCGTCTCGGCATCTGATTCAGGGCGCGCAAGCCCCGGTGCCAGATAGGCCGCAAGCCCGATCAGCATTGCCCAGATCGCAAAGACATAGACCACCATCGCCCCCGCGCCCTTGCCGTCCGGCGTGCCCCACAGCAAGGGGATCAGCAGCAAGAACACTCCCAACAGCGGCAGCATCCGCGCCGCATCGCGAAGACGCCGGCGGCGGTAGACCGAACGGGCCAGAAACAAAGGCGCACGCGGTCGCAGCATTCAAGCCCCCAGCAAAGCCCGCACCCGCGCGCGGATTTCGGCATTGTCAAAGGGCTTTGTCATGAAATCAGACACGCCTGCGGCCTCGGCGGCGGCGCGGTCGCGCTCTTGACCCTTGGCGGTCAGCATCAGGACCGGCAGCGCCGCCGTGGCCGCATCGGCGCGCAGGGCCGCCACGACCTCAAGCCCGCTGAGGCTGGGCAGCATCAGATCCAAGATCACCAGATCGGGGTGCAGCTCGGCCACCGCAGCCAGCCCCAAAGCGCCGTCTGCCACCACCGAAACCGACCAGCCATCGCGCGACAGAATAAAGCGCAACGCCTCGGCGATATTGGCCTCGTCTTCAATCAACAGCACATGGCGCATGGTGTCCCCCCCCGCTGTGCGACTATCACGCCAAAGCTTGGCCAAGTCAAAGCCCCAGCGTCAGGCGGTCAGAATAGAGGGCTCGCGCCGCGCCGCACAGCCCGCGCGCTGGCAGATCCGGCAAGTTGAGCCCACCGCCACCACCTCGGCGGCAAAATCGGCATCGGGCAAGATCAGCATCGCGGCCTCGCGCAGCTCTGGCCCGCGAAAGCCCGCAGGATAGCGCGGCTGGCAAAAGGCCAGCACCCGAAACCGCGCGCCGCCTGCAACCTCGATCACCGTCTCGATCGGGGTCATTGGCCGCCCAAGGGCGGTAAACAGCGGCCAAAGCGGACAAGCCGCGCCAAAGCGGGGCAGCGCAAAGCCCGCCACCGGTTTGCGCAGCGTCAAGGTGCCAGAGGCATCGCAGCACACCAGCCCGGCTTGCGCCGCCGGATGCAAAGCGATGCGCCGAAACGCCGCCATCACATCCGCGCCAAAACGGGCAGCCAAGCGCATCGGATCCGGCCCCAGTTCAGCCAAGGCGCGCACCAAAGCGGCATCGGGCAGTGCCTGCGCATCCGCCTGCGCCTGCGCCAAAAAACCCCGCGCCATCACCCGCCCCGCCGAAGAGGCGACGCCCGCCAGATCACCGCCCTGCCAATCGCTGCTGGCAAGCCAAGCCTCGACCTCTTCTTGCGGCGAGGCAAAGCCGCGCTCTTCGGCCTGACCGGCACTGTCCAGATAGCGCACCAAAGCCTCGGCCCCCAAGGCCAAACGCTTGGAATCGCTTTGTAAGTTGACCAAGAACCGCTTTTGCCATTCGGGTTCGATATCATCGGTATCGGCCAAAATCGCAGCCGTTGAATGCACCGAGGACACCGCCGACAGCACCTCGTGCAGGCTGGCCGAGAGATGCGGGTCGTGGCTCATGCGGTCGCTGACCTCTTCCAGCGCGCGTTCAAGCCCCACCACGCGCTGATGCAGGCCGGTCACCAAGGCTGCCCAACCGGGATAGCGGCCGGCGAAATCTTCGGTCCGCTCCAGCTCTGCCCCCGGCAGACGCGCAGCAGCCGCGCGCAACTCGTCAATCACAGCGCCGCCGACGCCTTCTTGAAACGCCTGCATCGGCAGCTCTAGCACTTGGGCCAAGCGTTCCAAAAGCGCATCGGCGATGCGGCGGCGGTTGTGTTCGATCAGGTTCAGGTAGCTGGCCGAAATCCCCACCCGCTCGGCCAAATCGGCTTGGCGCAGCCCCAAGGCGACGCGCCGCGCCCGCAGGCGGCTTCCGGTCAGGGCAGACATCGGCATCGGCGGCTCCTTTTGCAAATAAATTTACAGATTTACAAAATCTTCACAAGCCGCAAATGCAAAGGGGCGCGGCCAAAAACCGCGCCCCTTCAGACTGTTGCGCCGCGCTTAGTTCAGCGCTTTGTCGGTCACCGCATGGGTCCAAGCGCCCTCTGGCGCCTTGGTGATCACCGGATCCGAGCCACCCGACATCAGCGCCTCGACGGTGCGCTGATAATCAGCCTCGTCCAAAGCGCCGTTCGAGCCTGCGGTCAGCTTGGCAATCTCGCCCATCATGCGGGTCTGATGCTCGATGGTCTGCGCGCCGGTGGCATCGTTTTCGATCACGATATTGGCGGATTCGTCGACATTGCCCTCGGCATATTTCCAACCCTTCATCGAGGCGCGCACAAAGCGCACCATCTTATCTTCAAAGGCAGGATCGGCCAGCTTGTCTTGCATGACGTACAGCCCGTCTTCCAAGGTCGCCACGCCCTCGTCTTGATATTTGAACACGGTCAGATCGTCGGGCTTGATGCCTGCGTCAATCACCTGCCAATATTCATTATAGCTCATGGTCGAGATGCAAGCCGCCTGTTTTTGCAGCAAGGGATCAACGTTAAAGCCCTGTTTCAGAACGGTAACATCGCTGCCATCAGTCTTCAGACCCAGCTTGTTCATCCAGTTCAAGAAGGGATATTCATTGCCGCCAAACCACACGCCCAAGGTCTTGCCCTTGAAATCAGCAGGCGATGCGACGCCGCTTTCTTTCAGGCAGGTCAGCTCCATGCCGCTGGATTTGAACGGCTGGGCGATATTGACCAAGGCCAGCCCCTTTTCGCGCGCAGCCAAGGCCGAGGGCATCCAGTCGATCACCACATCAGCACCGCCGCCCGCAATCACCTGCGTGGGCGCCACATCGGGGCCGCCGGGAAGGATGGTCACATTCAGACCCTCTTCCTCGTAAAAGCCTTTGGCTGCGGCCACATAATAGCCGGCAAACTGGGCTTGGGTCACCCATTTCAGCTGCAAGGTCACATCATCGGCCGCCTGCGCCGCCGATGCCATCGCCATAAGAACCGCAGAAGTCAGTAGCTTTTTCATCTCAACCTCCAAGTTGATGCCCGTTTTCGAGCTGTTTAACCCCGTTGTGACGGATGCCAGAAAGTCACCCGTTTCTCGATCAGCGCGACCAGCCCGTAAAAGCCAGAGCCCGCCAAAGCCGCCACCGCAATCGTCGCCCAGATCATATCCAATCCGGTGCGGCCAATCTCGGCATTGATCCGAAAGCCCATGCCCTGCGTTGGGCTGCCAAAGAATTCGGCCACAATCGCGCCAATCGGCGCAAGCGTGCTGCAAATCTTTAAGCCGTTGAACATAAAGGGCATCGCGGCAGGCAAGCGCAGTTTCAGCAGCGATGTCCAATAGCCCGCCGAATAGGTCGCCATCAGATCGCGCTGCATCGCCTCGCTGGCGCGCAGGCCCGCCATGGTGTTCACCAGCATCGGAAAGAACACCATAATCACCACAACCGCGGCCTTGGATTGCCAATCAAAGCCAAACCACATCACCATGATCGGGGCCACGCCCACAATCGGCAAGGCGGCGGCGAAATTGCCAATCGGCAGCAGACCCGCTTGCAAAAACGCGCTGCGGTCGATCAGCACCGCCACGATCACCGCAGCCATGCAGCCGATCAGATAGCCCGACAGCGCACCGCGCAAAAAGGTCTGCACAAAATCGCCCCACAGCACCGGCAAAGACCCCATCGCCCGCGCAAAGATCGCTGAAGGCGGTGGCAAGATCGCGGGGCTGATCGCAAAACTCTGCACCGCCAGCTGCCAGATCACCAAGACCGTGACGCCAAACAGCGCCGGCACGATATAGCGCACCCCGGCAAAGCGTTGCTTGGCCAACCAAGCATTGCCCGCCCAAGCCGCCAGCCACAGCGCGATCAGCTCCAGAGCCATCATCGTGACATTCCCATTCGCAACAACACCCGCGTCTCGACCCGCGCCATCAGCGCCACCAAAACCGCAGCCATGCTGGCCGCCACAAACAGCGCCGCCCAGATTTGCACGGTCTGGCTATAGTAAGACCCCTGCAACAGCCGCGCACCCAAGCCCACCGGCTGGTTCAACTCGGCCACAATCGCCCCCACCAAGGCCGCCGCAATCCCCACCTTTAGGCTGGCAAAGAAATAGGGCATCGAGGCGGGAAGGCGCAGCTTCCAAAACACCTGCGCCTTGTTGGCGGCATAGGTGGTCAGCAGGTCCAACTGGCTGACCTCGGGGCTGCGCAGGCCTTTGACCATGCCCACCACCACCGGAAAGAAACTCAGATAGGCCGAGATCACCGCCTTGGTCATAGCCCCCGAAGCCCCCAGCGCATTCATCACCACCGCAAGCATCGGCGCAAGCGCCACAATCGGCACCATCTGGCTGGCAATCGCCCAAGGCATCACGCTCATATCCATGGCGCGGTTGTGCACAATCGCCGCCGCAAGCAGCACCCCCAGCCCGGTGCCAATGCCAAATCCCGCCAATGTGCCCGAAAGCGTCACCCAAGCATGATAGACAAGCGAGCGTTTCGAGGTGATCGCTTGCCCCGTCAGCCCCTGCCAAAGCCCCACCACCACCTGATGCGGCGCAGGCAGCACCGGGCTTTTCTGCGCCATGGTCAGGGCCACCAATTGGCCAAACTCGGGGGCCGCAGCCCCTGCGCGTGCGGCTTGGTCATATTCCCATTGCGCGTTCAGCTTGACCGCCGCGCCATACCAGACCAGCACCAGTGCCAGCAGAACGCTCAAGACCGGCAAAAACCGCCTCATCCCCGCCCCCCAATGGCAATCAAACCAACTGCAACCACGCCCAAAGCCATGCCCGCAAGCTGCATCGCCGTGGGCCTTTCGCCAAACACCACCAGCGCCACAAGCGTGATCGCGATCAGCTGAAACACCAGCGACAGCGACAGTGCGATCCCTAAGCCATTGGCGCGCATCACCTGCACCATGCAGGCGTTGCCCACGCAAAACAGCGCCAGCGCCAGCGTCAGCATCCAAAGCCCACCATTTTGCGCATAAAGCTTCAGCGCCGAATTGGCCGCCATGAACACCGCCGTCGATCCTGCAAGCCAGCCAAATATCACCGCATTCATTGCAAGACCTCGTTGAAACAGATCGGACTGAACAGCTTAGACATCGCCATGCCCCGCCCGCAAGCCCTCACGCACACGGTGCGCTACGGCAATGAACTCGGGCGTATCGCGGATGTCCAAGGGGCGATCTTTCGGCAAAGGGCTGTCGATCACATCGGTGATCCGCCCCGGACGCGGGCTCATCACCACGATCTTGGTCGACAGATACACCGCTTCGGGGATCGAATGGGTGACAAAGCCAATGGTCTTTCCGGTGCGCGCCCAAAGCTTTAGCAGCTCTTCGTTCAAGCGGTCCCGCACGATCTCATCCAGCGCCCCAAAGGGTTCATCCATCAGCAGAATATCGGCATCAAAGGCCAGCGCGCGGGCAATGCTGGCGCGCTGCTGCATGCCTCCCGACAACTGCCAGGGGAATTTATTGCCAAATCCAGAAAGCTCTACCAATTCAAGAACTTCCTCGATTTTCTTCATGCGATCAGCCTTGGAAAACCCCATGATCTCTAGCGGCAGGCCGACGTTTCCGGCAATCGTGCGCCAAGGATAAAGCCCTGCGGCCTGAAACACATAGCCATAGGCGCGCTTGCGCCGCGCCTCATCCGGCGTCATGCCGTTGACACTCAACGCCCCGCCCGTGGGATGCTCCAAAGCCGCAATCGCGCGCAGAAAGGTTGTCTTGCCACAGCCACTTGGCCCGATGAAAGACACAAACTCACCCTTGTTGATGGTCAGGCTGACATCGCGCAAGGCCTGCACCGGCCCGTCGGCGGTCTGAAACACCAGATCCAAATTCTGCGCCACAATCACCGGGGCGCCAAAACTATCCTTCATCACACCCCCGTCGCCGGCAGACCCGAGCGCGCAACCGGCCGCGGTGCGGTCAGATCTTTCCACGCCGACAGCGCCCGATTGACAGCAGGGCGCGGCGCGCGCGGCACGAACAACCCATGACCCTCGCGCGCCTTGATCTCACCATCCTCCACCGAGACGACGCCGCGCGATAGGGTGTAGCGCGGCAGACCCTTCACAGCTTTGCCCTCAAACACATTGTAATCAATCGCAGATTGCTGATTGCTTGCCGAAATCACCTTGGTCTTTTCAGGATCCCAAACCACCAAATCCGCATCCGCTCCGACCAGAACCGCCCCCTTTTGCGGATAGCAGTTCAAGATCTTGGCGATATTGGTGCTGGTCACGGCGACAAATTCATTCGGCGTCAGCCGCCCAGTGTTCACCCCATAGCTCCAAAGCATCGGCATGCGGTCCTCAAGCCCGCCAGTGCCATTCGGAATCTGCGCGAATGACTTCAAGCCAAAGCGTTTTTGCTCGGTGGTAAAGGCGCAGTGATCGGTGGCCACCACCGACAAAGACCCCGATTGCAAGCCCGCCCAAAGGCTGTCTTGGTGCTTTTTGTCGCGAAACGGCGGGCTCATCACCCGGCGCGCGGCATGGTCCCAATCGGGATGGAAATATTCGCTCTCATCCAAGGTCAGATGCTGGATCAAAGGCTCGCCCCAAACCCGCTTGCCCGCCTGTTTCGCGCGCCGGATCGCCTCATGCGCCTCTTCACAAGAGGTATGCACCACATACAAAGGCACCCCCGCCATATCGGCAATCATGATGGCGCGATTGGTGGCCTCGCCCTCAACCTGCGGCGGGCGCGAATAGGCATGCGCCTCGGGTCCGGTGTTGCCCTCGGCGATCAGCTTGGCGGTCAACTCTGCCACCACATCGCCATTCTCGGCATGCACCATAGCCAATCCGCCCAGATCGCCCACCCGCTTGAAGGATTGATACATCTCGTCGTCATTGACCATAAGCGCACCCTTATAGGCCATGAAATGCTTGAAACTGGTCATGCCGGCTTTGACCGACAGCTCCATATCCTCCCAAACCTTCTGCCCCCACCAGGTGATCGCCATATGGTAGGAATAATCGCAAGAGGCGCGGCCTGACTTGTTGTGCCACATCGCTGCGGCATCCATCAGCCCCTGTCCCTGCCCTGGCAAGACAAAATCGACGACCATCGTCGTCCCCCCCGCCAGCGCCGCCCGCGTGCCGCTCTCGAAATTATCTGCCGAATAGGTGCCCATAAACGGCATCTCAAGATGCGTATGCGGATCAATCCCGCCCGGCATCACATAGCAGCCCGTGGCATCCAGCACCCGATCCGCCGTCAAGCCCTGGCCAATCTCGATAATCTTGCCACCGTCAATCAGCACATCCGCCTGATAGCTCAGGTCCGCCGTCACGATTGTTCCGCCCTTAATCACCGTCGCCATCATGCACCTCTGCTTGGTTCATCTGTCTCTAAATATCCCGGGGGTAGACCCGATTGGCCGCAAGGCAAATCGGGTCAAGGGGGCTGGCCCCCTTGCGCGCTAAACCACCACCGCCACCTGTAAAACCGTCTGCAACATCACATCCGTCGCCGCTGCCGCCCAAGCGGGGGTGATCTCTTCAGCCTCGTTATGCGACAGCCCGCCGACACAAGGGCACATAATCATCACCGTCGGCGCCACCCGATTGATCCAGCAGGCATCATGGCCCGCGCCCGAAATAATATCCATATGGCTGTGGCCCAAGCGTTCGGCAGCCCCGCGCACCACTTTGACAAGGCCTGCATCAAAGGTCACAGGGTCGAAATGCCCCACCGCCTCAATCGCGCAGCCAAGCCCAAGCTCTGCGGCCACGGCTTGGGCGGCGCGCTCGACTTCGGCGCGCATGGCGTCCAGCTTGGCCTGGTCGGGGCTGCGGATATCGACGGTAAAGACCACCTTGCCGGGGATGACATTGCGGCTGTTGGGAAAGACCTGCACCTGCCCCACCGCCCCCACAGCACCGGGCTGATGGCTCATCGCGATCTGATGCACCCGCTCGGTGATCCGCGCCATGCCCAGCCCTGCATTCACCCGCATATTCATTGGGGTCGAGCCGGTATGGGCATCGCGCCCGGTCAGCGTAATCTCTAGCCACCACAGGCCTTGGCCATGCGTGACAACGCCAATTTCTTTGCCCTCGGCCTCTAAAATCGGGCCCTGCTCGATATGCAGCTCGATCATCGCCTGCATTTTGCGCGCCCCCACCACCTCGGTGCCAACCCAGCCAATCCGCGCCAGCTCGTCGCCAAAGCGTTTGCCCTCCATATCGGTGCGGTTATAGGCGTAGTCTTGGCTATGCAGCCCCGCAAAGACACCACTGGCCAGCATCGCAGGCGCAAAGCGCGCGCCCTCTTCATTGGTCCAATTGGTCACCACGATTGGATGTTTGGTCTGCACGCCGGTGTCGTTCAGGCTGCGCACCACTTCCAGCGCGCCCAAAACCCCCAGCACACCATCATAGCGCCCGCCAGTGGGTTGGGTGTCCAAATGGCTGCCCATATAGACCGGCAGCGCCTCTGGGTCGGTGCCGGCACGGGTGGCAAACATATTGCCCATGGTGTCCACGCCCATGCTCATGCCGGCAGCTTTGCACCAATCGGCAAACAGATGGCGTCCTTGGCTGTCAGCATCGGTCAGGGTTTGTCGATTGCAGCCGCCTGCCACCCCGGGGCCGATCAAAGCCATCTGTTCCAAGGCATCCCAAAGACGCGCGGAATCAATCCGCAGGTTTGCACCGGCTGCTGACATCTTAAACTCCCCTTGAGGGTCTTTGCCCCCGAATTGACTCTGTTGCGAATCTTTTCCTGACCCTATGGTCAGCTTGAAGGCTATAGAACCTGACCAAGCGGTCAATAAAAATCTGAGAGGTTAGCCCCCGTGGCCGATAATGTCCGCCCCCTGCGCCGAAACGAGATCCGCCAGCACAATGAAACGCTTATTTTGCAGGCGGCGGAAAAAGTTTTTGCCGAGGCAGGCTTTGGCGGCGCCACCATGCAGCTGATCGCAGATCTGGCGGGCCTGCCCAAGGCGAACCTGCATTACTACTTTGCCAGCAAGGAAGATCTTTACCGCCAAGTGGTGCAAAACATCTTCGACATCTGGCTACATGCGGCGGAGTCGATGGATCAGGCCTCTGGCCCGATCGAAGGCATCGGCGCCTATATTGACGCCAAAATGGAAATCTCGCGCCGTCATGCCGATGGCTCCAAAGTTTGGGCCTCAGAGGTGATGCACGGCGCGCCGGTCATTCAGGATTATCTGGAAACCACGCTGCGGGATTGGACAACGGGGCGCGTCGGCTTGATCCAGCGCTGGATTGATGAGGGCAAGATGGCGCCGGTGAACCCCGAACATCTGCTTTATATGCTTTGGGCGACCACCCAGCATTATGCCGATTTCGGCCATCAGATTGAAACCTTGAACGGCGCGCCAATGACAGATAGCGATTGGCAAGCCGCAAAACACAGCGTCAAATCCATGATCCTGCGCGGCATTGGCGCGATAGAGTGAGGGCAGCATGATCACCGAATTGGAAACCGAATTCGCAAGCCTAAGCTTGCAGCGCTTTGACGAGACCGAGGCTTTGGCCTTGGGCCAGATCTTGCTGGGGCTGACGCAGGGCAAGGCCGTGGTGATCAATATCCGCAACGCGATGCGGGTGTTTTTTCATGCCGCACAGCCAAATTCCGCGCCCCATTTTGATCTTTGGGCCAAGCGCAAAGGCAATACCGCGCTGATGTTTCAGCTGCCCTCGATGCTGGTGGGAGAGCGCAATCGCGCCAAGGGGCAAAGCCTGAGCATCCACGGACTTTCGGAAGCAGACTATGCCGATCACGGCGGCGCTGTGCCGATCCGCGTGGCCGGTGTCGGGGTTGTGGGCGTGGCGGTGATTTCGGGTCTGGCCTCGATCGAGGATCACGCTTTGGTGGTCGCTGGCCTGCGCGCGCTGATGCAGCAGCAAGCCTCTGGCGGCTAAGGGCTTTACAAGTCGGGCATGCTTGCGCCACCTTAGAGCGCCAGAAAGACCTCCTCGAAAGGCAGAAGCCGATGAACAAACCTTTGACACGGATCCAAGCGATGAACAGCTCTGCGATCTTGGAAGCCGCGCTTGAGGTCTTTGCCGCCCATGGCTTTCGTGGCGCGACGTTGGATCAGATTGCCGAAGTGGCGGGGCTGTCCAAGCCCAACCTGCTGTATTACTTCCCCTCGAAAGAAGCCGTCCACGAGGCGCTTTTGGCGCAATTGCTGAAAACATGGCTTGATCCTTTGCGCGCGATGGATCCCTTGGGCGACCCCAAGCCCGAGATTATGGGCTATGTGGCGCGCAAACTGGAACTGGCGCGCGACTTCCCGCGGGAAAGCCGGCTGTTTGCCAATGAGATTTTGCAAGGCGCCCCCCGGTTGCGCGCGGTGATCGAAGGCGATCTGAAAACGCTGGTCGATGAAAAAGCCGTCGTGCTGACCCGCTGGATGGAGGAAGGCCGCATCGCCAAGATGCCGCCGGTGCATCTGTTGTTCTCAATCTGGGCGCTAACCCAACATTATGCCGATTTTGATGTGCAGGTCCGCGCGGTTCTAGGCGAGGGCCATGATCCCTTTACCGAGGCGGGTGATTTTCTTGACCTGTTGTTCGACAAGCTGCTGACCCCCTGACGCCAAAGCAGGCTTTCGCAGGCTTAGACGTTTCAGGCGCTGGACCTTTGCCGCCACTGGGTATATCCAAGGCCAGCGAGAATGTTTCTGGTCGAGGCCTATGAACCAACCCATCGAAACGTCGGTCCGGTCGCAAGACCCGACTCCGCTTCCCCCAAATACCGATCACAACCACGGCAAAAACCTAGGAAAACTGGTTTTGGGCTGCATTGGTGTGGTCTACGGCGATATCGGCACCAGCCCGCTTTATGCGATGCGGGAATCGCTGCATGCTGCAAGCTATGACGGGCTGTCGCGCGATGATGTGGTGGGGGTGATCTCGCTGCTGATCTGGACGCTGATCCTGATTGTGACGCTGAAATATGTGGCCCTGATCATGCGGGCTGACAACAAGGGCGAAGGCGGCACGCTGTCGCTGGTGGCTTTGGTGCAGCAATCCTTGGCGCGCCGTCCGGGCTGGCTGCTGGCGATTGGCGTGGTGGGGATTTCGCTGTTCTTTGGCGATGCCATGATCACGCCGGCGATGTCGGTGCTCTCGGCGGTAGAGGGGCTTGATCTGGTAGCCCCTGCTTTTGGCGATTATGTGCTGCCGGTGACTTTGGTGATTATCCTTGCGCTGTTTTTGTTCCAATCGCAGGGCACCGAGCGGGTTTCGATCCTGTTTGGCCCGATCATGCTGGTTTGGTTCACGGTGATGGCGGTGATGGGGATTTACCATCTCAGTGACGATCTATCGATTCTGGCGGCCTTTAACCCCTATTATGCGGGGCATTTCGTCATCGCCAACGGCACGGCCTCGTTCTTTGTGCTGGGCTCGGTGTTTCTGGCCGTGACCGGCGGCGAGGCGCTTTATGCCGATATGGGCCATTTTGGCCGCCGTCCGATCCGGCTGGCTTGGGCGTTTTTGGTGTTTCCGGCGCTGACGCTGTCTTATCTGGGCCAAGGCGCTTTGGTGCTGGCGCATCCTGAAACCGCCGAGAACCCGTTCTTTCTGATGGCACCAGATTATCTGCTGCTGCCGCTGGTGCTTTTGTCGGTGATGGCCACCATCATCGCCAGCCAAGCGGTGATTTCGGGCGCGTTTTCGATGATGCAACAAGCGGTGCAAATGGGCCTGCTGCCGCGTCTGGAAATTCGCCACACCTCGGAAACCCAATTGGGCCAGATCTATCTGCCCAAGGTCAATACCATTCTGATGGTCGGGGTCTTGTGCCTTGTGGTGGCCTTTGGCTCTTCTTCCAGCCTTGCCTCGGCTTATGGCATCGCGGTGACGGGCGATATGGTGATCACCACCATCCTTGCATCGTTCTTGTTCTACAAATCCTGGAAATGGCCTTTGTGGATGGTGGCCGCGGTGTTGCTGCCGATCCTGAGCATCGAGCTGTTGTTCCTTTCGGCCAATATGATCAAGATCCCCGAAGGCGGCTATGTGCCGGTGCTGATGGCGATCTCGACCTGCACGCTGATCTGGACATGGGTGCGTGGCACGGCCCATGTGAAGCGCAAGGCGCATGATTCAGCGGTTTCCCTGCCCAAGCTGATCGAGATGCTGCAAAAATCGCATCCGATCGAAGTGCCGGGCACGGCGGTGTTCCTGACCCAAGACCTTGATATTGCGCCCTCGGCCCTGCTGCATAACCTGAAACACAATCGGGTTTTGCACAGCCAGAACTTTATCGTTCAGGTCGCTGTTGCCGATACGCCAAAAGTGGCCGATGAAAACCGGCTGTCGATGGAGCGGCTTTCGGATAAGTTTGTCCGCATCAAGCTGATGTTTGGCTATATGGAGACGCCAAACGTGCCGCGCGCCTTGGCGCTGGCGCGGCGGCGGGGCGAGAAGTTTGACATCATGACCACCTCGTTCTTCCTCAATCGGCGCACTTTCCGCTCGGCCAGCAATCAGCAGGGCCTGCCGTTCTGGCAAGAGCGGATCTATGTCTCGATGACGAAATCGGCCTCGGATGCGACGGCGTTTTACTGCCTGCCGTCGAACCGCGTGGTGGAATTGGGCCAGCAGCTGGCGATCTGAGGCGCTACAGGCTTTGCAGCGCCTTAGCAGCAAGTGCAAAGCTATGCAGCCGTGCGGCATGGTCATGTATCATGCCGGTCAGCATGATCTCGTCCGGGGCGTAGGTCTGCATCAGGTGGCCAAGGCCCGCCCGCAGCGCCACCGGACCGCCCACCGCCGCACAAGACAGCGCCTGATCGACCTGCGCCCGCATCGCGGCAGGCACCTCGGACAGATCCTGCACAGGGCGCGGCAGCTTGCCCGGCCGACCCGCGCGCAACCGCGCAAAGGCAAGGATCTGCGACGAGCGCAGATAGTCCGCCTCGCCGTCAGTGTCAGCGGCGCAAACCCCTGCCAGCAACATGAAATAGGGCTTTTCCAACCACTGCGACGGGCGGAAGGTGGCGCGATAGGTCGCCAGCGCATCCGCCAGCATCGCAGGCGCGAAATGGCTGGCAAAGGCATAGGGCAGGCCCAGATAGGCCGCCAATTGCGCGCCATAAAGGCTTGATCCCAAGATCCAGACCGGAACCTCGGTGCCCTCACCCGGCACAGCGCGCACTGGGGCCTGCGGATCGGCGGGGCCAAGATAGCCCAGCAGCTCGAGCACATCTTCGGGGAATTGGTCAGAGGATTGCATATGCCGCCGCAAAGCCCGCGCGGTGGTCATATCACTGCCCGGCGCGCGGCCAAGCCCCAGATCAATCCGGTCGGGGTAAAGGCTGGCAAGGGTGCCAAATTGTTCCGCAATCACCAAGGGCGCGTGGTTGGGCAGCATGATGCCGCCTGCGCCCACCCGAATGGTCTTGGTGCCGCCCGCCACATGGCCAATCACCACCGATGTTGCCGCCGAAGCGATGCCGGGCATGTTGTGATGCTCGGCCAGCCAAAAGCGGTGATAGCCTGCGGCCTCGGCATGGCGAGCAAGGTCAAGCGTATTGGCCAGCGCCTCGCGCGAGGTCTGGCCTTCGGCGACGGGGGAAAGATCAAGCAGGGAATATTTCATCCCCTTTACCTAAGCCGACAAGGCCGCCGCGCCAAGGCCCTTCGAGAAGCGCTTGGGCTTTGATAAAACTTTCAGGACTATTGCCATGCCCGAAGTTGCGATCTGTGTTAAACATCTTCCTTGGGGGCATCTTCGTGGGAAGGGCTGGTTATGGGTATTTCACCGTCAATTGCTGCGCCACCGGGGGGCTATGCAGCTGTGCGCCCTGCGTCAGCCGATGTTGGCAAACCCGCGCTGGTGGCAGATTTCGCCAATTCCAGCGCAAGGTCTGATTTCCCTACACGACAGGCCGGATTGGCCCATACCTCGACCACTGAATTGCCCAAGGCCTTGGCTGCCCGAATGTCTGTGGAAAGCGTCGATGGCATCGAGCTGGATCATATCCCCTTTGTCGGCGATGCGGCCGTGCTGATTGATGATCTGCCCGCCCCCAAAGCGCCAGAAGATATCCCGCCCGCCACTGCTGCCAAGCCACAAGCAGAGGCAGAGGGCCCGCCAAAGCCCGAGGAAGAGATCAAGGATCCAGTCTCGCCCGATAGCAAATTGGCGCAGGCCGCAGCACAGGCCTATCTGATGGGCCGCGAGGTCGCAGGCCAAGCCCCAGCAGCGCAACCGCTAATTTCAGCGGATCAGCAGGCGACGGTTGCGCCGCCTGCTAAGGTTTAATCACTCTGCCGCCGTAACCGAAGGGTTATTGGGGTGCGTGGTCCAATTGGCATAATCGCCAACCTTGCGCCCCGTGCGCGCATCAACAGCTCCCTTTGGCAGCTCGACCATGGTGATGCAATTCTCGACCGGGCAGACGTTCACACAAAGGTTGCAGGCAACGCATTCGTCGTCCTTGACGGTAAAGGTGCGATCCTCTGACATCGCAATCGCCTGATGGCTGGTGTCTTCGCAAGCGGCATAGCAGCGGCCGCATTTGATGCAATCGTCTTGCGAAATCTGGGCCTTGGTGACGTAATTCAGATTCAGGAACTGCCAATCGGTGACATTGGGAACCGCGCGGCCAATCAGATCGGCGGTCGAGTGCATCGCCTTTTCGTCCATATATTGCGACAGGCCCGAGATCATTTCTTGCACGATCTTAAAGCCGTAGGTCATCGCCGCTGTGCAAACCTGCACATTGCCCGCCCCCAGCGCCATAAATTCAGCCGCATCACGCCAAGTTGTCACGCCGCCAATGCCCGAAATCGGCAGGCCGCGCGTCGCCTCGCTGCGGGCAATCTCGGCCACCATATTCAGCGCAATCGGCTTGACCGCAGGGCCGCAATAGCCGCCATGGGTGCCCTTGCCGTCAATCATCGGCTCGGGGCTGAAATCATCCAGATTGACCGAAGTGATCGAATTGATGGTGTTGATCAACGAGACCGCATCCGCCCCGCCGCGCTTTGCCGCCTCGGCCGGTTTGCGGATGTCGCTGATATTAGGCGTTAATTTCACGATACAAGGCATGCGCGAATGGGTTTTCACCCAGCGCGTCACCATCTCGATATATTCAGGCACCTGCCCCACAGCCGAGCCCATGCCGCGTTCGGCCATGCCATGCGGGCAGCCAAAGTTCAGCTCGACCCCATCGGCCTCGGTATCCTCGATCCGCGCCAGAATATCCTTCCAGCTTTCCTCATCGCAAGGCACCATCAGGCTGATGATCATTGCGCGGTCTTTGTAGTCGCGCTTGACCGATTTGATCTCGCGCAGGTTCACCTCCAGCGGGCGGTCGGTGATCAGCTCGATGTTGTTCAGCCCAAGCAGCCTGCGATCGGCCCCCCAAATCGCGCCGTAGCGCGGGCCGTTGACGTTCACCACCGGCGGCCCCTCAGAGCCAAGGGTTTTCCAAACCACGCCGCCCCAACCGGCCTCAAAGGCGCGGCGGACGTTATATTCCTTATCCGTCGGCGGCGCAGAGGCGAGCCAGAACGGGTTGGGCGACTTAATTCCGATGAAGTTTGTTGTCAGATCTGCCATGTCAAAACCCTTTTCAACGCGCTTTAGCGCATCGCCCCCTTCAAATAGGCGCTGATCTCTTCGGCGGCGTCGCGGCCCTCGGCCACCGCCGTCACGGTCAGATCTTCGCCCCCTGTGGCACAATCGCCGCCCGCCCACACCGGACCGGCCCGCTTGACCAGTTTTGCGCCATCCTTGGCGATAAAGCTGTCTGTCAAAGTCTGGCCAATCGCCTTAAACACTTGATCGGCTTGCAAAATAAAGCGTTCGCCCAGCTCCAAGCCGTTTGCTCCCTGATGGGTGTAGGCAAATTCTACCGCCTGCACGTTGCCCTCACCCATCAGCCGTACCGGCGCCGCGCCATAGATAATCCGCACCCCAGCCGCCGTGGCGTGGTCTTGCTCATAAGCGCTTGCGCTCATCCGATCTTTGCCGCGCCGATAGACCATTGTGACCGAATTTGCGCCCAAAAGCTTGGATTGTACCGCCGCATCCACTGCCGTCATGCCCCCGCCAATCACCACCACATCGCGACCGATGGGAAGGCTGGATTTATCAGCAGTCTGGCGCAACTCGGCAATGAAATCGACGGCAGTACGCACACCTTGCAGATCTTCGCCCACAGCGTGCAGCGCATTGACGCCGCCCAAACCTATCGCCAAAAACACCGCGTCAAACTCGGCCTGCAAATTCGCCAATTCGATGTCGCGCCCCAGCCGCATGCCGGTTCTCACAGTGATTCCCCCGATTTGCAGCAGCCATGCCACCTCACGCGCGGCAAAATCATCTGCCGTTTTATAGGTGGCGATGCCGTATTCATTCAGCCCGCCAGCCTTTTCACGCGCCTCAAAAATCACCACCTCGTGGCCGCGCAGCGCCAAGCGGTGCGCGCAGGCAAGCCCCGCAGGCCCCGCCCCCACCACGGCAACCCGCTTGCCCGTAGGCGCCGCGCGGGCAAAGGGATGCACGCCCTTTGCCATCAGCCCGTCGGTGGCAAAGCGTTGCAGACGACCAATTTCCACCGGCTTGCCTTCGGCCACTTCGCGGACGCAGACCTCTTCGCACAGCTGTTCGGTCGGGCAAACCCGCGCGCACATGCCCCCCAGAATGTTTTGCGAAAAGATCGTCTTAGCCGCCGCATCCGAGGTGCCCGTCGCGATTTGGCGAATGAACAGCGGAATGTCGATCGAGGTCGGACAGGCCGTCATGCAAGGCGCGTCATGACAGAAATAGCAGCGATCAGCTGCCACCCGCGCCTCGTGCGGGGCCAAAACCGGCTGAAGGTCGGCAAAATTCTGGGCATAGGCCTCGGCACCCAAACGCTGGGCCGCAACACCTGCCGTCAAAGGGCTGTTAGACAAGACAAAGCCTCCCTTGGCATCTTTCATTTCAGAAAGGCTGGCACAGCTTTATTTTTTTATCAAATGGTAAATTTTGATTTTTGCCAGATTTATTACCCTGAAAATCCGCTGCTGAAATCTTGGGCCTTTTTTCTGCCGCCAGCCTGACGTATAGGAAGGATAGAAATTGCGGAGGTTGGCCCCTTCCGCGAGAGAGCAATGACGCCAACAGGGGACGGCATGAGCAAACAATCTTCCGACGCAGACGTAGCGTTTATCTCGGCTCTGGCAGAGCTGTTGAACAAAAATGAGCTGACCGAGATTTCGGTAAAGCGCGAATACGGCGAGGCGGACAGCCTGAATGTGCGCGTGGTCAAGCAATCGACCGTGGTGCAGATGGCGCAAGCAGCCCCCGTGCAATACGCAGCGGCAGGCGCGGCCGCAGCCCCCGCAGCCGCGGCGGCCGCTGTAAATGACGATCCTGCCCAGCATCCTGGTGCGGTGACGTCGCCTATGGTTGGCACCTGCTATATGGCCGCCGAGCCTGGCGCCACGCCTTTTGCAAGCATTGGCATGGCCGTGACCGAAGGCCAGACCGTGTTGATCATCGAAGCGATGAAAACCATGAACCACATCCCTGCTCCGCGCGCTGGCACGGTCAAGCGGATTTTGGTTGGCGATGGCACCGCCGTGGAATTCGGCGCACCGCTGATGATCATCGAGTAAGCGCATGTTCGATAAAATCCTGATCGCCAATAGGGGCGAAATCGCCCTTCGCGTGATCCGCGCCGCGCGGGAAATGGGGATCAAATCGGTCGCCGTGCATTCCACTGCCGACGCGGATGCAATGCATGTGCGCATGGCCGACGAATCCGTTTGCATTGGCCCTGCCTCTTCGACCCTCAGCTATCTGAACAAGGCGGCGATCATCTCGGCTTGCGAGATTACCGGCGCGCAGGCTGTGCATCCGGGCTATGGCTTTTTGTCGGAAAACGCTGCGTTTTCGCAGGCTTTGCACGATCACGGCATCACCTTTATTGGCCCAACGGCGGAACATATCCGCATTATGGGCGATAAGATCACCGCCAAGGAAACCGTCAAAGCGCTTGGCATTCCCGTGGTGCCCGGCTCGGAAGGTGGCGTGCCAGACTTTGAAACCGCAATTGGGGTCGCCGCAGCCATTGGCTTTCCGGTGATCATCAAGGCCACCGCAGGCGGTGGCGGGCGCGGCATGAAGGTTGCCAAAAACGCCGAAGAGCTGGAGGTTGCCTTCCGCACCGCCCGCGCGGAATCGAAAGCGGCTTTTGGCAACGACGAAGTCTATATCGAGAAATATCTGCAAAAGCCGCGTCACATCGAGATTCAGGTCTTTGGCGATGGCAAAGGCAATGCGGTGCATCTGGGCGAGCGCGACTGCTCGTTGCAGCGCCGCCACCAGAAAGTGTTTGAGGAGGCTCCGGGCCCCGCGATCACCCCTGCGCTGCGCGCCAAAATCGGCAAGGTCTGCGCCGATGCTGTGGCGAAAATCAACTATATCGGCGCAGGCACGGTTGAGTTCTTGTATGAAGACGGCGAGTTCTTTTTCATCGAGATGAACACGCGTTTGCAGGTCGAACATCCGGTGACCGAAGCGATCTTTGGTGTCGATCTGGTGCGCGAGCAGATCCGCGTTGCCGCTGGCCTGCCGATGTCCTTTACGCAAGACGAGCTGGAAATCAACGGCCACGCCATCGAGGTGCGCATCAACGCCGAAAAGCTGCCGAACTTCTCGCCCTGCCCCGGCAAGGTCAAGATGTTCCATGCGCCCGGCGGCTATGGCGTGCGGATGGATTCGGCGCTTTATTCCGGCTATTCGATCCCGCCCTATTACGACAGTTTGATTGGCAAGCTGATCGTGCATGGCCGCGACCGCCCCGAGGCTTTGGCGCGTTTGCACCGCGCTTTGGGCGAATTGGTGGTGGATGGTGTCGAGACCACCGTGCCGCTGTTTGATGCGCTTTTGGCTGAACCTGACATCCAATCGGGCGATTACAACATTCACTGGCTGGAAAAATGGCTGGAAAAACAGTTCGGTTGATCTTGCACAGGGCGCCTTCGGGCGCCCTTTTGCAGCCATGACCCAAAGCATCACCCCCGAGATTTTGCTGCGCGCCTATGCGATGGGGGTGTTTCCCATGGCCGAAAGCAGCACCTCGACGGACATTCGCTGGGTCGAGCCGCGCCAGCGTGGGGTGTTCGCGTTAGACAGCTTTCACATCTCGCGCAGCCTTGCCCGCCATATTCAGCGCAGCGATTGGGTGATCCGCACCGACAGCGCTTTTGCCCAGACCGTCGCCGCCTGCGCTGACCGCCCCGAAACCTGGATCAACGCCGAGATTACCGCGCTGTATCAAGCGCTTTACCACATGGGCCACGCCCATAGTCTTGAGGTCTGGGAGGACGACGCGCTGATTGGCGGGGTTTACGGCGTAACGCTGGGGGCTGCGTTCTTTGGCGAAAGCATGTTTTCGCGCCGCACCAATGCCTCGAAAACCGCGCTGGCCTATCTGGTGCATCGGCTGCGGGCGGGTGGCTTTACGCTGTTTGACACCCAGTTTCTGACGCCGCATCTGGCCTCGCTGGGTGCAACCGAGATCAGCCGCGCCGCCTATCAGCGCCAGCTGCGCGCGGCGCTGGCGGCAACCGCCAGCTTTGACCCCGTAGGTTATCCGCCGCTGCCATCCGCAGGGGCAGTTTCCACATCGGGCAAGACCAGATCGGCGACATCGCAGCGCAGGGGCCAAACGTCGTAGCGCGGATGATCCAGCGCCGAAAGCGCGGGGCTTGAGGCGGTCATCCAACCGTCAAAATCTGGCGTGGTCGATGCGGCATCCAGAATTGTCAGATGCACAAAGGCTTCTTGGGCGGGGTTTTCAGGATAGTAGCGGCAGTCATCCATCCGCACCGTCAAACGACCGATGGTCTTGGATTGCCCCTGCGCCAGCGTCAGATCGCTGACCTCTCCAGTCAGCTTGTCCAGCACCCGCAGCTTGGCAGCCGCCGCATCTGCGACCTCTTGCGCAAGGGCAGGCGTGGCAACCAGCAGCAAAAGCGCCAAAAGTCGCGTCATGGCGCGGCGGGGTCTGACTTGCCGCCAGAGACAAATTTCATCAGCAGGCTGATCAGGCTGACAGAGCCCTGAGTGTCTTCGATTGACGCACCAGCGACAAGATTGTCTGACGACCCGCCCGGCTGGATTTCAACAAAATTGCCGCCCAGCAAACCTTCCGAGGAAATCAAAATCGCCGAGTCGTCGGGCAGTTGGATGGATTTATCTATTGCGATGGTGGCATCGGCGTAAAAGCTTTGCGGGTTCAACGTCAGCTTGGTGATGCTGCCGATCTTGACCCCCGCGAGCCGCACATCCGAACCCGGCGTGATGCCTTCAACCGAGCGGAATGAGGCGTGCAGCTCGTAAGTGCCGCCTGAGGCCGCACCGCGCCCGCCGCTTGCATAGACCAAAAATCCGATAGCCGCCGCCAGAACAGCCGCTCCTGCCAAAATCTCTGCGCGATTCTCGGCCATTATTCGGGCTGCCACGCCTCGTAATCCTGCCGGCGCGCAGGAGCCGCGGCACGGATCGAGCCAGCCGGCGCATAGGCCGCAGCGGTGCCGGTCAGATTTTCAGAATGCGGCTTTTCCCAAGCTTTATGCTTGAGCGGGGCTTTGGTGGGCGGCTGATCCCAAGTAAAATGCAGCCAGCCGTGCCAGTCGGGCGAGACCCGGCTTGCCTCGGATTCGCCGTTATAGATCACCCAACGACGCTTGGTATCTGCGGTCTGGTAATAGATATTGCCCTGCTCATCCTCGCCGACCTTTTGGCCTTTGCGCGCGGTATAGATCTGGGTGCCAAGGGTTTGGCTGTTCCACCAGGTCAGCAGTCGCTTGAGGAAATACATCAGAGCCTCCGATATCATTTGCCTTGATATGGCCGAAACTGCGGCAGAGGTCCAGTGGCCTTGGCACTTTGGCGCAAAGAACCGCTGCAAATGCAGCCTAAATTTAAAAAACAAAACGGCGAGCCAATGGCCCGCCGTTGTTTTTCGCAGCGTCAGGTGTCAGCCTGCCGTTGCGGGTTTTTTCTTCTCGGTTTCGGTCAGCACCAACAAGGGTTTTGCACCTTTGTTCACGCATTCTTCATTAACCACGATCTCTTCGACGCCTTCCATGCCCGGCAGTTCGAACATGCTGTCCAACAAGATATCTTCCATGATCGAGCGCAGGCCACGCGCGCCGGTTTTGCGCGCAATCGCCCGTTTCGCAATCGCAGTCAGCGCATCGGCGGTAAAGGTCAGCTTGGTGCCCTCGATCTCGAACAGGCGCTGATATTGTTTGACCAAAGCGTTCTTCGGCTCGGTCAGAATGATCATCAGCGCAGATTCGTCCAAATCGGTCAGGGTCGCAATCACTGGCAAACGGCCGACAAATTCGGGGATAAGGCCGAACTTCAGCAGATCTTCCGGCTCCAGCTCCATGAACAACTCGCCAGCACCGCGCGCCTCTGGGTCTTTGACATCAGCGCCAAAACCAATAGCCGAGCCCTTACCGCGCTGTGCGATGATCTTTTCCAGACCAGCAAAAGCCCCACCGCAGATGAAAAGAATATTGGTGGTGTCCACTTGCAGGAATTCTTGCTGCGGATGCTTGCGCCCGCCCTGCGGCGGCACCGAAGCAACCGTGCCTTCCATGATCTTCAACAGCGCTTGCTGCACGCCCTCGCCCGAGACATCGCGGGTGATCGAGGGGTTGTCAGATTTGCGGGTGATCTTATCAACTTCGTCGATATAGACGATGCCGCGCTGGGCGCGTTCAACATTATATTCCGAAGCCTGCAACAGCTTTAGGATAATGTTTTCAACGTCTTCGCCCACATAGCCCGCTTCGGTCAGCGTGGTTGCATCTGCCATTGTGAAGGGCACATCCAAAATCCGCGCCAGCGTTTGGGCAAGCAAAGTCTTGCCGCAGCCGGTCGGGCCAATCAGCAAGATGTTGGATTTTGCCAGTTCGATATCGGTTTTGCTAGCGTGGTTCAGACGCTTGTAATGGTTATGAACCGCGACTGAAAGCACGCGCTTGGCATGCATCTGACCGATCACATAATCGTCCAACACCTTGCAGATGTCGCGCGGTGTCGGCACGCCATCCGTGGTTTTCATCCCTGCTGTCTTGGTTTCTTCACGGATGATATCCATGCACAGTTCGACGCATTCATCGCAGATGAAAACCGTCGGACCGGCGATCAGCTTCCGAACCTCATGCTGGCTTTTGCCGCAGAAGGAACAGTAAAGCGTGTTTTTGCTGTCGCTGCCGGTGGTATTCGCCATGGGTATCCTCTGACCTGCGCCTATAAGAGGCGATCTTTGGGAAGTTTAGGCCAAGGCCCGCCCCTCTACAATCCGAAAACGCCCCCGATTTGCATCGGGGGCAAAAGCCTTATTTCACTTCGTCAACTTTGGTGCGGTTTTCCAAAATCTCGTCAATCAGACCCCAAGCTTTGGCATCTTCGGCCGACATGAAATTATCCCGCTCAAGGGCTGCCTCGACCGTGTCATAATCATTGCCGGTGTGTTTGACATAAATCTCGTTCAAACGGCGCTTCAGCTTTTCGGTTTCGCGCGCGTGGATCATGATATCTGTCGCTTGGCCCTGATAGCCGCCCGAAGGTTGGTGCACCATGACGCGGCTGTTTGGCAGCGAAAAACGCATGCCCTTTTCGCCCGCTTGCAGAAGCAAAGACCCCATCGAGGCCGCCTGCCCGATCACAAGCGTCGAAACCTTGGGGCGGATGTATTGCATAGTGTCATAGATCGACAGACCCGAGGTCACAACGCCGCCTGGGCTGTTGATATACATCGAGATTTCCTTCGAGGGATTCTCGGCCTCGAGGAACAAAAGCTGGGCGCAGATCAGGCTCGACATGCCGTCATGCACAGGGCCTGCCAGAAAAATGATCCGCTCTTTCAGCATGCGGCTGAAAATATCATAGGCCCGCTCGCCGCGGCTGGTCTGTTCAACCACCATAGGCACGAGGGTGTTCATGTAGTGTTCAACAGGATCGCGCATAAAACTTGCCTCTTTGGTCCGTGAAAGTGGTATTAACGCTGGATGGTTTCCAGAGTCTTAGTTGCGCGCGCCAGAGGGTGCAAGGGCAGCTTGTCGCGAAGTTTTCTGACAATGGCGCGGTCAGCGGGGGGATGCAACCGCCCAAGCGATCACATTTGTCATCGCGCCAGAGAAAGTTCGGCGCGCAGGCCGCCCAAAGCCTCGCTTTTGCTTAGGCGCAATTCGCCGCCATGGCTGCGCGCGATATCGGCGGCAATCGACAGACCTAAGCCGACACCGCCGCCCTTATTAGGGTCGCGCGCGGCATCCAAACGCTCAAAAGGTTCCAGCGCCAGCTCGCGTCGATCTGCCGCAATCCCCGGCCCGTCATCTTCCACCACAAACCGCAGCGAGCGATCGGTGAAGATCACACTCACCTCAGCGCGCTTGCCATAGCGCACTGCATTGCCTAGCAGATTCTCCAGCGCCCGCGTCACCGCTTGCGGCCGCAGCTTCATCGCGCCGGGTGACTGCACCTGCCCCAGATCGACCGGCTGCTGCATCCGCCGCGCATTCTCGACCAAGCGCTGCACCAGCGTTGCAGGATCGACCAATTCGGTCTCTTCCATCGCATCGCCGCGCGCAAAGGCCAGAAACTCGCTGACCAACCGCTCCATATCCTGCACATCTTGTTGCAGGGCGCGGGTTTCCTCGTCTTCGGGCAGGAACGACAGCCCCAGCTTTAACCGCGTCAAAGGCGTGCGCAGATC
Source organism: uncultured Pseudorhodobacter sp. (assembly GCA_913062925.1). Classification (GTDB taxonomy): domain Bacteria; phylum Pseudomonadota; class Alphaproteobacteria; order Rhodobacterales; family Rhodobacteraceae; genus Cypionkella. The sequence continues at coordinate 1,810 of CAJXWJ010000035.1, read as the reverse complement.
ATGGCTGACACCCGACAGCATCAGCGTGCGGGTCTCGATCTGCCGCTCGATCCGGGCGCGCATGTTCAAAAACGCCACCCCCGCTGCACGCACTTCGGTCGCCCCGCGCGGGCTATAGGGGAGGGTCTGCCCCTTACCAAAGGCCTCGGCTGCAAGTGCAAGACGCGTGATCGGCGTCAGCTGATTGCGCAAGAAAATATAGGCGATAAAGGTCATCAACCCCGAGGTGAACACCATCCAGACCAAAAGCTGATGCGGATTGGTCGCCGAAACCCGCGTCCGCGCCAAGGACACCCGCACGGGGCCCCATTTGGTATCGAAATAGGCCTGCACCAAGGCCGAGTTCGAGGTCAGATCCACGGCAAAAACCCCACCCAGCCGCGCGCGCAGGGTCAAGATCACCCGCCTACCGGAATAATCCAGAAACCCGCGGCTGTCGGCTGCGGGCACCGCCTCGGCGGGCAAGCTGACCTGAAGCTGCAAATCCGACGCCAGTTGCGCAATCGCCGCCTGTGCGGTGGTCATATCCGGCGCCTTGGCAACGCGGTCCAGCAGCGCGCTGATCTCGATGGCGACCCCCGAGGTCATCTGCTCGGTCACCGCTTCAAAGTGACGCTGGATAAAGGCAATCGAAACCGTCACCTGCACCACGATCACTGGCAGAACCAGAATCAGAACAGCCCGACCAAACAGGCTTCGCGGAAGAAGGGACTTGAGGCGCGGATGCATGCGCGCAACACTAGCGCCAGCCCAGCCGCAAGGAAAGTCCGCATGCAGCGCAAAAGCCAAATCACCAAGATCAGCCCGCAGATCACCTGCCTGCGCGCCGCCAATGCCTCGGCGATGACGGGCACTGGGACCAATAGCTATCTGCTGGATGGGCCAGAGGGCGCGGTGCTGATCGACCCCGGCCCCGATCTTGATCCCCATCTTGAGGCGATTCTGCACCAGATTGGCGAAACGCGACTTGTGGCGATTCTGATCACCCATGCGCATCTGGACCACAGCGCACTTGCCCCCCGCCTTGCCAAAATCAGCGGCGCGCCGATGCTTGCAGCGGGCGCAGTCTGGGAAGGACGCTCTGACATGATGCAGCGTCTTGCCGCCTTGGGGCTGGATGAGGCGGGCGAAGGGCTGGATCACAGCTTTGTGCCCGATCAACGCATCCGCGACGGCCAAACGCTGCACCTTGCCGGACTAAACATAACCGTCATCGCCACGCCCGGCCATCTCTCGGGGCATCTCAGCTTTGCCCTTGGCCAAACGCTGTTCAGCGGCGATCATGTGATGGGCTGGTCGACCTCGCTGGTCTCGCCACCCAGCGGCGATATGAGGGCCTATATGGCCTCGCTTGCCAAGCTGCAAACCCAAGGCTGGCAGGTGTTTCTGCCCGGCCATGGCGCCCCCGTTAGCGACCCCGCCGCGAGGCTGGCCGAGCTGATCGCCCACCGCCAAGCCCGCGAGCGCGCAGTCCTGGAAAGCCTTGCCCAAGCCCCCAATACCGCAGCGGCACTTGCCCAAGCAATCTACACCCAGACCCCGCCTGCGCTCTTGCCAGCCGCAAGCCGCAACATCCTTGCGCATCTTATTGATCTGCATGAAAGAAACCTTATTCGCCCCCAAGGCGCACTGACCAGTGAGACGGTTTTCGAATTGATTTAACCGCGACATCATTTTTCTTCACGCCCCCCCTTTACGCCCCCGAAACCCCTTGCTATAGACCCCCTCGTGTTCCGGCGTAGCTCAGCGGTAGAGCAGTTGACTGTTAATCAATTGGTCGTAGGTTCGATCCCTACCGCCGGAGCCAAAA
>CAJXWJ010000034.1 GCA_913062925.1 uncultured Pseudorhodobacter sp. | reverse complement strand
AACTTTTTTATTAGTGATCTAAAGCAACGGCATAAGCTAATATATCGACTCTAAATGATTTAAAACGTCATATTTCTGTTTTATTTCAGTATTTAGATATAGATTTTTGTGAATATAACGTTATAAGGCCCAAGGACTTTCGAACTTCTTTGATCGTCCCTAATCCAACTGCTGTCGCAGTGGAAGAAAGACTTTAATGAAAACGAGTTCTACTTTGGCGAGCGCTTTTTGCGCCTTGCTGGTTTTTGCGCCTTTGACGGTTTCTGCTGCTGAAACAGCGGCGGGCAATATCGCGGTCAGCGCGACGGTCGCGCGGTTTTGCACGCTGTCTGCTGGGCCGATGAACTTTGGCCAGATCAGCCGTTCGGCGCATACTACGGCATCCTCGTTGATCACCTTGACCTGCAACGCCGCAGGTGGTGCGCCTTCGACGATCATTGTTGGCGGTGGCCTGAATTCGGCGAATGCGGTCGGGGCTGTGCGCGCGATGAAAGCCAATACCAGTGATTACTTGCCTTATTTATTGGTTTTGGCGTCTACTACCTTGACTGATATGGCCATTAACGAAGTGGCAACCCTGGTGGCTGACACTGCAGATAAGGTTTATACCGTGACGCTTTATGGTGATATTGCCAATGGCGGAAATCCTGCGATGGGCAGCTTTAGCGATACCATCGGCCTTACCGTGACCTTTACACCGTGATCTGGCTGTTGCCAAGGCTGAGGGCCGTGGCTGCGATCGGGCTGATGCTGGGGGCCGGCAGTCTAAGTTCTATGGCTTTTGCCACCGAGTTCATGGTCTCGCCGACCTCGATCCAGGTGGCCGGCGATGTGACGACGGCCATTCTGAAGGTCAAGGTCAGCGGGCCGGGCGAAAGTCTGGGGCAGGTGCGGGTGATGCGCTGGCTGCGCGATGGTGGTCAAGGCACGCTGGTGGCGACGCGCGATGTGGTGGCAAGTCCGCCTGCACTGCGGATGAAGCCCAATCAGGAAATCACCATCCGTCTGGTGCGGACGGCGAAAACAGCGGTGCGGGGGCAAGAATGTTATCGGGTTTTGATCGACCAATTGCCAAGCCGCAGGCCTGCGAAATTAACGCTGAACTTTGCCATTCGGCTATCGGTGCCTTTGTGTTTTGGTAGCAAAGCTGACCCTTAGCGCCCTGCGGCCCCCGAGCCTTTGTCTGGGTCTTTGCTTTGGCCTTGGTCGAGGCGGGGTGGTCTTGGCTGCGCTTGTACTGTTTGCAGGCTTTGCGCCGCAACCGGCATGGGCGCAGTCCGATCTTTCGGGGCTGTCGTTTCAGGCGGCAGCAGAGGCCAATCAGACGCTGTTTCTGCTGGTCTATATCAATGGGCGCGACACGGGCGCGATCAGTGAGTTTCAGCTGCTCTTGCCCTTTGATCGGATGTCGGCACAGGCGCAGGATCTAGAGCTTGCCGGCCTTGCAGTGCCCCGGGCCTTGGGTAAGACAGTGTTTCTGGATCAGATTTCCGGTCTCAGCTATGATTATGATCCTGATGCGCAGGCGATGTATATGACGGTTCCGCCCGCCATGCTGATGCCGGTGGCGCTTTCAGCGGTGGCGGCGCAAGACCCGTTGCAGGCGCAAGGCGGCTATGGGGTGGTGTTGAACTATCAAGTCAGCAGCAACCTTGGTGATAACATTCTGTTTGAGGGCTTTCGACCCAGCACGCTCTTTGCCGGGTTAGAGCTGCGGGCTGTCACGCCTTTTGGCGTGCTGACCCAGACCGGATCCTTAAACGCTGATTTGACCAGCAGGGCTGCGGCGAGGTTCAGCCGCTATGACACCGCTTTTACGCTGCAAAGCCCCAGCCGGATGTTAAGCCTGACGTTGGGCGATGTCAGCACCGGCGGTTTGGCTTGGACGCGGCCGGTGCGCATGGGCGGGGTGCAGCTGCACCGCGATTTCTCGCTGCGCGATGATGTGATGACCAATCCGCTGCTGTCTTATGCTGGCATGGCCAATCTGCCCTCGACGCTTGAAGTTTATGTCGACAATGTGCGCGCCTATTCTGGTGCGATCGAGCCCGGGCCTTTCACCTTAAGCCATGTGCCGATGATCACCAGCAGTGGCGAGGCGGTGTTTGTGCTGCGTGATGAAGGCGGCAGCGAGCAGGTGGCGCGGGTGCCGTTTTTCGCCACCCAAAGCCTGCTCGCTAAGGGGGTTTTGGATTACAGCCTTGATCATGGCCGGCTGCGGCGGGCTTTTGGCAATGCGGCGGAAAACTACAGCGGGCGTGCGGCAAGTGCTGTCAGCCTGCGCTATGGGGTGACGGATCGGCTGACGCTTGAGGCGCATGGCGAGACGATGGCGGGTTTGGCGGTGGCGGGGCTGGGGTTGGGGGCTGCGCTGTTTCACCGCGCCGAGATCAACTTGGCCGCTGGAAAAAGCCAAAACGGGGTGCAAAGCGGTGGCTTTTGGACGGCCTCTTTGCGCAGCGAGCTTTTGGGCGTCGGGCTGCGGCTGCGCATGCGGCGCAATCTTGCCGGCTATCAGGATCTAAGCACAGCCTTTCAACCGCAGCTGGGGCAAGATGGGGTGCAGGCCACCGATGCGCTGTTTCTTACCTTCCCGCCAAGGGCCAAGGGCGACAGCTTTGGCCTGAGCCTGATCCATACCAAGCGCGACAGCGGCAGCAATCTGATCGTCTCGGCCTCTTACGGCTTTCGCCGCCGCGCACAAAAAACGGCGCTGCGCTTTAACGCCTTTCAGGACCTGGTCGGAGATGGCGGCGCTGGCGTCTCGATGGCGGTGTCGATGCCATTGGGCCTGCGCACCTATCTAAGCGCCGATCTGCGGCAGGACAGCCGACAGGGGGGGGCGCTGTCTTCCAGCCTGTCGCGCCATGCCAGCCGTGCGGCGGGCAGCTTTGGCTATACGCTCAATCTTTCGGACACCGCGGCCAGTGTGCGCGGCACCTATCAAAGCCGGATTGGGCGCGCCGAGCTTGTGTTGAACAAGGCGCAACAGCGTGTCACTGCGCGCGCCAGTTTAGAGGGGGCTTTGGTCTTTGCCGGCGGCGGGCTTTTTGCCAGCCCGCCGATCCAAGACGCCTTTGCGGTGGTCAAACTGGGGGTGCCGCAGGTTCCTGTGCAGCTGAACAACCGCGAAGCCGCACGCACGGGCCTGTTTGGCAGGGCGCTTCTGCCGGATTTGCAATCCTACCGGATCAATAAAATCTCGGTCAATCCGCTGGATGTGCCGCTTGACATCAATCTGGCGGCGACAGCGCAAGATGTGGTGCCAGCGCGCGGGGGTGGGGTCACGGTTGATTTTCGCGGTGGTTCTCCCAATGCCGCGATTGTGGTTTTGCGCGATGTGGCGGGGGGCTTTGTGCCCAGCGGTGCGATTGCCCGCCTGCGCGGGACGGGTGAGGATTTCGTGGTTGGATATGATGGCGAGGTCTGGGTCGAGGGGTTGCACAAGCACAACCGACTGAGCGTCAGCACCCAGACCAGCCGCTGCGAGGCCGCGTTTGCCTATGAAAAAGTCAAAGGCCTGCAAGCCTATATTGAAGGTGTGATCTGCAAATGAGGTCGATGATTTTGACTTTCGGTTTTGCGCTGCTGCTGCCCTGTGCGGCGCAGGCGGGTTTGGTGTGTCGGGCTGATATTGCCTCATTGGATTTCGGGGTGATCTCGGTGCGCGACGGGGTTGTGCTGCAAACCAGCGGGCCGGTGGCGATCTCTTGCAGCGGTGGCACGGCGGGGGCGGTGGTGCAGAGCTGTGTCAGCCTGGGCGCAGGCAGCGGCGGCGCGGCGGCAGGGCAATCGCCGCGCAGCCTTGCGGGGCAGGGGCTTGCCCCGCTCAGCTATCAGCTGACTGGTCAGAACAGCTTTTCCAACGGAGGTGAGGTCTGGCAGATGCGCAGCTATCCGTTGACCTTGGACGCCAATGGTGCGGCTTTGATCACACCGATGCTTTATGGCGAGATCACCGCGATTGGGGCAGAGGCGGTGGTGGGGCTTTACACCTCGAGCTTTGATGCGGGCCTTGGAGCCACGATGGCCTATGGTGAGGTCAGCTGCACCCAGACCGGCGTTGCCAGCAGCTTTAGCGTCAGGGCCGAGCTGACATCCAGTTGCAGCGTCAGCGTCACCGCGATGGATTTCGGCCTGATCTCGCGCCAGATCACCGCGCCGATCGATCAAAGCGCGCAGATCACCGTCTCTTGCACCAATGCCGCGCCCTATACGGTTGGGCTTGGCTTTGGCCTGCATGCGGTGGATGCGGGGCCAAGCGGACGGCGCATGCTCAGTGGCAGCGATTTGCTGGCCTATGGGGTTTATCACGACGCGGGCCGCAGCCTGGACTGGGGCACCAGCCCTGCCAGTCAGACCGCAGGCACCGGCAGTGGCAGCGCCCAAGTGCTGACGGTTTTTGGCCGAATTTTCAGCCCGCAAACACCGGCTACCGGAAGCTATAGCGATCAGATCGTTGTCACCGTGACCTATTAGCGCGGCGCTTTAGGGTGTTGCTTTTGCCGCCGAGGGCTTGGCCTTTGCGCGCCAAGCCGCCCAATCCTCGGGCGTGTCCAGATCGGTGAGCGCATGCTCTGCCGCCAGCGGGCACAGCCGGATCCGGTTTGCGTTTGCCCCCAGCACCGCACGAGCGCCTGCATCGCCCAAGATCTCTTGTAACTGTCCCACCAGATCGGCAGGGAAAATCACCGGATGGCCTGCGAGACCCCCGGCACTTGCACCACGCCAAATCGCCTGCGGCGCCGCCGCAAAGGCCTGGGTCAGGGTCTGCAAATCGCTGTGGTCAAGCTCGGGCATATCGGCGGGCAGGATCATTACGCTGCCGCTTGCCCCCAGACTGCCGGCGCGGATCGAGGCCGCCATGCCTTCGGAGGCCTGCACCACCCAAGCAATCTGAAGCTTCAAGCCCCGCAAGACCGCATGACGCGCCACATCGCTGGGTCGCAGCGTCACCACGACATCGGCGCAAAGCCCAAGCGCTAGCATGGCTTGGCGTCGCAGCAGTGGCATGGCCTCGACTTGCTCCAGCAGCTTGTCGCCGCCGCGCATCCGCGAAGAGGCCCCTGCCGCCGGAATAACAATTCGTAGCCCCTGCATCGCTGCCCTTTGCAACCGCTGATCTGCCCCTATCTTGCACGATAAGGGCAGGCTTTGTCAGCCCCGCATCCTTGCGCCGTCGCCATCCCAAAGCGGGGCCAGATGCACCACGGCGCGCCGCCGCTCGCCCAAGATCTCGATCTCGCATTCCAGACCATCTTTGATCTTGTCGGCAGGCAAGAACCCCAGCGCCACCGACTTTTGGCTGAAATGCGCATAGCCGCCCGAGGTGCAATAGCCCACCACCGCGCCCTCAAGCCAGATCGGCTCCCAAGCCACCACATCGGCGTCTTTGGCATCGACAATAAAGGTCACCAGACGGCGTTTCGCGCCTGCCGCCTTTTCGGCCATCGCAGGGGCCTTGCCGATCCAATCGGCGTCTTTGTTCCAGCGGATAAAGCGGTCAAGCCCGGTTTCACAAGGCGTATAATCGGGGCTGAACTCGCGCCCCCAAGACCCGAACCATTTGTCCAGCCGCAGGCTCATCATCGCCCGCATGCCAAAGGCGCGCAGGCCCAGATCGCCGCCGGCGGCCGTCAGCACATCCCAAAGATGGCGCACCGACATATGGTCGGTAAAGATCTCGTAGCCCAGATCGCCGGTGTAGCTGACGCGCTGCACGATGCAATTTGCCATGCCCACGGTCATCGGTTTGACATCCATGAACTTGAAGGCTTCGGCCGAGACATCGGCGCGGGTGACGCGCGACAACAGCTCGCGCGCCTTTGGCCCTGCAATTTGAAAGCCCGAGCGGGCATCCGAGATATTCTCGACCGTGACACCATCGGTCATATTCTGTTCAAACCAGCGCTGATGCCAGCCCTGCGCGCCATAGCTGGCGGTCAGCTGGAATTCCTGTTCAGACAGACAAGACACAGTGAAATCGCCAAAGATCTTGCCCGAATGCGCCAGCATCGGTGTCAGGCTAAGGCGGCCAACCTTTGGAATGGTGCCGGCCATGATGCGATCAAGCCAAGCGCGGGCCTTGGGGCCTTTGACAAGGTATTTGCCAAAGTTCTGCACCTCGTTGATGCCAACGCCTTCGCGCACGGCCATGACCTCTTGGCGCGTGGCCTCCCAAGCGTTCGAGCGTTTGAAGGTGGGGGTCTCATAGACCGGCTCATTGGGCAAAGCGTAGTAGTTTGGCACTTCCAGCCCGTATTGCTGGCCCCAAACCGCGCGCATCTCGGTGAATTTGTCATACATCGGGGTGACGCGGAACGGCCGGGCTGCCGGGCGTTCTTCGTTCGGATAGCCGACCGAAAACCGCATCTGATAATTCTCGATCACCTTGGGCACGGTATAGCCGGGCGAGGTCCAGGTGCCAAAGCGGCTGACGTCAAAGCCGCGCGGGTCGCGTTCGACCTCGCCTTCGATCATCCATTGCGCCAGCGCCAGCCCCATGCCGCCGCCTTGGCTAAAGCCTGCCATCACCGCACAGGCCGACCAATAGTTCTTTAGCCCCTGCACAGGCCCAATCAGCGGGTTGCCATCGGGGGCAAAGGTAAAGGGACCGTGGATCACCCGCTTGACGCCCGAGCGTTCCAGCACGGGGAAACGCCGATAGGCAAAGTTCACCGAATCTTCGATCTTATCGAAGGATTCGTTCAACAGCTCGTGGCCAAAGGTCCACGGCGTGCCATCAACCGACCAAGGCTCGCAGGGCTTTTCATAAAAGCCGATACACAGCCCGCGCCCCTCTTGGCGCAGATAGCTTTCGCCGCCCGGATCCATCACATGCGGGAATTCCTTGCCGGTTTTCAGAATATCCATGATCTCGGGGATATCATCGGTGACCAGATATTGGTGCGCCATTGGCAAAAGCGGCAGGTAAACCCCCGCCATCGCGCCAATTTCGCGCGCCCAAAGCCCACCCGCATTGACCAGATGTTCGCAGTAGACCGTGCCTTTTTCGGTGACCACTTCCCAGCCCTCGGCGGTGGGGTTGGTTTCCAGCACGCGGTTGTGCAGCACAATCTCGGCCCCGCCCATCCGCGCGGCCTTGGCATAGGCGTGGGTGGTGCCCGATGGGTCAAGGTGGCCATCCAGCGGGTCGTAAAGCGCGCCAACAATTCCTTCCAGATTGACCAGACCCGAGGTAAAGGCCTTGATCTCTTCCGGCCCCAAAATCTCGGTATCCAGCCCCATATAGCGGTGCTTGGCGCGTTCGGCCTTTAGCTGGTCAAAGCGTTCATGGGTGTCGGCCAGCGTGATGCCGCCAACATGGTGCAGCCCGCAAGACATGCCGGTGATCGCCTCCAGCTCTTTGTAAAGCCGGATGGTATAGCCTTGCAGCGCGGCCATATTGGTGTCGCCGTTCAGGGTGTGAAAGCCGCCTGCCGCATGCCAAGTCGAGCCAGAGGTCAGCTCGGAGCGTTCAATCAGCATCACATCCGACCAACCCAGCTTGGTCAGATGGTAAAGCACCGAACAGCCGACAACGCCACCGCCAATGACCACAACGCGGGTATGGGTTTTCATAGGGGAATCCTTCTTTGCATCCGGCGCGACACGCCTTTTGCTTAGGGATAATCGGTTTTCCGGCGCTCGTCGTTGCTTTTGCGACAAAGATGCGTCGGTTTTGTCGGCTTGTTCGGACTGATTGCGGCATGGACCAAACATCGGCGCTGCGCTACCAAGACCAAAGGCAAGGGAGAGCGATGATGCGGGTGTCATTTTGGGCGATTTTGGCGGCAACGGCTGGGCTTTTGATGGCGCTGGTGGCGATGCGCCCCTTGCTGCCGATAGATGAGACCCGATATCTAAGCGTGGCTTGGGAGATGTGGCAAAGCCATGATCCGCTGCATCTGACCAAGAATGGCGAGCTTTATACCCATAAGACGCCGCTGTTGTTTGCCATGATCAATTTGGTTTGGTTTGTCACTGGGGTCAGCGAATTTACCGCGCGCTTGGTGGGGCCTGCCTGCGCGGTCGCGATGGTGGCGGGCACGGGGATGCTTGCGCGGCGGTTGTGGCCGCAAGATACCGCGCTGCCGTCGCGGGCGATGCTGGCGCTGATCAGCTTTCCGGTGTTTCTGACCTATGGCTCGTCCACGATGTTTGACGCGCTTTTGGGGCTTTGCGTGCTGGCTGGCGCAGCTGCGATCTGGCGGATCGGGCAGGGCGATCACACAGCGCGGGCTTGGGGCGGATTTGGGCTGGCGCTGGCCTTTGGCATCTATGCCAAGGGGCCGGTGATTTTCGTGCATCTGATGCCGCTGCTGCTGGGAATGCGGCTTTGGGCTGAGCATCCGCCGCAGCTGCGCGCGGCCGCCAAGGGCTTTGGTCTGGCGCTGCTGGTGACTTTGGCGCTGGTGGCGCTGTGGTTGGTGCCGACTTTGGCCACCGCACCACCGGCCTTTATCAAAGAGCTGCTCTGGACCCAATCGGCCGCACGGGTGGCGGGCGGGATGGCGCATGATCGCCCGCTGTGGTTTTTGATCGCGCTTTTGCCGCTGATCCTGTTTCCTTGGGGCTGGTCTTGGGCGCTTTGGCGCGCGATTGGGCAGGCGTGGCGTGCAGAGCCGGCGTTGCGGTTTTGCGCGCTTTGGGCGGTTTCGGCTTTGCTGTTGTTTTCGATGATCTCGGGCAAGCAGGTGCATTACCTGATCCCGGCCTTTCCGGCGGTGGCGCTGATGGTGGGCTTTGCCAGTGCCAAGGCTCTGCGTGGCTGGGGCGGGGTGGGTCTGGCGATTGCGGCGGTTTTGGCGATTGGTTTGGGGCAGGGGCTGATCGCCATGCCCGCCCATATGGACCCGATTGCGCCGCTTTGGCCGCTGACGGGCTTTGGCGTGGTGCTACTGGCGCTTGCGCTGCTGTCGCGGCTTTTGCCACAAAATCTTGGCCGCGTGGCGATGGGGGCGGGCTTTGCGCTGGGGCTGCACGCGGTGATCGTGCTGACCTCGCTTTACCCCAGCTATGACGGGCAAGCCTTGGCCAATCGGCTGGCCCAGCTTGCGCCAAATGGCCTTGCGGTCAGCAATGTTGAATATCATGCCGAGGTGAATTTTCTAGGACGCCTGACCAACCCCGTGGCGCTGACCCCCGATCTGGACAGCCTGCGGCTTTGGGCGCTTGCGCATCCGCAAGGCACGGTGTTTGGCCGCGTAAACGAAAACCCCCTGACGGCCGCGCCGCAGGAGGTTTTCCACTTTATGGGGCAGGATTGGGGGCTTTGGCCCGCTGCGGCTATTTCTCGGGAATAAGCCCCTTGGGGCTAAAGCGCAGCACCAAAAGCAGCACCAAGCCCAAAGTCACCAGCCGCAAATGCGGCGCCGCAGTGATCAGGTGGTCTTTCAGCAGACCATCTGGCATCGGCATGGTGATATAGCCCATCGCCACCGGCCCTGCGTTTTCCACGATCAACCACAGCCACCCCAGCAGCAAACCGCCCAAGACCGCGCCCCAGTTGTTGCCCGACCCGCCAACGATCACCATCACCCAGATCAGAAAGGTAAAGCGCAGCGGGGTGTAGCTGTTGGGCGTCAGCTGCCCCTCCATCGAGGTCAGCATCGCGCCCGCGATCCCCACGACAACAGATCCGATCACAAAGATCTGCAAATGCCGCGCGGTGACGTCTTTGCCCATCGCACTTGCTGCGACCTCGTTGTCGCGGATCGCGCGCATCATCCGACCCCATGGGCTGTTCAAAGCGCGCTCTGACAAAAAGATCACCGCCAGCAGAACCACGGTAAAGATCAACAGATACAAAAGCTTGACAAAGATCGTCGAGGCTTGGGTCGCATCCAATCCCCAATCGCTGGTCAGGGTTAGAAATTTGGCGCTTTTTTGCAGATCAACCTCGTAAGGCACCGGCCAAGGACGCGGCAGGTCGATGATGTTTTTCACCCCGCGCGCCAGCCAGTCTTCGTTTTTCATCACCGCCAGCACGATCTCGGCGATGCCCAAGGTCGCAATCGCCAGATAATCCGACCGCAGCCCCAAAACCGCCTTGCCAATCGCCCAAGCCGCAAGTCCAGCAAACAGCCCCCCCACCGGCCAAGCCAACAAAGACGGCAGCCCAAGCCCGCCGATATTGCCGGCGGTGGCTGGGTTGAAAGCCTCGATCGCATCGGCGGCCGGGTCAAAGATCGCACGATAGGCGAAGAAGCCGCCAATCAGGATCGCGGCCAAGGTCCAGCCCCGCGCGCGCCCCGGTTTCATCTTGCGATGGGCAAAGATTGCCGCAAACAGCACGGCAATGCCAAAGCCCAAGCCAAGCAGCAGACGCGGCCCACCGGCAGCCCAAGCCTCGGGCACGGGTTTGCTGGAGACAATCACCACCGCCAAGCCGCCCAACGCCACCGAGCCCATGATGCCGGTGGAAAACAGCCCGGCATAGCCCCATTGCATATTGACGCCCAAAGCCATGATCGCCGAGATCACGCCGATGTTCAAAATCTGCAAAGCAAGGTTCCAGCTTTGGAACATGCCTGTCAGCAAAAACAGCACCCCAACGGCTGCGAAAAGGGAAAGGTTACGCTTCATCTCATTTCCCCTTGAAAATGCCAGTGGGCCGGAACAGCAGCACGATAATCAGAATGGTAAAGCTGACGGCGAATTTGTAATCGGTCGACAGCAGTTGCAGCAGCGTGGTCGGCTCTAGGTCCAAAACCACCAGATAGCCCACGACCTTTTTCCAAGCATAGGTCACAAAGACCTCGGAAAAGGCGACGATAAAGCCGCCGACAATCGCGCCCAAGGGGCTGCCCAGCCCGCCCACCACCGCCGAGGCCGCAATCGGCAACAGCAATTGGAAATAGATAAAGGGGCGGAAGGATTTGTCCAAACCGTAAAGCGTGCCTGCAATCGTCGCCAGCGCTGCCGCGATGATCCATGTCACCATGACCACGCGTTCGGGGTTGATGCCCGACAGCAGCGCCAGATCTTCGTTGTCGGAATAAGCGCGCATGGATTTGCCCTCGCGGGTGCGCTGCAAGAACCAAAACAGCGCTGCCACGCAAAGCGCCGCTACAACGACCGAGATCGCGACAGTGCTTTTGATCGCAAGCCCTTCGGTCAGGCCGGTCAAGGCCTTGAACTGACCTGCGGTGATCACAAAGCGCTCGCCGTCCAGAAAATTGCGCTCTTCCGGGCCGATGATGATGCGGGTCAGACCATTGGTGATGAACATCACGCCGGTCGAGACGATCACCAGAATGATCGATTTTGCCTTCTTTACGCGATAAAATCGGTAGACCATCCGGTCGGTCGCCAGCACAAAAGCGGCCGTTAGCACGATGCCAAAGGGCAGGGCCAGCAGGGCAGTGGGCAGCGGGCCAAAGCTGATGCCCCAAGATTGGAACAGCCATGTCACCCCGATCACGCACATGGTGCCAAAGGCCATGGTGTCGCCATGGGCAAAGTTGGAAAACCGCAAGATGCCGAAGACCAAGGTCAGCCCCAGCGCCCCCAGCGCCAATTGGCTGCCATAGGCCATGGCCGGCACGAAGACATAGTTCAAAAAGGCGACAAGCGCGTTTAGCATATCCATAGCCTCAACCCCCCAAGAAGGAACGGCGGACCTCTGGGTCGGCCAGCAAAGCTTGTCCGGTGTCAGTAAAGCGGTTCGCGCCCTGCACCAAAACATAGCCTTTGTCTGCAATATCAAGCGCTTGTCGCGCGTTCTGTTCTACCATCAGGATAGAGATTCCGGTGCGGGCCACTTCGATGATGCGGTCAAACAGCTCGTCCATCACGATGGGCGAGACGCCTGCGGTGGGTTCGTCCAGCATCAAAACCTTGGGCTGGGTCATCAGCGCGCGGCCCACGGCCACCTGCTGGCGCTGCCCGCCCGACAGCTCGCCCGCCGCCTGAAACCGCTTTTGTTTCAGGATCGGGAACAGGTCGTAAACCTGCGCCATGGTGTGTTTGATATCGTCTTCGCGGATGAAAGCCCCCATCTCGAGGTTCTCTTCCACTGTCATCGAGGTGAAAATATTGCTGGTCTGCGGCACAAACCCCATGCCCTTGCGCACGCGGGCCTGTGGCGTCAGCTTGGTAATATCTTCGCCGTCCAGCACCACACGGCCGCCGCGCAAATTCAGCATGCCAAAGACCGCCTTCATCGCGGTGGATTTGCCAGCGCCATTTGGCCCGACGATCACCGCAATCTGGCCCTTGTCGACGGCAATGGTACAGTCGTGCAAGATATCGACCGCGCCATAGCCGCCGGTCATGCTCTCGCCAATCAAAAACGGCTCAGCCATGTGCCGCCCCCTTTACTTTGTTCTTCAGGCCGGTGCCCAGATAGGCCTCGATCACCCGCTCGTTGTTCTTGACCTCGTCGATCGTGCCCTCGGCCAAAACCTTGCCCTCGGCCATGCAGATCACCGGACCACAGATGCGGGCAATGAAATCCATGTCATGTTCGATCACGCAAAAGGTATAGCCGCGCTCTTGGTTCAGCCGCACAATCGCGTCGCCGATGGTGTTCAAAAGCGTGCGGTTGACGCCCGCGCCGACCTCATCCAGAAACACCATCTTGGCGTCAACCATCATAGTGCGGCCCAGCTCGAGCAGTTTTTTCTGCCCGCCCGAGATGTCAGAAGCGCGGTTGTCGGCCAGATGCGAGATCGTCAGAAACTCCAGCACCTCATCGGCTTTTTCGCGCAGACGCCGTTCTTCGGCGGCAACAGCCCCACGACGAAAACAAGCGTTCCACAGGCTTTCGCCCGATTGATTGCCCGGCACCATCATCAGGTTTTCGCGCACGGTCATCGAGCCGAATTCATGCGCAATCTGAAAGGTGCGCAACAGCCCCTTGTCGAACAGCTGATGCGGCGGCAGGCCGGTGATGTCTTCGCCGTCCATCCGCACAACCCCCGAGGTTGGCGGCAGTCGTCCTGCGATCACATTGAAAAGCGTGGTCTTTCCCGCGCCATTCGGCCCGATCAATCCGGTGATCGACCCCGATTGGATTTTAAGCGATGCGCCATCAACGGCATGAAAGCCGCCAAAATGTTTGTGCAGGTTTTCGACGTCTATCATCTGGTTTCCCCTGTCTTGGCCTCTTGTCCGCAGCTGCGGCGGGCTTTCTTTATGGCAACGGCCCGAGGAAGACCTCGGGCCGTGCCAAGTTTTGCGTCAGATCAAATTAACGGAACTTTGTGGTTTCGTATTTGCCGTCTTTGATCTCGAATTCGCGGTAGCGACCAGCGCTTTCGCCGGGGCCGATCAGCTCGACAGCCGAACCGCCTTCATAGTCGATGTCTTGACCTGCTGCGAGCAGCTCCATCGCCATGCCCAGATCGCCGGGGCCGATTTTGACGCCTGGTGCGTTGGCAACTTCCATCACCTTGTCTTTGTAGACTTTCGGATCGGTCGAGCCTGCAGCCTGCATCGCCAACATGATCAAAGCCGCTGCGTCATAGCTTTCCATCGCATAGGGCGAGGTGCCATCCCAAGCAGGCGAGTTGACTTTAGCCATTTCGATCAGCTTGGCAGCACCTTCGGAGTCCGACTGTGCAACTTGGCCATAAGAGCCGTTCAAAGCTGGGCCGATGGCTTCTGGCAGGCTGTCGCCAACCATGCCGCCGGGCAGACCAAAGGTCGAGAACGCGCCGGAATCGAGCGAGGCTTGGATGATGCCCTTGCCGCCCTGATCCAGATAGCCCGCAACCACCAACAGATCGCCACCTGCCGCAGCCAAGGCTGCAACTTCTGCCGAATAGTCAGCCTTGCCGTCTTCGTGGCTGGCGTTGATCGTCACAACGCCGCCAACAGCGGTGAAGGATTCTGCAATCGCTTCGGCCAGACCCTTGCCGTAGTCGTTGTTGGTATAGGTCAGCGCGATGGATTTCACGCCACGCTCGACCAGAACGTCAGCCATGACTTGGCCTTCGCGGGCGTCCGAAGGCGCTGTGCGGAAGAACAAACCGTCGTCTTCAGCGCTCGAGAGCGCTGGCGAGGTGGCCGAAGGCGACACCATGACGATGCCGTTTGGACGGGCCACGTTTTGCAAAATAGCGCCGGTCACACCCGAGCAGTCGCCGCCGACCATGCCTTTGATGCCTTCAGCGGTGACCAAACGCTCTGCAGCGGCGGTGCCGGCTGCCGAGTCGCCACAGGTCGAGTCGCCGCGCACCGAGACAAAGTTCATCCCGTTCAGCGCTTTGCCCGAAGCATTGACTTCCGCCATGGCTTCTTCTGCGGCATTGGCCATATGGCCAGTCAGCGATTCAATCGGGCCGGTGAAGCCGATCAGAATGCCGATCTTTACGTCTTCTGCCGAGGCAGCACCTGCCATCAGCGCCGAAGCTGCTGTGGCGAGAAGTAGTTTTTTCATTGTTATCTCCCATATTGGACCGCAATCCTGCAGGGCAGACTAATGTGAAGGAAATAAAAAGAAAAGTAGATAGCTGAGAGATAAACTCGGGTTTCTGCGCTTTTCTGGGGGCAAGGCGGGCAAATTTTGCGCGCCTTGCGGATTGGTTTAGATCGACAAACGCCCTGCAATGGCGCTGCCGGGCATGCCTTGGGTACCGCGTTCACGGTAAGGGGTGGTGCTGTAATGGCTGCGGTAGCATTTAGAGAAATGCGACGGGCTGGCAAAACCGCAGGCCAGCGCCACGTTGATCACCGACATATCGGTCTGCATCAGCAGATTGCGCGCCTTTTGCAGCCGCAGCTCCATATAGTAGCGCTTTGGGCTTCGGTTCAGATAGCGGCGGAACAGCCGTTCCAACTGCCGCGTCGACATGCCGACATCTTCGGCAAGATCAGCTGGGCTGAGCGGGTCTTCAATAGCACCTTCCATCATCTGGATGACTTGGCTGAGCTTGGGGTGACGCACGCCGATGCGGGTCGGGATCGACAGCCGCTGGGTGTCTTGGTCGGTGCGAATGGTCGAATAGATCATCAGATCGGCGACGTTATTGGCCAGATCTTCGCCGTGATCGCTGGCAATGATCCGCAACATCAGATCAATCGAGGAAATCCCCCCCGCCGTAGACCAGCGGTTGCCATCCATCACAAAGACCGATTTGGTCAGCTTGACCTCTTCGAATTCCTCGGAAAAGCCGTCTTGGTTTTCCCAATGGATCGTGGCCCTTTTGCCGTCCAAAAGCCCCGCCTTGGCCAGCGCATAGGCGCCGGTGCAAAGGCCGCCAATCGCCACCCCGCGGCGCGCCTCGCGGCGCAGCCAGTTCAGCACCGGCTTGGTGGTGGTCTTTTGGATCTCGATACCGCCACAGACCAAGATCGTGTCGTCGCGCTCGATATCATCCAGCCCGAAATCAAGCTTGAACGTCGCGCCATTCGAGCAGGTCTTCTCGCCGCCGCCCTCGCCACAAAGCGCCCATGTGTAGACCGCATAGCCCAAAACATGGTTGGCCAGCCGCAAAGGCTCGATCGCGCCCGCGAAGTTGATCATGGTGAACTTATCAAGCAACAGGAAAACAAAACGCCGTGGTGCCACGGCCTTCTTCACTTGAGTGGCTTTCGCCGATGGCGCGGACATGTTGCGACCTATATGTGTCGGATTTGCGCGAAGGAAACAGGAATTCAGGCCCGCCGCAAGTGGCTTCTGCGTTAAATTGCCGCCTTTGACCCTTTGCAAGCACGGATAATTTTCATATACCGCGTCCGGTATCGCTAACGGAAGGGAAGCTTGCATGACCAAGGGTTGGAACAAGTCGGACTGGCGCGCAAAACCGCGTGTGCAGATGCCGGATTATCCGGATGCGGCAAACCTTGCCGCGGTCGAAGCGCAGCTTGCCAAATATCCGCCGCTGGTCTTCGCAGGCGAGGCGCGCAAGCTAAAAAAGCAGTTGGCTTTGGCGGCTGAAGGCAAGGCGTTCTTGCTGCAAGGCGGCGATTGCGCCGAAAGCTTTTCCGAATTCTCGGCCGATAACATCCGCGACACCTTCCGCGTGATGCTGCAAATGGCTGTGGTGCTGACCTATGGCGCGAAAGTGCCCGTCATCAAGGTGGGCCGCATGGCCGGGCAATTTGCCAAGCCACGTTCCGCGCCGACCGAAGTGATCGATGGCGTTGAATACCCGTCTTATCGCGGCGACATCATCAATGGCTTTGACGCCAATATGGAAGCGCGTCTGCCCGATCCGCAGCGGATGCTCCAGGCCTACACCCAAGCGGCAGCTTCGCTGAACCTGCTGCGGGCTTTCTCGACCGGCGGTTTTGCCGATATCCACCGCGTGCATTCCTGGACTCTGGGCTTTGCCGAACATGACAAGGCCGAGCGCTACCGCGAGATCTCGAACCGGATTTCCGACGCTTTGGATTTCATGAATGCGGCCGGTGTGAATTCTGAAAACGCGCCGACATTGTCGAGCGTGGATTTCTACACCAGCCACGAATCCTTGCTGCTGGAATATGAAGAGGCTCTGGCCCGCGTTGACAGCATCACCGGCCAAGTGGTTGCAGGTTCGGGCCATATGATCTGGATCGGCGACCGCACCCGCCAGCCAGACGGCGCGCATGTTGAATTTGCGCGTGGCGTGCTGAACCCGATCGGCCTGAAATGCGGTCCCACCACCACTGCCGACGATCTGAAGGTGCTGATGGCCAAGCTGAACCCCGAAAACGAGGCGGGCCGTCTGACCCTGATCGCGCGCTTTGGGGCGGGCAAGGTGGGCGACAACCTGCCGCGTCTTATCAAGGCCGTTCAGGAAGAGGGCGCCAAGGTGGTCTGGTCTTGCGACCCGATGCACGGCAATACCATCAAAGCGGCTTCGGGCTATAAAACCCGCCCGTTTGATTCGGTACTGCGCGAAGTGCGCGAGTTCTTCCAGATTCACAAAGCCGAAGGCACTGTGCCGGGTGGTGTGCATTTCGAGATGACGGGCAAAGACGTCACCGAATGCACCGGCGGTCTGCGCGCGGTCACCGATGAAAATCTATCGGATCGCTATCACACCGCTTGCGACCCGCGTCTGAATGCTTCGCAGTCGCTGGAACTGGCTTTCTTGGTGTCTGAAGAATTGTCGGCGCAACGCAACGCTGCACAGCGCGTCGCGCTCTGATCTTTCGGGATCTGCACCATCAAGGGCAGGGGGAAACCTCTGCCCTTTTGCTTTGGGCAGTTAATCGCGCGAACTGACCAAGCGCAGCGCCGGTCTGGGGGCTGTCATGCGCCGGTCTGGCGCGGTTTTGCTGGCGCTGCTGACCAGCGTTAAGCCCGGCAGCGTTATCGTCTCGTGGTGCAGCTGCGCGATCGCAAAGCGCCTTGGGCTGCGGCCAATCTTTCCCTCGCTGACCAAACAGCCAAGCGCCAGTTGCTGCGTGCCGTTGTCATGCGCCAGCGGCAGGATCTGCATGCAGGCGGCAAGCGCTGGCTGCGCCAAACTGCGCTCGGCCTCTAGATGCAGCGTCAAGATGTTGTGATGGCTAAAGACCTGTTCCAGCTCGTCAGTCAGCCGCGTTCTGGCAACCGGCTCGAAAAAGGAGCCAAGCGGTATCCCGCGCGCGTCCATCCCCAGAAGATCATGCAGATGCATGCCCGACAGCCGAAACCGCGCTTGGCCATGTGCGACGCGCTCGATCAGGAATACCCGTTCCAACACGCCCGACAGCCCGCGCGGGTCGATATCGCCACGAGAGGGCAAGCGGCCAGCGTGGCGCAGCGCCTCCCAATAGCCACGCACCAGCTGAATACAGCTTTGCGCCTCGCTGGACAGCGGCTTTTCAGCCTTTCCCTGATTGAAAAACGTCAACATCTCTTGCCCCTTGGCGCTGCGCCCGCCTAATGTGACCTAAACCAAGGTCCTTGGCCGTCTGTCGCATTCGGTTAAAACTGTCTTGATATACGATAGAATAAGACGGTTTTGGGAACTTTCTAAACATTTGGTAAATGCGCGGCTTTGCCACGGATGGCCCCAAAAGGAGCGAAGATGACGGTATCGATGACAGGCTTTGCAGCGCAAAAAGGGCAGGGGGCTGGCTTTTCCTGGATGTGGGATCTTCGCTCGGTCAATGGCAAGGGTTTGGATCTGCGGCTGCGGGTGCCTGATTGGATTGATGGGTTGGAACATGCGCTTAAGGCCGAGCTGACGCGGCAGCTGCTGCGCGGCAATGTCAATCTGTCGCTGAAACTTGCCCGCGAGGACGAGGCTGGCCCAGAGGCGCTGCGGCTGAATGGGGCGATGCTTTCGGGGGTCTTGGCGGCGCTGAAGCAGGTTGAAGATGCGGCGATGCAGGCGGGGGTGACGCTTGGTCAGCCAACGGGGGCAGATGTGCTTGCGGTGCGGGGGGTGATGGAAACCAGCGCGCTTGATAGCGATTCCGCCGCCTTGCGCGCCGCCCTTCTGGCCGATGTGGCGCCACTTATCGTGGCGTTCAAGGCGATGCGCGCCAGCGAAGGCAAGGCCTTGCAGGCGGTCATCGCCGCGCAGCTGGATCAGATTGCTGTTTTGCTTGTGCAGGCGAAGGCGGAAGTTGATCTGCGCAGCGCCACCGCCGCCCAGACGTTGCAACAGGGCGTCGCCAAGCTGCTTGGCGCGGCCGAAGGCTTGGAGCCCGCGCGGCTGGCGCAAGAATTGGCGCTTTTGGCAGTGAAAACCGATGTCACCGAAGAATTGGACCGGCTGCACGCCCATGTCGAGGCCGCGCGCGCGCTTTTGGCCGAGGCGGGACAAGTTGGACGCAAGTTTGATTTCCTGACGCAAGAGTTCATGCGCGAAGCCAACACGCTGTGTTCGAAATCGCAAAGTCTGGGGCTGACGCGGATCGGGCTTGACCTGAAGACGGTCATAGATCAGATGCGCGAACAGGTTCAAAACGTGGAATAAATCATGCGCAGAGGTCTTTTGCTTATTCTTTCTTCGCCATCAGGAGCGGGAAAATCCACCTTGGCGCGGCGGCTGATGGCTTGGGATCCGACGATCCGCTTTTCAGTCTCGGCCACCACCCGCGCCCCTCGGGTCGGTGAAACCGATGGGCGGGAGTATTATTTTCGCAGCCGAACCGACTTTGAGCAGATGGTGAGAACCGGCGATATGCTGGAACATGCCGAGGTCTTTGGCAATTTCTACGGCTCGCCGCGCGCGCCGGTCGAGGCTGCAATGCAAGAGGGGCGTGACACGCTGTTTGATATTGATTGGCAAGGCGGCCAGCAAATCCGCAACTCGGCGCTGGGGCGCGATGTGGTTTCGATCTTCATTCTGCCGCCCTCGATTGCCGAACTGGAAAGCCGGCTGCGTGGCCGCGCCCAAGACAGCGACTCCGTGATTGCCGACCGCATGGCCAAAAGCCGCGACGAGATCAGCCATTGGGCCGAGTATGATTATGTTATTGTTAACTCCGATATTGATATTGCTTTTGCGCAACTGCAAACCATCCTTCAGGCCGAGCGGTTGCGCCGTGACCGTCAGCCCGATTTGGCCGAATTTGTGCGCGCGATGAATAAGGAGTTTACCGACCGATGATTTATTCGCTCGAGGCCATCGCGCCAGAAATTCACCCCTCGGTCTGGGTTGCCGAAACCGCAGTTGTCTTGGGCAAGGTGGTGCTGGAGGAAGAGGCCAGCATCTGGTTTGGTGCGGTGCTGCGTGGCGATAACGATCAGATCAAGGTTGGGCGTGGCAGTAATGTGCAAGAAAACGCGGTGCTGCATACAGATAGCGGCTTTCCTTTAAGCATTGGCGCCAATTGTACCATCGGCCATAAGGCGATGTTGCACGGATGTACGATTGGCGAAGGCACGCTGATCGGCATGGGCGCAACGATCTTGAATGGCGCGAAAATCGGCAAGGGCTGTTTGATTGGGGCCTGCGCGCTGATAACCGAGGGCAAGGAAATTCCCGATGGCTCTTTGGTGATGGGCGCGCCGGCAAAGGTGATCCGCAGCTTGGATGCAGAGGCCGACGCACGACTGCTGCTCTCGGCCGCACATTACCGCGCGGCGGCGCGGCGGATGGCTGCGGGTTTGGTACAGATCGGCTAAGGCGGGCAGGCGGGCTTGGATCGCCATGTTTTGCCTGAAATTTTTTAAACAGTATGCCTGAACAAAGGGTGGTTTTTATGGATATTCGTCCGGCGTTGACCGAGATACAACCCTGTCGGCACGGGATTATGTTCTGGCCAAAGCAGGATCAGGTCATCGGCAAGGCCTTGATGGATTATGGCGAATTTGCTGAAGGCGAGAATATCGTGATGTCGCGCTATCTGCGCGCGGGGGATGTTGCGGTGGATGTGGGGGCCAATGTTGGCACCACAGCGCTTGCGATGGCGCAGCAGGTTGGGCCGCAGGGTCATGTCATCGCCTTAGAGCCGCAGCCAGTGGTGGCCCATTGTCTGGCGGCGGCCCTTGCCGCGAATGGGCTGTCGCAGGTGCGCCTGCTGACCGTGGCGGCTGGCCAGCAAAGCGGTATGGTGAAAATGGATTTCAGCCAGCCCTTAAGCAACCACGGCACCGCGAAAGTTGCCAGCCAAGGCGATAGTGTGCCAATGATCCGGCTTGATGATCTAGAGCTTGCGCGCTGTGCCTTGATCAAAATTGACGTCGAAGGCTACGAATGGCAGGTGATCGAAGGCGCGCGCGCCACGATCAGCCGCCTGCGGCCGACGTTGTATTTCGAGGCCAAACGCCTGCCTGGAACCGAGGCTGCGATGGGCTTTCTGTTGCAGCACGGTTACCGGCTTTATTGGCATTTCTCATTCTTTTTCCGTGCCGATAACTTTCGCAATAAGGCCGAGAACGCCTTTCAGAATTTGGGCGATATGAATGTCTTGGCCGTGCCTGATACCGGTATGCAACCTGCTGATCTGCCAGAGATCCAGTCCGCGACCGAGGATTGGCAAAAGGTCTATGTCCCGTTTTTCCAATCACGCGGGCTGAAGATGGTTTAGCGCCGGTTTAGAGCTGACCAAGCGGCCGCGATTTGAGGTAGGACACTGCGGATGAAAAAGGGGGCCGCTTGGGCCCCCTTTGTCTATACCTTGGTTTAGATCAGCTTGCCCATCGCCACGGCCGTATCGGCCATGCGGTTGGAAAAGCCCCATTCGTTGTCATACCAGCTGAGAATCCGCACCATCGTGCCATCCATTACCTTGGTCTGATCCATGTGGAAGATCGAGGAATGCGGGTCGTGGTTGAAGTCGGACGAGACATTCGGCTGATCGGTATAGCCCAAAACCCCCTTAAGGCGGCCATCGGCGGCCTCGCGGATCGCGGCGTTGATCTCTTCGACCGTGGTGGCGCGGCTGGCTTCAAACACCAGATCCACAACCGAGACGTTCGGCGTTGGCACCCGGATCGCGACGCCGTCAAGCTTGCCCTTCAGTTCAGGCAGCACCAGACCAACGGCCTTGGCAGCCCCTGTGCTGGTCGGGATCATCGATAAAGCCGCAGCACGCGCGCGATACAGATCCTTGTGCATGGTGTCCAAGGTCGGCTGATCGCCGGTGTAGCTGTGGATCGTGGTCATAAAGCCGCGGGTGATCCCGACGGCTGCGTTCAGCACTTGCGCCACAGGCGACAGGCAATTGGTGGTGCAAGAGGCGTTCGAGACCACGATATCGTCTGCGGTCAGGGTGTGGTGGTTGACGCCGTAAACAATGGTCTTATCCGCGCCATCGCCAGGCGCCGAGATCAGCACCCGTTTCGAGCCGTTTTCCAGATGGGCCGCGCATTTTTCTTTGCTGGTAAAGATGCCGGTGCATTCCAGCACGATATCGACATCGCTCCACGGCAGATCGGCGGGATTGCGCAATGCGGTCACCCGGATCGGACCACGGCCAACGTCAATCCAGTCCGGGCCGGTGGTCACTTGATGCGGAAAGCGGCCATGTACCGAATCAAAGCGCAGCAGATGCGCGTTGGTTTCCACTGGGCCCAGATCATTGATGGCAATCACTTCGATATCGGTGCGACCTGCCTCAATGATACCGCGAAGCACATTGCGGCCGATGCGGCCAAATCCGTTGATGGCGACTTTTACGGTCATAAAACTCTCCTGAAATGAGGCGACTCACATGCGGCCTGCTAGCGCTAACATCACGAAAACGACGCAACATTCAACGCCAACATGCCGCATTTAGCGCCAAAACTGTAGATAAATGATAAGATGTTCAAGTTTTCGCAGCAAGAACAGCGAAGCGATGCCGTCATTTAACAAAATATCGGCGCCGGTGGCTGCAAAAATCACCAGCGCCATTACCAGGGCAATTCGGTCGGTCACGACCCCTCCGTTTACTGCAAGAGCCGCCCCATTACCCCAGCCACATCGGCCATTCGGCAAGAAAAGCCCCATTCATTGTCATACCAAGCCAGCACGCGGACCGAACGGCCCACCACTTTGGTCTGATCTGGAGCAAAGATAGACGAAAAAGGTGTATGATTGAAGTCGATAGACACCTTTGGTTCCTCATCATAGGACATCACCATGCCCATGTAGCCCGCGGCGGCCTCTTTGACGATCTGGTTCACCTCGGCCACCGTCACCGATTTCTTGGCGATAAAGGTCAGATCGACGGCCGAGACATTGGGCGTTGGCACCCGCAGCGCCGATCCGTCCAGCAGACCGGCAAGTTCGGGCAGCACCTCGCCAATCGCCTTGGCAGCGCCTGTGCTGGTGGGGATCATCGCCATGGCGGCGGCGCGGGCGCGATACAGGTCTTTGTGGCGGCGGTCCAGCGTCGGCTGATCGCCGGTATAGCTGTGGATCGTGGTCATGATGCCGCTTTCAATGCCGATGGCATCATTCAAGACCTTGGCCAAGGGGGCAAGGCAATTGGTGGTGCAAGAGGCGTTCGAGACCACCAGATGATCGGGCGTAAGCGCGCGGTGATTGACGCCGTAAACCACCGTCATATCGGCACGTTTGGCGGGGGCCGAGACCAGCACCCGCTTGGCACCGCGCCCCAGATGCACGGCGGCAAGGTCGCGGTCGTTGAACTTGCCGGTGCATTCCAACACCACATCGACGCCCTCCCAATCCAGCTCTTCGGGGGCATAGGTGCTCATCACCCGGATCGGACCACGGCCCAGATCCAGCTCGTTGCCGCTGACCTTGACCACGCCGGGGAAGCGGCCATGAACCGAGTCGTATTTCAACAGATGCGCGTTGGTTTCAATTGGGCCTGTGGCATTGATCGCCACCACCTGCACATCATTGCGTGCGCTTTCGGCGATATGGGCCAAGGTGCAGCGACCAATGCGGCCAAACCCGTTAATCCCGATCGTGATCATGCCGCGTCCTTCCCAATGAGTGCCTGCGCTCTGCTATAAAGACAGCCGGTCTGGCTCGAAAGTCAAAAAGCGACGTCTTTTCATGTTGTTAGCGCAAACTTCTGCTGTTGGCGCTAACAGCTTGCCAGTTTGCCAAGCGGCTGGGATAGCGCTAGGATTGGGCAAAATGAGTGAGGGTGGCATGAGTGGTTTGTTAGCGCTTTTGGATGATGTTGCAGCCCTTGCCAAAGTGGCAGCGGCCTCGCTTGACGATATTGCCGGCGCTGCGGCGAAAGCGGGCAGTAAGACCGCAGGCGTGGTGATTGACGATGCCGCCGTGACGCCGAAATACGTTGAGGGCTTTGCCGCCGACCGCGAACTGCCGATCATTGGCCGCATCGCGCTTGGCTCTATCCGCAACAAGCTGATGTTTTTGCTGCCCGCAGCGCTGGCGCTGAACGCGTTTTTGCCGCAAGCCATCACGCCTTTGCTGATGCTGGGGGGCTGCTATCTGTGCTTTGAGGGCGCGGAAAAGATCTATCACGCCTTGGCGCCGCATCAGACCGCCGAGGTTGCGGCCGATTACGACATCAAAGACCCCGCGCATCTGGAGGAGGAAAAGATCGCGGGCGCGATCAAGACCGATTTTATCCTTTCGGCCGAGATTATGACCATCGCGCTTGCCGCTATCCCCGAAAGCGCGTTGTGGATCGAGGCGGCGACCTTGGCGCTGGTGGGGGTGATGATCACGGTGGGCGTTTACGGCGCGGTGGCGCTGATCGTCAAGATGGACGACATCGGGCTTTATATGGCGCGCAAGGCGCGGTTTTCGCTGACCCGCGCCTTGGGGCGGGGCTTGGTTCTGGGGATGCCAAAGCTGATGTGGCTTTTGGCCAATATCGGCACTGCGGCGATGCTTTGGGTTGGCGGATCAATCCTGCTGCACGGCGCCGAGGTCTTAGGCTTTGGCGCAGCGGCGCATCTGATCCACGAGCTTGCCTTGGGCGCGGGCCAAGCCTTGGGGCAGGCCGAGGCTGCGGTGGCATGGGCGGTGACGGCCTTTATCGACGGGATATTCGGCTTGGGCTGGGGCCTGCTGCTGATCCCTGTGGTCACCAAAGTCATCGGGCCGATATGGGCAAAGGTCACAGGAAAAGCAAAGGCCGCGCATTAAGCGCGGCCTGTAATCGTTTGATATTAAATATTAAAGCAGGGCTTCAACCTTGGCAACTGTGGCTTCGGCGGTGATGCCGAATTCCTTGTACAAACGTTCCATTGGCGCAGAGGCGCCAAAGCTTGACATGCCAACGAAATCGCATTTGCCATCGCGGCCCCGCTCGCCCAACAGCCAGCGATCCCAGCCCATCCGCACGCCTGCCTCAATCGCAACCCGCACCGGACCTGCGGGCAGGACCTTGCGGCGATAGGCTTCGTCTTGGGCGGCAAACAGCTCCATGCAGGGCATCGAGACCACACGGGTGCCAATCCCCTTGGCTTGCAGCATCTCGCGGGCTTTCAGTGCGATTTCAACTTCGGACCCCGTTGCCATCAAGATCACCTGACGCTTGCCCTCGGCCTCGGCCAGCACATAGGCGCCCTTGGCGGTGAGGTTGGCGTTGTTGTGCACATGGCGCACGGTGGGCAGGTTTTGCCGGCTGAGCGCCAAGACCGAAGGCGTGGTTTTGGCTGTGGCGGCAATTTCCCAAGCCTCGGCCGTTTCCACCAGATCGGCGGGGCGGAAGACATAGGTGTTTGGCGTTGCACGCGAAATCGCCAGATGTTCCACCGGCTGGTGGGTCGGGCCGTCTTCGCCCAGACCGATGCTGTCATGCGTCATCACATAGACCACAGGGATCTGCATCAGCGCCGAAAGCCGCATCGAGGGGCGGGCGTAATCGGTAAAGCACATGAAGGTGCCCGAATAAGGCCGCACACCGCCATGCAGCGCCATGCCGTTCATCGCAGCCGCCATACCATGCTCGCGGATGCCGTAGTAAACATAGCGGCCCTTGCGGTCGTCAGCCGAAAACACGCCCAGATCAGCGGTTTTGGTGTTGTTCGAGCCGGTCAAATCGGCCGAACCGCCGATGGTTTCGGGCAGGATCGGGTTGATCACGGCCAAAACCTTTTCTGAAGCTGAACGTGTTGCAAGCTTTGGTGCGGTCTCGCTTGCGGTTTTCTTCAGCGCGCGAATGGCTTGCGCCAGTTTCTTTGGCGTCTCGGCAGCGAAAATGCGGGTGAATTCGGCCTGTTTTGCGGGCGAAAGTGTCGCCATACGCGTAGCCCAAGCGGCATGGGCGGCCGCACCACGGCTGCCAAAAGCCTCCCATTCGGCCTTGATCTTGGCGGGGATCTCGAAGGCGGGCGAGGTCCAGCCATAAGCCTCTTTTGCCGCCGCCATTTGCGCGGCATCGGTCAAAGCGCCATGGCCCTTAGAGGTGTCTTGGGCGGCATGGCCCAAGGCGATATGGGTTTTGCACGAAATCATCGCCGGGCGCGGGCTGGCTTTTGCAGCCGAAAGCGCTGCGTCAATCGCCACCGGATCGTGGCCATCGCATTCAAACACATCCCAGCCCGAAGCCGCAAAGCGCGCCTTTTGATCGGTGACGTCGGAAAGCGAGACCTTGCCGTCGATGGTGATGCCGTTGTTGTCCCACATCACGATCAAACGCGACAGCGCCAGCTTGCCTGCAAGGCCAATCGCCTCTTGGCTGATGCCCTCCATCAGGCAGCCGTCGCCGGCCATGACATAGGTGTAATGGTCTTGCACCTTGGCACCCCAGCGCGCGCGCAGGTTTTCTTCAGCAATCGCAAAGCCAACCGCATTGGCAATGCCCTGACCCAAGGGGCCGGTGGTGGTCTCGACACCTGCCACATGGCCATATTCGGGATGGCCTGCGGTGATCGCGCCCCATTGGCGGAAATTCTTGATCTGCGCCAGCGTCATATCCTCGTAGCCGGTCAGATAAAGCAGCGCATAGATCAGCATCGAGCCATGGCCCGCCGACAGAATAAAGCGATCCCGATCGGCCCAACGCGGCGCCTTGGGGTCAAACTTCAGGTGCTTTTCAAACAGGACCGTAGCGACATCGGCCATGCCCATCGGCATGCCCGAGTGGCCGGAGTTTGCAGCGGCAACGGCATCTAGGGTCAAAGTGCGGATCGCGGCGGCGCGCATCCAGTGATCGGGGTGGCTCTGGCGAAGCGTCTGGATATCCACGGTCGATGTCCTGTCTGTTAAATTCGTGCCCGTGCTGCATATCAGCCTGTGCGGCAAGATCAAGCGCGCCCCGCAAGGCCTTGGAGATAAAGGGGAGGTTGTTGCCACCACAATCGGTTAAGATTGACCTTGACGCAGCCGTCTGCGATTCGCACCTTGAGCGCGCAGAGCGAAAAGACCAAGAAGACCAAGAAAGGGACTGGCCTATGCAAGACATAGCAGAACTGGAACGGCGGATCACAATCGCGCTGGAACGGATTGATCGTGGCATTGCGGGGCTTGTGGCTCCGCTTGTCGATGAGACACCCTCTGCGATGCTGCCTGAAAGCGATTTTGCCAAGTTGAATGAGGCTTTGGACGAAGAGCGGATGTTGAACGCGCAGCTGAACGAACGGCTGCGTGTGGTCAATGACAAGGCCACTGGCGAGAAAACCGCTTTGCTGGCCGAGATTTCGGATCTGAACGCCCAGCTCTCAGATCAAGCCAGCGAGCTTGGCCGCCTGCGCGAAAGCCTCGGCGATCTGAACGCCGAATTGGACGAATTGCGTGGCTTGGCAGAGGGCAATGTGATCGATCCCGAGCAGATCAACCACGCTTTACAGACCGAACTTGCGCAATTGCAGGCCAGCCGCGCCGCCGAGAGCGCTGAAGTGGCTGCGGTGCTGAAAGCTCTCACCCCCTTGGTCGCGGAGGCCGAAAATCATGGCTGATCTGGAAATTCACATTGGCGGACGCAGCTTTATGGTGTCGTGCCAGCCTGGGGAAGAGCATTTTCTAAATGCCGCTGCCCAGATGCTGGACATCGAGGCCCAGCCCTTGGTGGCGCAGATGGGCCGCTTGCCCGAGGCGCGGATGCTGCTGATGGCGGGCCTGATGCTGGCCGATAAGACCGCCGCTGTCGAGGATGAGAACCGCCAGCTGAAGGCGAAACTGGCCGAGATCGAGGCGCGCCCAGCCCCCGAGCCTAAAAAGATCGAGGTGCCAGTTCTGCCACAGGGCTTGGTCGAGACGCTGGCCGAAATTGCCGCGCGTGCCGAATCTTTGGCAGCAGCTGTCGAGGACCGCAAATCGGCATAAAAAAAGGACGAACCTTACAGGGTTCGTCCTTTGCTACTTTCTGATCCGATCAGCCCTTGTTTGCTTCGCGGATTTTGTCTGCTGCGGTTTTGTCAAAGCCGACACCGCTGGCTTCAAGCAGCGTGTCCAGCTCGCCCGAAAGCGTCATCTCGATGGCAATATCGCAGCCACCGACAAACTCGCCCTTGACGTAAAGCTGCGGAATCGTTGGCCATTCCGAGAAATCCTTGATGCCTTGACGGATTTCGGCATCTGCCAACACGTTGACGTCTTTATACTCGACACCCAAATAGTTCAGAATGCCCGCCACCTTGGACGAAAACCCGCATTGCGGCATCAGTTTCTCGCCCTTCATGAACAAGACAACGTCGTTGTTCTGGACCAGTTCGCGGATGGTATCCTGAGCGCTCATGTCGTTTCCTTTCTGATTGGCATCATGCGCAAGCCGCGCAGGCCAAATAAATGTTTTGCGTTATTCTGGGGCTTTGGTGGTCAGCGCCAAGGCATGAAGCGCGCCATTTGCGCCATCCATCAGCCCCTTCAGGCTGGCATAGACCGCGCGCTGTTGCTGCACGCGGTTCTGGCCGCGAAAGCTGTCGTCGATCACTTCGGCGGCAAAATGCTGGCCATCGTCGCCTTGCACGGTGATTTTGGCATTTGGAAAGCTGCTGCGGATTAGTGTTTCGATCGCGGTGGCATCAATCGCCATGGTCAGGCTCCTTCTACTTGTGCAGAATGTAGGACGCGGGCAGGGGCGCTGCAAGGGTGTTCAAAGCGATCTCGCTGCTGGCCCGCAGAACGGGCCAGCGGTTTGCTCTAGGCCACAGCCGCCGCAAAGGCGCCACGGTAAAGGGCTGACAGGTCCGCCAAGGCGGCACTGTCGCCGCCCAAATCCACGACATCGCCGCCAAAGTGGCCGACGCGCAGCACAGGCACATCGGTCAGCAAGGCTGCGGCCTCAACGGCTGCGGCACCTTCGGGCGAGCAGGCCACGAGGTAGCGCGCCTGATCTTCGCCAAAGAGTGTGGCAAGATCGCCTGCGTCAAGCTGTAGGCCAAGGCCAGCGGCTTCGGCCATCTCAAAGCCTGCCAGCGCAAGGCCGCCATCGGCAAGGTCTGTACAGGCGTGCAAGTGCTTGCGGTGCGCCTGCATGAACTCGCCGTTGCGCTTTTCTGCCGCCAGATCGACGGCAGGCGAGTCGCCGGCCTCGATGCCAAAGGCTTCGGCCAAAATCGCCGACTGGCCCAGATGTCCAAAGCTTTCGCCGATCACCAAAGCGATGTCGCCCGCCTGCGGGTGGCCGGAAATCAGCTGATCAAGGCTGGCCAAAATCCCCACCGCGCCGATGGTTGGGGTCGGCAAAATGCCGGTGCCATCGGTTTCATTGTAAAGCGAGACATTGCCCGAGACGATCGGCATATCCAGCGCCGAAACCGCTGCCGAAATGCCTTTGATCGCCCCCACAAACTGGCCCATGATCTCGGGCTTTTCTGGGTTGCCAAAGTTCATATTGTCCGTCGTTGCCAAAGGCTTGGCCCCAACCGCCATCAGGTTGCGGTAAGCCTCTGCCACAGCCTGTTTGCCGCCTTCAAAGGGGTTGGCCTTGACGTAGCGCGGGGTGACATCCGAGGTGAAGGCAAGCGCCTTGCCGGTGCCATGCACCCGCACCACACCCGCACCCATACCAGGCGCTATAACGGTATCGGCGCCAACCATGCTGTCATATTGCTCGTAGACCCAAGCCTTTTGCGCGTAGTTCGGGCTGCCGATCAGCGCGCGCAGACCTGCAATCGCACCCAAGGCGGGAACCTCGCCCAGGGCCGCGGGGGCCGGGGTTTCGATCCAAGGCCGATCATATTCGGGGGCCGAGGAGGACAGCTTGGACAAAGGCAAATCGGCCTTCACATCATTGCCGTGCAAGATCAGGAAGCGGTCTTCGGGAATGGTCTCGCCAACGATGGCGAAATCCAGATCCCATTTCACGAAAATCGCGCGCGCCACGTCTTCCAGCTCGGGCTTTAGCACCATCAGCATGCGCTCTTGGCTTTCTGACAGCATCATCTCATAGGCGGTCATATTGGTTTCGCGCTGCGGCACATGGTCAAGCTGCAAACGAATGCCCAAACCGCCCTTGTCGCCCATCTCGACCGCCGAACAGGTCAGGCCAGCCGCCCCCATATCCTGAATCGAGATCACAGCGCCGCTTGCCATCAGCTCGAGGCTGGCTTCCAGCAGGCGCTTTTCGGTAAAGGGGTCGCCAACCTGTACGGTGGGGCGTTTTTCCTCGATGGTGTCATCGAATTCGGCGCTGGCCATGGTGGCACCGCCGACGCCGTCGCGGCCGGTCTTGGCGCCCAGATAAACCACCGGCATGCCGACGCCCGAGGCGACCGAGTAAAAGATCTTATCCGCATCCGCCAAGCCCGCGGCAAAAGCATTGACCAGACAGTTGCCGTTATAGCTTTTGTGAAAGCGCACTTCGCCGCCCAC
The DNA here is from genome assembly GCA_913062925.1 of uncultured Pseudorhodobacter sp. Lineage (GTDB taxonomy): Bacteria > Pseudomonadota > Alphaproteobacteria > Rhodobacterales > Rhodobacteraceae > Cypionkella. Next base: position 7,927 of record CAJXWJ010000034.1, on the reverse strand, counting down.
GGTTGGCACGCCAAAGGCATTGCCGTAAGACCCGACGCCCTCGACCACGCCCTTAACCAGATAAGCGGTCTTTGGGTGGCTTGGCACGCCAAAGGACAGCGAGTTCATCGCCGCAATCGGCCGCGCGCCCATGGTGAAGACATCGCGCAAAATGCCGCCGACGCCGGTGGCAGCACCCTGATGTGGCTCGATATAACTGGGGTGGTTGTGGCTCTCCATCTTGAAGATCACCGCTTGGCCGTCGCCAATATCGACCACGCCTGCATTCTCACCCGGACCGCAGATCACTTGCGGGCCAGTGGTGGGCAGGGTGCGCAGCCATTTCTTGGACGACTTATACGAGCAATGCTCGTTCCACATCGCCGAGAAGATCCCCAGCTCGGTAAAGCTTGGCTCACGGCCGATAATCTCGAGCAGACGGGCGTATTCGTCGGGCTTCATGCCATGGGCGGCAATCAGGTCTGGCGTGATGGCGGGCTCGGTCATGCGGAAATTCCCTAGATGAGGAGGCTGCGGGCGTCATAGGACAAGCGCCTGCTTTGCGAAAGAGGTGCAAGGTGGCCAAGGCGAGGTTTTTTGCCCCAGCCACGCAGAAATCGACTGTCAGGGCGGGACGAGCAGGGCAGGGCTGCACATTTTTCGGCCAAGCCAGCCGCACGAATCAGCGCAAAGCCGCTGGCGTGTACGATAGGCTTCTGCCCATTTTTTCAGACAAAGCGCCCAAAAGCGGCGTCATTCTAAGCAGTTGGAAATTTATGGCCGAAAACCAAAAAAAAGGCCGAGCTTTCGCTCGGCCGAGTCCAACAGGGAGGTATGAAGCAGTAAGAGCGAACTCGACCACTGCTTCAAAGCGGTCTGTATACCTGTGTCTGCGCACGCTCAATAAAAACATGCCGCAGATGCAGCATTGCCGCTATGCGCTAGGCGCATAGCTTGCAAGTGCTTGGCCCTATGCCAGATTTTGCGCCTGATGCTCTTTGCGAAAAGCAAGGATCTCTTCAGTGATGAAATCACGAAATGCCGAGACCCGCTTGGAATGGCGCAGCTCTTCAGGATAGGCCAGAAAAACCGGCACCTCGCCTGATTCCGTCTCGGGCAGCACGCGCACCAGATGCGGGAAATCCACCGTGATGTAATCGGGCAAAACCCCGATGCCAAGATGGTTCAGCACTGCCTGCAACACGCCAAAGTAGTTGTTTACCGTCAACTTTGACGGGATATCATGGCTCATGAGGTCTTGCACAAGATTTGCCCCCGCCGCGACCTGTGCTGTGCCCGCGTGCTGACAGATCAGCCGGTGCTGCGAGAAATCGGCCATAGATTGTGGCATGCCGGTTTCGGCCAGATATTCCTGCGTCGCATAAAGCCGCATCTTGATGTTCATCAGGCGTTTGCGGATCAGATCGGCCTGCGAGGGTTCCTTCATGCGGATCGCCACATCGGCTTCGCGCATCGGCAGATCCAGCACGCGTTCTTCCAGCATCAGATCAATCTTCAGGCTGGGGTATTTTTTGTAAAGCTTGGGCAGGCGCGGGGCCAGCCACATGGTGCCAAAGCCGGTGGTGGTGGTCACCCGCAGCTCGCCAAAAACCTCATCCTCCGAATCGCGAATACGCGCGGCGGTTGCATCTAGCCGTTTCACCATCTGCTGGGTGGCGTCAAACAGCAACTCGCCCTGTTCGGTCAGGATCAACCCGCGCGCGTGGCGGTGAAACAGCGTGACAGAAAGGCTTTCTTCCAAGGCGCGGATTTGCCGACTGACCGCAGATTGCGACAGATGAAGGACTTCACCCGCATGTGTCAGGCTGCCTTTGTCGGCAACCGCGTGAAAGATGCGAAGCTTATCCCAGTCCATTGTCACTCCTTGGAAATCTGCTCTAATCTAGCACAGCCTTTGTCTCCTAAAGAAAAAAATCCTGCTGTAAACCATCAGATTTCTTCTCAAAGGTCGGTGTGCTGGATTTTTCGTCATGATTTTGTCATCGCATTTGCACAAAATGTCAGCCGAACGGCAGGTCGAAACATGGAGCCTTGCAAATGCAGCCCGCAAATATCACCCAAGACATCAGCTATGCCGGTTCGGCGCAGTCGCGTCCGGGCAAAATGCTGATCCGTTTGCTGGAAAATGCCAGCGGTCGGCGCAGCCTGATCCGGCGTGCTGCCGGCTACGAGGCGGATGTCGCCTCGGGGCGCTCGTTTTGGCAAGTGATGCCCGAGCGCTACGGGCTCTCGCTGGATATCATCGGCGGCGCTTTGGAGAATATTCCGGCAACGGGCCCTTTGGTGCTGATCTCGAACCACCCCTACGGCATTTTGGATGGCTTGATGCTGGGCCATATGCTGGACGCGCGGCGGGGGGATTTTCGGATTTTGGCGAATTCGGTGTTTCGCCGCGCCGAAGATCTGAACCGCGTCTTGCTGCCGATTTCCTTTGATGAAACCAAAGAGGCGGTAAAAACCAATCTGGAAACCCGGCAATTTGCGCTGAATTATCTGGGGCAGGGCGGCGCGATTGGGGTGTTTCCGGGCGGCACGGTTTCAACCTCGGCCAAGCCGTTTTCGCGCCCTTTGGATCCGTCTTGGCGCAATTTTACTGCCAAGATGATCGCCAAAAGCAACGCAACCGTGGTGCCGGTCTATTTTGAAGGCCATAATTCGCGGCTGTTCCAACTGGCTTCGCGGATCAATTACCATTTGCGGCTGGCGATGTTGTTAAAAGAATTCAAAGCCCGCGTCGATGAACCGGTGCGGGTGGTGATCGGCGCGCCGATTGCGGCCGAAGAGATTGCCGCGCGCAAATCTGATCCCACTGCCTTGATGGATCATCTGCGCCGCCAAACCTATGCCCTTTCCCCGCGCCCGCTAAAGTCCTATGATCTGGGCTACGAGTTCGAGGCAAAATATAAGACGCGCTGATCAGAGCCAAGCTCTGCTGCGCGAAATTATGGGGGCAGCATGGCGGTCGGGGTTTTTGACAGTGGAATCGGCGGGCTGACGGTGCTGGATGCGCTGACCAAACGGCTGCCAGAGGTGCCCTTTGTCTATCTGGGCGACAATGCCAACGCGCCTTATGGCGTGCGCACCGCCGATGATATCTTCAAGCTGACCTGTGCCGCCGTTGAACGGCTGTGGGAAGAGGGCTGCGATCTGGTGATCATCGCCTGCAACACCGCCTCGGCCGCCGCGCTGAAGCGGATGCAGGAAACCTGGTTGCCGGCCAACAAGCGCGTTTTGGGGGTGTTTGTGCCGCTGATCGAGGCGTTGACCGAACGGCAATGGGGCGACAACTCGCCCCCGCGCGAGGTTGATGTCAAACATGTGGCGCTGTTTGCCACCCCCGCCACCGTGGCCAGCCGCGCGTTTCAACGCGAATTGGCCTTTCGCGCCATCGGCGTTGATGTCGAGGCGCAGCCCTGCGGCGGTGTTGTCGATGCCATCGAGCAGGGCGACGAGATTTTGGCCGAAGCGCTGGTGCGCAGCCATGTCGAGGCGCTGAAACGCCGGATGCCGCAGCCGCAAGCCGCGATTTTGGGCTGCACGCATTATCCTTTGGTGGAAGCCACCTTTGCCGCAGCGCTGGGGCCCGATGTGAAAGTTTTCAGCCAAGCCAATCTGGTGGCCGAGGCCTTGGCCGATTATCTGGCCCGCCGCCCCGAGATGCTGGGGGCAGGGCAGGTCTCGAAATTCCTGACCAGCGGCGATCCGCAATCGGTGTCCAGCAAAGCCACCCAGTTTTTGCGCCACGGCGTGCGCTTTCAATCAGCCTGATCGGCGCGGTTTGGGCTTGCATCCCATGCCCCAAAGCGCCACATCTGCGACCAAATCGGCTCGGAGGATCACATGACCCATCGCATCGCAATTCTTGGCGCATCTGGCTATACTGGGGCAGAGCTGGTGCGTCTGATCGCCAGCCACCCCAGCATGCAGATCGCAGCGCTTTCGGCGGATCGCAAAGCCGGCATGGCGATGGCCGAGGTGTTTCCGTTTCTGCGCCACCTTGACTTGCCACGGCTGCAAAAGATCGAAGAGATTGATTTCTCGCAGATTGATCTGTGCTTTTGCGCGCTGCCGCATGCCACGACGCAGATTGTCGTATCGTCCTTGCCGCGCGATCTGAAGATCGTTGATCTTTCGGCAGATTTTCGGCTGCGCTCGGCTGCCGATTATGAAACATGGTATGGCCAGCCGCATACGGCGATGGATTTGCAGGCCGAAGCCGTCTACGGGCTGACCGAATTTTACCGCGCCGAGATTGCCGCAGCGCGTCTGGTGGCGGGCACGGGCTGCAACGCCGCCGCTGGCCAATATGCGCTGCGCCCGCTGATCTCGGCTGGCGTGATTGATCTTGACAGCATTTTGATTGATCTTAAGGCGGGCGTGTCCGGCGCGGGGCGGTCTTTGAAAGAAAACCTGCTGCATGCCGAATTGTCGGGCGGCACGCACAGCTATTCGGCAGGCGGCAAGCATCGGCATTTGGGCGAATTTGACCAAGAGTTCAGCAAGCTTGCAGGCCGTCCGGTGCAGATTCAATTCACCCCGCATCTGCTGCCAATGAACCGCGGCATCCTTGCCACCACCTATGTTCAGGGCGATCCACGCGCCATTCACGAAGTTTTGAGCAAGGCCTATGCCGCCGAAGCCTTCTTGCAGGTGCTACCCTTTGGCGCACTCCCCTCGACACGCGACATCGCAGGGTCCAACTATTGCCATATCGGGGTGATCGGCGACCGCATCGCCGGACGCGCCGTGGTGGTTTCTGTTTTGGACAATCTGACGAAGGGGTCGTCGGGGCAAGCCATGCAGAACGCCAATTTGATGTTGGGGGTCGAGGAAACCGCAGGGCTGAACTTGGCCCCGATGTTCCCATAAGAGGCAGCGATGGCAGGACTTAAAGGGCTAAAAAAGAAACGCCGCATTCAGCTGATTGCTTTTGCTTTCGTGCTGCTGGCGGGGTCTGCGGGTTTGATCGGCTATGCCTTTCAAGACGGCATCAACTTTTTCCGCTCGCCCAGTCAGGTCGTCAGCGACCCACCGCGCGCGGGCGAGGTGTTTCGTATTGGCGGTCTGGTCGAGACCGGATCTCTGGTGCGCGGGCAGGGCGAGACTGTGACCTTTAAGGTCACCGACACCAACGAAGCCGTTCCTGTCAGCTATACCGGCGTTTTGCCGGATCTGTTTGAAGAAGGTGCTGGCATGGTTGGCACCGGGTCGATGCAGGACGGCCGCTTTGTGGCTTCCGAGATTTTGGCAAAGCATGACGAAAGCTATATGCCGAAAGAAGTCGTTGATGCGCTGAAAGCCCAAGGCATTTACGTCGAGCCTGCCAAGTAGCGCGCGCAGGGCTTTCGCGGCGTTAAGGCAAATGCAGGCATGCTTGCCTCTCCAAACGGTGGGGGGGCAAGATGCCATCAGTTCAGACTTTGGCCGAGCAGATTGTCGCGCGCGAGGGCGGCTTTGTGAATGATCCTGACGATCCGGGCGGGGCCACCAACCACGGGGTGACGCTGAACACGCTGCGGCGGCTGGGGGTTGATGTCACCGGCGACAGCCGCATCACGCTGGCCGATGTGCAGGCGCTGACGCAGGCCCAAGCGGTTGAGATCTATATCGAACATTATTTCAATCGCACCGGCATCGCGCAATTGCCCGAGGTCTTGCAGGCCTCGGTCTTTGATATGTATGTCAATTCGGGCGCCAATGCGGTCAAGATCTTGCAGCGCTTGCTGACCTCGATGGGCTATGCCTGTGACCCTGACGGGCAGATCGGCGCGCAAACCCTTGCGGCGGCCAAGCTGGCCTATCAAGCCGCCCCCCATCATTTGGCGGATGCTTATGGTATTGCGCGGCGCAATTATTACTACGCCTTGGCCGACGCCCGCCCCGCCAGCCGCAAATTCGCCACCCGTCGCGATGGCGGCAAGGGCGGTTGGATCGCGCGCGCCGAGGAATTTATAGCACCGCAATATCATCTGACTTTGGCGCAGCATCAGGCACGGGTGGCAGCATGGGGTTGATCGGAAAACTGGTGGGCGGCCCGCAGGCGGTGGCGGCTTTGGGCGATGCCGCCAAGGGGCTGGCCGAGGTTTTCACCCCTTCGGCCACCAAACGCATGGAGCTGTCGGCGCAGGTGCAATCCGAGGCCCTGCGTGAATTTGCCGAAGAATTTGGCATTGCCCCAACCGGCCTGTTTGACCGCGCCATCAACGGGCTGAACCGGCTGCCACGGCCCTTGCTGGCCTTTGGCACCATTGGGCTTTTTGTCTATGCGATGGTTGATCCGCAGCAATTTGCGCTGCGGATGGTGGGCTTGAATGCTGTGCCCGAACCCTTGTGGTGGCTTTTGGGCGCGGTGGTGGCGTTTTATTTTGGCGCGCGCGAGTCCTATTACTTTCGCACCCGTGGCCTGTCGCTGCCCGCAACCGCCGCCGCCGCACTGGCTGCGCCAACCGAGGATGCAAACCCCGCGCTTGACGATTGGCGCGCCAAGGCAGGCTAGCCGCGCCTTGACCTGTCTGCTTGGCTCTGGCATTCCCAAGCGCAACGAGACAGGAAATGATCAAATGAACCTCTTTGCCGAAATCCGCACGCTGGTGATCGAGACTTTGAACGCGATGGCTGCCGATGGGCTCTTGCCTACGGGTCTGGATGTGAGCCAAGTCGCCGTCGAGCCGCCACGCGATGCGGCCCATGGCGATATGGCCACCAATGCCGCGATGGTCTTGGCCAAGCCCGCCGCGATGCAGCCCCGCGCGATTGCCGAAGCCCTTGCCGCACGGCTGATCGCCGATCCGCGCGTGGCCTCGGCAGATGTCGCAGGCCCCGGTTTCTTGAATTTGCGTTTGGCGACAAGCCTTTGGCAAGACCTGATCAAAATGGCGCTGACCCAAGGCGCCGACTTCGGCCGTGCCAATGTTGGGGCAGGGCGCAAGGTCAATGTCGAATTCGTCTCGGCCAACCCCACGGGGCCGATGCATGTCGGCCATGTCCGCGGCGCTGTGGTCGGTGACGCTTTGGCGCGGCTTTTGGCGTTTTCGGGCTGGGATGTGACGCGGGAATATTACATCAACGACGGCGGCGCGCAGGTCGATGTGCTGGCCCGTTCGGCCTTTGAGCGTTACCGCGAGGCCAATGGGCTGGAGCCTGAAATCCGCGAGGGGCTATATCCCGGCGATTATCTGATTCCAGTCGGCGAGGCGCTGAAGGCGAAATACGGCGACACGCTGCTGGATAAGGGCGAGCAAGTCTGGCTTGCCGATATCCGCGAATTTGCCACCGAGATGATGATGCAGATGATCCGCGATGATCTGGCGCAGCTGAACGTCAAAATGGATGTCTATTCCAGCGAAAAGGCGCTTTACGGCACCGGCCAGATCGAGGCCGCGATCCAAGCCTTGCGCGATATGGATCTGATCTATGAAGGCACGCTAGAGCCGCCAAAGGGCAAAACCCTGGAAGATTGGGAGCCGCGCGAGCAGATGCTGTTCCGCTCGACCGCGCATGGCGATGATGTGGATCGCCCGGTGCAGAAATCGGACGGATCCTGGACCTATTTCGCCCCCGACATCGCCTATCACTACAATAAGGTGCAGCGCGGCTTTGACGAGCTGATCGACATTTTTGGCGCCGATCATGGCGGCTATGTCAAGCGGATGAAGGCGGCGGTCTCGGCGCTGTCGAATGGCAAAGTGCCTTTGGATATCAAGCTTGTGCAACTTGTAAAGCTGTACAAGAACGGCGAGCCCTTCAAGATGTCGAAACGGGCAGGCACCTTTGTGACCCTGCGCGATGTGGTGGAACAGGCGGGGGCCGCTCTCACCCGTTTCCTTCTGTTCACCCCCCACAACCCCCTCCCTTTCCCTTTCGATAGATCGTCCCCCCCCCCCTCTCCCCTCCCCTCCCCTCCCCTTCTCTCCTCTCCCCTCTTCTC
>CAJXWJ010000033.1 GCA_913062925.1 uncultured Pseudorhodobacter sp. | reverse complement strand
GCACATAATGATATCAGTGTGTTAGCAGATATGTGATGCCTGTAGCAGGAAATGAAGAACTCTCACAGCACCATTTAGCTAAAGCGCCTCAGGTCACAGCCTAGCTAAACATCCTTAAATATGCACTTCTTTCAACCCAAATCAGCTCAGGCGTCGATTTGTGTGGACCAAAAACATCCCTTATACCTTTAACCGTGGCGGTTACTTTTACCTTTCGCGTCCTATGCCATCAGACTTGCTGCACCATGACAGCTGCCCCAGACTCGTGCAAAGGCTCACGACCAAATCGCAACAATCAGCGAAAACACGCGCTTTGGTTGCAGCTGCAAAACTCGATGAACGTTGGTCACAATTGCGCTTGGCACATGGCACTGTCTATGGCTCTGAAGCAGCCCTGCAAAGTGACAGCTCCTGTGTTGCGCCTAACGCTTTCATCTTGGCATAAATATCCTCGGGGGTGAGGCGAAGCCGAGGGGGCGGAAAGCCCCCTCCCCGCGCCCTAGCCCCAAACCCCGGCATGCACGGCGGCCGCTTCTTCCTCCAGCATCGGCCCAATCACCTCGACCTGTCGCTGCCCTGCGGCAAAGACCACGCGGCAGGGCAGATCCAGCGTCGGGTTTTCTGGATGATTGCCGGTAATCTCTTTCAGCGCATGTTCACTCAGCCCGTAAACCACCCGCTTTAACCCGGTCCAATAGATCGCCCCCGCGCACATCGCACAGGGCTCGGCCGAGGTATACATCGTGCAGTCGCGCAAAACCTCTATCGGCAGGCTGGTCGAGGCGCGGGTCATCAGCACCCGCTCGGCATGGCCCGTCATATCGTGATCGGGCATAAAAGCATTGTGCTGGGTCATCAAAACCCTGCCATCCGGCCCGACCAAAATCGCGGCAAAGGGATGCACGCCGCTTTCGCGCGCCGCAAGACTTTCGGCAATGGCAAGCCGCAACAGCGCGGTGTGGTCAAGCTCGGGGGCAGCAGGCATGGCGCGTCCTTTTTATATCTTGTGATCCCAGCATGCGCTGAATCGGGCAAATTTCAAGCCGCAAGCCAGCGGCCCTGCGCTGATTCCAGCTTTACAATCCGCCTAAATTTTCAGCCGCTGCGCCAAAGCGTACGCGCAATCGGTTAGGCGCTTGCCTCATTCGCGCGGGGTCACAAGGGTATTTTGTGAAAAATTAAACATTAAAAACAGATATCTACACAAAAATCGCAAGCCACCGTCCTGCAAGCCGACCCCATTATAAACCTGAATTTCTCATCGCTAACGCGTTGCATCTCTTGCTGAAAAAACAGAATTCAGCTTAGGTGTTGCTGATCCAAGCGCTATTTTCCGGCATTGCTTGAAACAGCTTCGCTTGAAATTGAGAACCAAAACCCGACCCATGGGGCTAGCACTGATGCAGCAGCCAGACTGCAAAGCCAAAGGACGAACTATGACAGCTGCCCCTTCGTCTGCCATTCCGCCCCATTCCGATCACCTGCGCCTGTCCTTAAGCGGCATCACCAAGCGCTTTCCAGGGGTTCTGGCAAACGATCAAGTCAGCTTTTCGGTGCGTCCGGGCGAGATCCATGCGCTTTTGGGAGAAAATGGCGCAGGCAAATCGACGCTGGTCAAGATGATCTACGGCATCCAGCAGCCCGACGCCGGCGAGATCCGCTGGAACGGCGCGCCGCTGGTCATTGCCAACCCCAAGGCCGCGCGCAAGCTGGGCATCGGCATGGTGTTCCAACATTTCTCGCTGTTCGAGGCGATGACGGTGCTGGAAAACATCGCGCTTGGCATGGATGCCTCGATCCCTGCGCGCGATCTTGAGGCGAAAATTCTGGCGGTGATGGCGCAATACGGGCTGAAACTGGAACCGCACCGCATCGTCTCGACGCTATCGGTGGGCGAGCGTCAGCGCATCGAGATTGTGCGTGCATTGCTGCTGAACCCCAATCTGTTGATCATGGACGAGCCGACCTCGGTGCTGACCCCGCAAGAGGTGGATCAGCTGTTTGTGGTGCTGCGCCAATTGGCCTCGGAAGGCTGTTCGATCCTTTATATCAGCCACAAGCTGCATGAGATCAAAGCGCTTTGCGACACTGCCACCATTCTGCGCGGCGGCAAATTGGTCGCCACCTGCAACCCTGCGGTGGAAACCTCGCGCTCGATGGCCGAGATGATGATCGGTGGCAGCCTAAAAGACATCCAGCGCGGCGCGGGGCGGCAGATGGGGGCTGCGAAATTCGTGGTGCAGGATCTTTGCCTGCCCAAAGACGGGCCCTTTGGCACCGCGCTAAAAAACATCAGCTTTTCAGTGCGCGCGGGGGAGATTTTCGGCATTGCCGGCGTGGCAGGCAATGGCCAAAACCCGCTTTTGCTGGCGCTTTCGGGCGAGGCGGTAACGTCAGCCCCTGCGATCACGCTGGACGGTGTGCACATCGGCGCAACCTCGGCCAAGACCCGGCGGTTGTCGGGGCTGGCCTCGGTGCCAGAAGAGCGCAACGGCCATGCCGCCGTGCCCGAGTTTACGCTTTCGGAAAACACTTTGCTGACCGCACGCGACCGTTTGGGCATGGTCTCGAACGGCATGATCAACGCCCAAGCCGCAAAAACCTATGCGGGCGAGGTGATCAGCGCCTTTGCGGTCAAGGCCACCGGCCCCGCAGCCTTTGCGGAATCGCTTTCGGGCGGCAATCTGCAAAAGTTCATCATGGGGCGCGAGATTTTGCAAAAACCCGCGGTTCTGGTGGTCAGTCAGCCGACCTGGGGCGTCGATGCCGGGGCGGCAAGCGCCATCCATCAGGCCTTGGTCGATCTGGCGGCCACGGGATCGGCCATCGTGGTGATCTCGCAGGATCTGGACGAGCTGTTGTCGCTTTGCGATACGCTGGCGGTGATCAACGAAGGCAGGCTTTCCGCGCCGATGCCGGTGGCGGGGGCAAATATCGAAGAAATCGGCCTGTTGATGGGCGGTGTCCACGGCGACGCGACCCCAAGCGCGCTGCCACAGGAGAGTGCCCATGCGCATTAAGCTTGAACGCCGCCCCACCCCCAGCCGGATGATGCTGATCGTCACGCCGATTGCCTCGGTGCTGGCAACGATGCTGATCGGCATGTTGGTGTTTGATCTGATGGGCATCGACGGCGCACGCGCGGTCAAGGATATTTTCCTGTCGCCGCTGCTGCTGAGTTATAAATGGCAGGATGTGGCGCTGAAAGCCGCTCCGCTGATCATCATCGCGCTGGGTCTTGCGGTCGGCAACCGCGCACAGGTCTGGAATATCGGCGCCGAAGGGCAATATGTGGTTGGCGCCCTTGCAGCCGCAGGCGTTGGCATCGCGGCGGGCACTGCGGGTGGGTTTTTTATCGTTTTGGCGATGGTGCTGACCGGCGTGGTGTTTGGCGCGCTTTACGCGCTGATCCCCGCCATCTTGAAAACCCGCTGGAACGTGAATGAAATCCTCTCAAGCCTGATGCTGACCTATATCTCTTTGCAAATCCTAAGCTATTTGGTGGGCGGGCCGTGGAAAGACCCCAATGGGCGCAACTTTCCGGCCACGGCCCCGCTGACCGACAGCCAAAGCCTGCCGCTGCTGTTTACCGGCAGCACCGTGCATCTGGGCGTGGTGATTGCGCTGATCATGCCCTTTGTGTTTTGGCTGATGATGTCGCGGTCGGTCTTTGGCTATCAGGTGCGGGTGGTCGGATCAGCGCCGCAAGCCGCGCGCCATGGCGGCTTTGACGCCAAGCAAACCATCTGGATCGCGATGCTGATCGGCGGCGGCATGGCGGGTCTGGCAGGCGCGCTTGAATTCACCGGCGCCTCGCATGCCATCAACCTTGGGTTCCCCTCGGGCTACGGCTTTACCGCGATTATCGTGGCCTTCCTGGGCCGGTTGAACCCGATCGGCTGTCTGATCGCGGGCATCGTTTTGGCGGTGACCTATGTTGGCGGCCAAGTGGCGCAAACCACCGTGCATATTCCCAACGCCACGGCAGGCATTTTTCAGGCGATGATGCTGTTCTTCATCCTTGGCAGCGAGATTCTGGTGCGCTACCGCCCCCGGATTGTCACCACCGCCAAGCCCGCTGTGGCAGGAGAGTAAAATGACCCCTGAATTCATTGTTCTGGTCATCACCGGCATCGTAGGGCTGACAACGCCTATTCTTTTGGCAGGTCTGGGCGAGTTGGTGGTCGAGAAATCCGGCGTGCTGAACCTTGGCGTTGAGGGCATGATGCTGATGGGCGCGCTTGCGGGCTTTGGCGTTACCGTGATGACCTTTAACCCTTGGCTTGGCCTGATCAGCGCTGCGTGCGCGGGCGCGGTTTTGGCGCTGCTGTTTGGGGTGATGGTGTTAAGCCTGAATTCGAACCAAGTCGCCACCGGCCTTGCGCTGACGATCTTTGGCATCGGGGTGTCCTCGCTGATTGGCAGCAAGATGTTTCAAGGCCGCATCACGCCGGTTTTTGGCTCGGTCTTTCCCAACAGCCTTGCTAAAGATCCGATCTTGCAGGTGTTTTTTGGCTATTCGCCGATTGTCTACTTTGCGCTGATCATGGTGCCGCTGGTGGCGTGGTTTTTGAAATCCACCCGCGCCGGGCTGATCCTGCGCGCGGTGGGGGAAAACGACCACTCCGCCCATTCCATCGGCTATTCGGTGATCGGTGTGCGCTATGCCGCCATCGCCTTTGGCGGCGCAATGGCGGGGATTGGCGGGGCCTATTTCACCATGGTGATCACCCCGATGTGGAGCAACGAGTTGACCGCAGGCCGTGGCTGGCTTGCACTGTCCTTGGTGGTCTTTGCCGGCTGGCGCACATGGCGGCTTTTAGCGGGTGCCTTCTTTTTCGGCATTCTGATGTCTTTAGAGCTTTATGCCAAAGGTGCCGGTTTTTCTTTCGTTCCGTCGCAATTTTGGGCAGCTATGCCTTTTCTTATGACCGTGGTTGCGCTTACGTTCATCTCGTCTCGGGGGAACGTTGGCGCCTCTGCGCCTGCTTGCCTTGGCAAGCCCTTTCTGCCGTAACAAAAAACCTCAACAGGAGACTTCGATGACTACGATTTCCCGTCGCACACTGATGAAAGGCGTTGGCGCTGCTGCCACCCTTTCAATGATCGGCACCGCCGCGCAGGCCGAAGACAAGGTGAAGGTTGGCTTCATCTTCCTCGGCCCGATTGGCGACTATGGCTGGACCTGGGCGCATAACAAAGGCCGCGAAGCGATTGAATCCGCGCTTGGCGACAAGGTTGAAACCGTCTACGTCGAAAACGTTGCAGAAGACGCCTCTGCGGTTCCGGTGCTGCGCGATCTGGCGCAACAGGGCTGCAAGCTGATCTTCACGACCTCTTACGGCTATATGGATCAGACCCTGCAAGTCGCAGGCGAATTCCCCGATGTGAAGTTCGAACATTGCACCGGCTTTAAGCGCGCAGACAACGTTTCGACCTATAACTCGAAATTCCATGAAGGCCGCGCTGTTCTGGGCACCATTGCTGGCAAAATGTCGGCTTCGGGCACCTTGGGCTATCTTGGTTCGTATAAAGTGCCAGAAGTGGTCTTGGGCGTGAACGCCTTTTGTCTGTCGGCACAAAAGCAAAACCCAGCCGCGACCGTGAAACTGGTGCTGATCGACAGCTGGTTTGACCCACCGAAAGAGGCTGCTGCCACCGAGACCCTGATCAACTTGGGCTGTGACATCGTCACCACCCACACTGACAGCCCCGGCCCGCTGCAAATCCTTGAGCAAAAGGGCCTGCATGGCTTTGGCCAAGGCGCTGACATGTCGGCTTTCGCGCCAAACGCGCATCTGACCGCGATCGAAGACATCTGGGGCCCACATTATGTCGCTCGCACCCAAGCTGTGCTGGACGGCACTTGGGAGTCGATCGACATGTGGGAAGGCATGAAAGAAGGCGGCGTTGTGATTGCCCCCTATAACCCGATCATCCCAGCAGATGTTGTGGCTTTGGCAGACGGCATTCAGGCTGGCTACAAAGACGGCACCTATGACATCTTTACCGGCCCGATCTTTGACCAAGACGGCGTCGAGCGGGTGAAGGAAGGCGAGATCATGACGCTTGAGCAATTGGCAACCATTGATTGGTTCGTCAAAGGCGTCGAATCCGCCGCGTAATCGCGCACACTTTCGGCAAAAAGGCCCGCCTACTGCGGGCCTTTTTCATGCGCTACCGCAGGTAAGGCGCGACCATCTCGGCATAAAGCTTTTCAGCCCTGCGCTGCCTGCGCGCGATCTTGTCGGTTTGCAGCATCAGATCCATCTGGGCGCGCACCGCTGCACCATAGCGCAAAATGCTGTCGTCGCGGGCCTCGGGCTGGTTGCGGCTTTGCCAATACGCATCGGTGTGGCGGGCATTTGCCTCGGTGGTTTGCGCCACAGCCCCACGCCCGCGCAAGCGCCGCTGCATAAAACTGTCCCAAGTCTTTAGCCCGTAATGATTATACTGCGCCAAACGGTGAGAGACCGCATGGATCTTGCCATTGCGCAACTGCTTCCACAGCGGCAGCTCTGGGTCGGTCTGGGTCTGGGTGCCATCCCCCCACAACACCCCAAGTGGCGCCTTTTCGCGCAGGTTCACCAGCGAGTGGTTATGAATTTCGCGAAACCGCGCCGGTGCCCGTGTGAGGGTTTTCAGCGCGATATTGGCCTCGTGCTTGATCGGCAGGCGCATCTGAAACCTTGGGCAAATCGGGCCTTTGCGCCAGTTCACCTCGGGCTCGGCTGCGAAAAACATGCCGTTCAGCGCGATAACATCGACCTCGGGCTCTGCACGCGCGGTCAGATCGCTGACTTGCCCCGCCCCCAGATGCACGTTCAGAAATTCATCCGCATCCAGCATCATCAGCCAATCTGCGCTGTCGATATCATGGCGCTTGCGGATCTTGGCATAGCCCGCGTGCTGCGGGATCTCGCCCGGTTTCACCTCATTGGGCACATGCGCGATAAATCCCGCATCGGCCAAGCCCGCAAGCAGGCGGTCGGTGCCATCGCTGCAATCATTTGACGCCACGATGATCTGATCAAACCCCAGCACCAGATGATGCGCCACCCATTCCAAAACGAAGGGGCCTTCGTTTTTCATGTTGGAAATCAACACATGGCGGGCGGGGAATGCGGTCACAGGCGGGCCTTTACTCTTGACCCTGCCATTGAAAACCAAGCCCGCGCAAAGTCAACAACAGCCCGCGTGACAATGTCGCCCCGCCTTGCCATGATGCGCCAAAACCACGCGAGGCCCGCCATGATCCACCGTCTTGCCCTGCTGCAATGCCCCTCGCCCGCAGGCGAGGCTGAGGCCGCTTTTGCACTGCTTGCCCCTGCGCTTAACGCCGCTGCCGCCGCAGGCGCACAGATGTTGGTTGCCCCCGAAGCCCTACTTCCGGGCTATAACAGCCCAAGGATTGCAGAGCTTGCGCAAGCCCAAGGCGGCGCGTGGCAGCAGCGGCTGGCGCAGATTTGCCGCAAGGCGGGCTGCGGCCTGACGCTTGGCTACGGCGAGCGCGCGGGCGATAATGTCTATAACGCAGCGCTTTGCCTTGATGCGCAGGGGCAGGTTTTGGCCAACTACCGCAAAATTCAGCTTTACGGCGCGCGCGAGGCTGGGCTTTACCGCGCCGGTGACAGCTATTGCGTCTTTGATTTCATGGGCGAGAAAGCCGCGCTGCTGATCTGCTATGACGTTGAATTTGCGCCCCATATCGCAGCACTTGCGGCGCGCGGCGTCAGCACGATCTTTGTGCCCACCGCCAATATGCTGCCCTTTACCCATGTTGCTGCGGCCACTGTGCCCGCCATGGCTGCAAACCACGGCGTGACGATTGTTTACGCCAATTTCTGCGGCAGCGAAGGCGATCTGACCTATGCCGGCGGCTCGGTTATCGCGGGGCCCCATGGTGAGGTTTTGGCCCAAGCAGGGCAAACCGCCAGCCTGCTAATCGCCGATATTCCGCCGCGCGACCCGGCACGGCTGACCAGCCAAAGCCGTGATTACCGCCCGATCAGCGGCTAAAGCCGGGCTTGCGGCTCCAGGCCAGCGCATCGCCGATCATCAAGGGCAGGGTCGAGCGTTCGGGCCGCCAGCCCAGTTCTTCGCGCGCGCGCGCCGACCCCGAGACCAGCGCCGCCGCATCCCCCGCCCGCCGCGCGCCAAGCGTCATCGGCACCTCGCGGTTGGTCACAGCGCGGCTGGCATCCACGACTTGGCGCACCGAAAACCCGTGCCCGGTGCCAAGGTTAAAGGCGCGATTGCCCCGCCCCGCCAGCAACCATTGCAAACCTTTGACATGGGCATCGGCCAAATCGCTGACATGCACATAATCGCGCACGCAGGTGCCATCTGGCGTTGGATAATCCTGCCCAAAGATCGTCAGCGCCGGTCTGCGCCCGTCAATCGCATCCAGCATCAGCGGAATAAGATGAGTTTCGGGGCGGTGCTGTTCGCCCACCTCGGCCTCGGGGTCGGCACCTGCGACGTTGAAATAGCGAAAGATCACATGGTTCAACCCATGTGCTGGCCCGAAATTCTTTACAATCTCTTCAATCGCCTTTTTCGACGCCCCATAGGCGTTGATGGGATATTGCGGGGTATCCTCGTTCAACAGCACGCCGTCCTGATCGCCGTAGGTGGCGCAAGTGCTTGAAAACACAAAGTTCAAACAGCCAGCCCGCACCGCCGCTTCAACCAAGTTCAGCGAGCCGTTGACGTTCACCCGCCAATAGCGGCCCGGATCGCTCATCGATTCGCCCACCAGTGACAACGCTGCAAAATGCAGCACCGCGATGGGTTTGTATTGCGCAAAGGCCGCGTCTAGTGCGGCTGGATCCATCAGATCGCCCTGAAACAGCGGGCCAAATTTCACCGCCTCGGCCCAACCGGTGCTGAGGTTGTCAAAGGCCACCGGCGTGAACCCTGCCCGCGCCAAGGCCTTACAGGCATGCGCGCCAATATAGCCCGCCCCGCCTGTCACCAAAACATGCTGCGTCATCGCCACTCCTTCAGGCCGCAGACTGCTTAGCGGCCAACGGCAGTATAAATTTCAAAGCCCGCGGCTTTGGCCTCGTCTTCGGAATAGATATTGCGCAGATCGGCCATGCGCGGCAGCTGCATCTTTTTGGCCAATTTCTCCAGATCCATCGCGCGGAACTCATTCCACTCGGTCAAAAGCACAACCAAATCAGCACCTTGCGCCGCCTGATAGGGGGTGTCGACCCATTTCACCCCCGGCAAAAGCGCCTCGCCCTCGCGCTGGCCCTGCGGGTCGCAGACGCGCAGTTTGGCCCCGCCCCCGACCAGCGCGGGCACGATGGTCAGTGATGGCGCGTCGCGCATATCGTCGGTATTGGGTTTGAACGTCACCCCCAGCACAGCGATGGTCTTGCCGTTAAACGAGCCATCACACAGATCTTCCAGCTTGGCGATCATCCGCCGCTTGATCTCTTCGTTGACCTTGATCACGGTTTCGGTGATCTGCATCGGCACCGCATATTCTTGCCCTATCCGCGCCAAAGCCTTGGTATCCTTGGGAAAACAGCTGCCGCCATAGCCCGGGCCCGCGTGCAAAAACTTATTGCCGATGCGGCCGTCCATCCCCATGCCCTTGGAAACATCCTTGATATCAGCACCAACCTTTTCGCACAGCGCCGCGATCTCGTTGATAAAGGTGATCTTGGTCGCCAAAAACGCATTGGCGGCGTATTTGATCATCTCGGCGCTTTCAAGGCCGGTGTAAACCACTGGAAACTCGCGCAAAAACAGTGGGCGATAGACATCGGCCATCACCTTGCGGGCCTTTTCGGTCTCGACCCCGACCACAACGCGGTCAGGCCGCATAAAATCGTCGATAGCAGCGCCTTCGCGCAGAAATTCTGGGTTCGAGGCCACATCGAAATCGGCCGCCGGATTGGCCGCGCGCGCGGCCTCGGCCACCTTGCGGTTGGTGCCCACAGGCACGGTTGATTTGGTGACGATCACGGCATAGCCGGTCAGCGCACGGCCAATTTCTTCAGCCGCAGCCATGACATAGGTCAGATCGGCATGGCCATCGCCGCGCCGTGTCGGCGTGCCCACCGCGATGAAGACCGCATCCGCACCTGCCACGGCCTCGGCCAAATCAAGGGTGAAAGACAACCGGCCTGCGGCGACGTTCTTGGCCATCAGCACATCCAGCCCGGGCTCGAAAATCGGCACCTCGCCTGCCTTCAGCCGATCAATCTTGCGCGGATCTTTATCGACGCAGATCACCTCATGCCCGAAATCCGAAAAACACACGCCCGAGACCAAGCCCACATAGCCTGTTCCAATCATCGCAATTTTCATGAAGCAACACCTAAATCTGTTTGTACCTGTCTAGAAACTCTGGGCTAGGCTGTCAAACCCCATGCCCCGCGCGGCCGGCGCGCGCAGCCTCCGTTGCATCGCGCCATGACACCCAAGAAATCGCCGCGATAATCATCGCGCCGCCCAGCAGCACAAATCCGTCCACCGCCTCGTGAAACACCAAAGCGCCCAGAAGGCTGGCCCAGACCAGCTGCAAAAACGTCACCGGCTGCGTCACCGCAATTGGGGCCGCCTTGAACGCCCGCGTCATGCAGTAATGCCCCGAGGTGGCCCCAAGCGCCACCAGCGCCAGCCAACCCAGCTGCGCCCCCGTCACCGGCACCCAAACCCACCACGCCAAGGGCGCAAGCCCCGCCGTCACCGTCAGCGACAAAACCGCCACCACCTGCGAGGCCGAGACCAAGCCGCTAAGGCGTTTGGCAAAAAGATAGCTGCCACAAAAGCAGATCGAGGCCGCGATTTGCGAGAAATGCCCCAGCGTCAGCACCTGCACCCCCGGCCGCAGCACCACCAGCGCGCCCAGCAGCGCCACAGCCACCGCCAGCAGTTTGCGCAAAGGCAGCGCCTCGCCGAAAAACGCGGCACTGGCCAAGATCATCAGCACCGGATTGAGATAGCCAATCGCGGTGACCTGCGCGACGGGGATGCGCACCATGGCATAAAACCAAAACAACACCGCCGCCGAATGCATCAGCCCACGCCAACCAAACAGCCGCAAGGCCTGCGCCGGCAGCTTTGTGCGAAACAGCTTTGGCAGCACCGGCAGCAGGAACATAACCCCAAAGGCAAAGCGCAAAAACGCGGATTGCGCCACCGGCAGATCGGTGCCCAGATAGCGCACCACGCCATTGACGGTGACAAAAGACAGGCCCGAAAGGACCATCCAGAAAATGCCCTCACGCGGGCGGCCAAGGTCGGTAAAGCGTTCCATCGCCGCACCAAACGCCGCTTAGCCGCCAAAGGCAAGCCCCGCCGCGATGGTCCACATCGTGGCCCCGACGATCAGCTCTAACACCACCCAAGCGCGCGGGTTTTCAAACACGGGTGCCAGAAGCCGCGCGCCAAAACCAAGCGACAGAAAAAACACAAAACTGCCCAGCGCCGCGCCCAAACCAAAGCTCAGCCGGTGCGGATCATATTGCGCCGCAATCGAGCCTAGCAGGACGACCGTATCAAGATAAACATGCGGATTGGCCCAAGTCAGCACCAGCACCGTCATCAAAACCGCGCGCAGGCTGGCAGCCTCGCCGCCCTGCGGACGCAACGCCTCGCCGCCGGCAAAGGCCGCGCGAAACCGCATCGCGCCATAGGCGAGCAAAAACGCAACACCGCCCCAGCGCATCGCCTCGCCCAGCCAAGGCAGCGCGGTCGAGGCCGCCCCAAAACCCGCCACCCCCGCCGCAATCAAGATTGCATCCGATCCAGCGCAGGCCAGCACCACCGCCAGCACATGCTCGCGCCGGATGCCTTGGCGCAGCACAAAAGCATTCTGCGCCCCAATCGCCAAGATCAGGCTGAGCGAGACCAAAAATCCGTGCAGTGCAGCATCAAACATCGCAGTCCCCCCAATATCCCCCAGACATGACAAAGGCGGGGAAGCCCCCGCCTGCGTCGTCAATCCTGTGGCCCGATTATTCGAGCTGTGCGGCGACCTCTTCGCTCATGTCAAAGTTATGGGTGACGGCTTGCACGTCGTCATCTTCTTCCAACATGTCGATCAGCTTCATCAGCTTTTGCGCGGTTTCCAGATCAACCTCGGTCAGAACCTGCGGCTTCCAGATCAGCTTGGATTCGGTCGACTCGCCCAGCGCTTTTTCCAAAGCGTCCGAGACATCGTTCAACGCATCCATCGCGCAATAGATCCAATGGCCCTCGTCATCGGATTCGACATCATCGGCCCCCGCATCCAGCGCCGCCATCATCACATCATCGGCAGAGCCTGCCGAGGCGGGATAGGTGATCTCGCCCACACGGTCAAAGCCGTGGCTGACCGAGCCGGTCTGTCCAAGATTGCCGCCAGATTTGGTGAAATAGCTGCGCACGTTCGAGGCAGTGCGGTTCAGGTTGTCGGTCATCGCTTCGACAATAATCGCGATGCCATTGGCGCCGTAACCTTCATAGCGGATCTCGGTGTAATCCGCGCCATCGCCCAGTTGCGATTTCTTGATCGCGCGATCAATCACATCTTTCGGCATCGACACGGCTTTTGCCGCCTTCACCGCAAGACGCAAACGCGGGTTCATATCTACGTCGGGCATGCCCATTTTCGCAGCGACGGTGATTTCCTTCGCCAGCTTTGAAAACATCTTTGACCGTAGTTTATCCTGCTTGCCCTTACGGTGCTGGATATTCGCCCATTTTGAATGGCCTGCCATGACCTTAAACTCCGCGCTTTTCGGTGATGGGTTGCCTTACACCACCAAAGGGGCGTCCTGCAACCCCGCGCGCTATTTCATATCGACAGGTGGTGGCGAGACAAAGCGGTAGCTTTGGCCGGCAGGGCTGGTCAGCACCACTTCGGCCATCGGCGCCAGCAGCCCTTCGGCCCCCAAGGCGGTTGTCAGATCGGTGAAAAGCTGGCGCAGCAGATTGGGCTTGGCGACTTCACTGACGCTGTAGCCAAAGCCACAGACCTGCCCCTGAGGCGCTGTGCGCCACTCAGCGCGGCAGATCTCGCCAGTGTTCAGAGTGAAGGACAAGGTCTGATCCGACAAACGCGCATCTTGTGGCGTGGGCACTGTCAAAGCAGCGCAGCCCGCAAGCGCGAGGCAAATCAGGGTAAGGCGGGCGAAGGCGGGGGTTTTCATGCTACAGACCATAAATCAAAGGCACGACCAATGTAACGACAATTGCAGAGATCACATTCAAAGGCACGCCAAATCGGATGAAGTCCATAAACTTATACCCCCCCGGCCCGTAAACCAGCGTGTTGGTCTGATAGCCAATCGGCGTGGCAAAGGAGGCCGAGGCCCCGATCATCACCACCACCACCAAGGGCCGCGGGTCGACCCCGATGCCAAGCGCCAGCTGAATGACAATCGGCGTCACAATCACCGCCACCGCATTGTTCGAGACAATCTCGGTCAGAAAAGACGTCAAGACATAGACCGCAAACACCAGCACATAGGGCGATGCGCCACTCAGCACCGGGCTTACGACATTTACCACCAGCTGCACCGCGCCGGAATGCTCAAGCCCGGCCCCGACACCCAGCATACCAAACAGCAGCGCCATCAGCCGCCCGTCAATCGCCGCCATCGCCTCGTCTGCGTCAATCGCGCGGGTCACCAGCACAATCGCCACCCCCACAATCGCCAGAAACTGAATGGGCGCGATGTTCAGCGTCGCCAGCACCACCACCGCGATCAAAATCGCCACCACCAAGGGCGCATGGCCGCGCCGGAACGGACGTTCGGAGGGCTGCGAGACATCGACCATGTCCATATCGGTCGCCAAGCGCTGAATATCGGCCATCGCCCCTTCCAGCAGCAGGGTATCGCCGACTTCGACCACCAGATCGTCCAACTGCCGACCGATGTTCTGATTGCGCCGATGGGCGGCCAGCGGATAGACGCCATAGCGCCTGCGCAGCCGCATCTGCCCCAAACTGCGCCCGACCATGCGACAGCCCGGCGTGATCAGCACCTCGACCGTCGAGGTTTGCACCGTGGCCAAAGCATCGGCCTGCCGCAGTTCTTTATTGCCCTTTAGCCCCAACAGCTCGGCCATCGGGCTGCGCAGAACCACGCGGTCGCCCGCCTCTAGCAGCACCTGATCCAAACCGCGCCGCAACGACAAATCGCCACGCAGCACATCAATCACCCGCGCGCCGCCGCGCGAAAACAGATCAATCTCGGCCGGCGCCTTGCCGATAAACCCCGAATCATCCGGGATCGCCACTTCGGTGAAAAACTTCATGCCCTTGCGATCCGACAGCAATGCCGCCATCGAATCGCGCTCGGGCAGCAGCCGCTTGGCAAACAGCCCCAGATAAATCAGCCCCGCCAGCGCCACACAAAGCCCGACGCCCGCAATCTCGAAAATCCCAAAAGCCGCCAAGCCCTTGGATTGCGCCACCCCATCCACCACCAGATTGGTCGAGGTGCCAATCAACGTCACCGTGCCGCCTAAAATCGTCATATAACTCAGCGGGATCAGCAGCTTGGAGGGCGAGACCTGCAACTGCTTGGCCAGCTTCATAAAGATCGGCATCATCACAACCACCAAGGGCGTGTTGTTGACAAAGGCCGAAACCAGCGTCACCCCCAGCCCCAGAAGCACCAGGGTCCGCACCGGCTTTGCCTCGACATTGCGCGACGCCATTTGGCTGGCCCATTCCAGCGCGCCAGTGCGCACCAAGGCCCCCACGATCACAAACATCGCCGCAATCGTCCAGGGCGCGTTGTTCGACAACACCCCCGCCACATCCTGCATCGGCAAAATGCCCAGCAAAAGCATCAGGGCTGCACCAGAAATCGCTGTGACTTCAACCGGATAGGTTTCGCGCACGAAAAGCGTCAGCATCCCGCCAAGGATCATCAGCGCCAAGACCGCTTGCGTCGATTGCGCCAGTTCAAAGCCAAGCATCTTCGCCTCCAAAGCCCATCGGCGCAAAGTAACAATCAAAATTCAATCGGGCAACTTTAATCTCGACAAAAATAGCCGAGATTTACGGAGCCGCCTGTTCCAACCGCCCGCCCTCGCGGATCATCCGCACCCGCAGCGCTTTGCCGGTGCGATCGTCGGTTTCCACAAACACCCCCGACAGCGTCGCAGGGCCTTCGGCAGGCATAAACCGCCCCGAAGACATGCCGGTGATAAACCGCCGCAGCGGCTCTAGTTTATCCATGCCAATCACAGAATTATAATCGCCGCACATGCCAGCATCGGTCAAATAGGCCGTGCCCTGTGGCAAAATCTGCGCGTCCCCGGTCGGCACATGGGTATGGGTGCCCACCACCAAAGACGCCTGCCCGTCGCACCAATGCCCCAGTGCCATCTTTTCACTGGTGGCTTCGGCATGCACCTCGACAAGTGCTGCTTGAACCACGCCACCCAAGCGGTGCGTTTTCAAAATCGTCTCGACGGCAGAAAACGGGTCGTCAAACGGGCGCTTCATAAACACCTGCCCCAGCACTTGGGTGACCAAAATCTTGCGGCCCTGCGTGGCATCAAAAATCTTGACCCCGCGCCCCGGCGCCACTTTCGAGAAATTGATCGGCCGCAAAATCCGCGGCTCTTGCTCGATGAATTGCAGCATGTCTTTTTGGTCAAACGAATGGTCGCCCAGCGTGACGCAATCGGCCCCGGCCTGCAAAATCACCTTGGCATGTTCCGCCGTAAGCCCCGCGCCTTGCGAGGCATTCTCGCCATTGACCACGACAAAATCGAGGCCCCAAGCCAGCCGCAAATGCGGCAACCGCTCGGCAATCGCCGCGCGTCCAGATCGCCCCACCACATCGCCAAGGAAAAGAATTCTCATGCCTTTGACCTAGGGCCTGCGCCGCCGTCTCGCAAGCCAAAACCAATCCGATTCGCGGCAAAGCCAGCGCAGCGCGGAAAAATCACCCCATCGGGCCGCTGCGAAAGCCCGCAAAAAGTCGATTTCGAACTATTCTCCCAGATTGCGACCAATTTTTTGCCGCAGCCCTTCCCGCAGCCGCCGCAGCGCCCTAGCTTGCAGCCATGCAGCTGCCCCCCGCGCTTTCAGACTGGTTCACCGCCCAAGGCTGGTCACTGCACCCGCATCAAATCGAAATGCTTGCGCGCGCAGATCACAGCGCGACCCTGCTGATTGCGCCGACGGGGGGCGGCAAAACCTTGGCGGGGTTTTTACCCTCGCTTGCCGAAATAACGGCGCAGTCCAAGGGTTTGCACACGCTTTACCTCTCACCGCTCAAGGCTTTGGCCGCCGATATTCGCCGCAACCTGCGCCGTCCGGTCGAAGGCGCGGGCCTGCCCATTCGCATCGAAGATCGCACCGGCGACACCAGCTATACCCAGCGCCGCCGCCAACGCGCCGATCCGCCGCATATTCTGCTGACCACCCCCGAAAGCCTTGCCCTGCTGCTCAGTTATGAGGATGCACCGCAGATCTTTGCCGGTCTGCAACGGGTGATTGTTGATGAAACTCATGCGCTTGCCGAAAGTAAACGCGGCGATCAGCTGATGCTGCAACTGGCGCGGCTGCAAAGCTTTGCACCACATTTGCGCCGCGTTGGGCTGTCTGCCACTGTCGAAGACCCGCCCGCGCTTGCGCGCTTTTTGGGGCCGCAGACGCAGGTGTTGCAGGCCGATCCGGGGCCTGATCCCGACATCCAGATGCTGCAAACCAAGCTGCCGCCGCCTTGGGCTGGTGCTGGCGGGCGCTATGCAATTCCTGATATTTTACAAGAGATTATGGCGCATAAGACCACCTTGGTCTTTCACAACACCCGCGCGCAGGCCGAGATTTTCTTTCACCACCTGTGGTTGGCCAATAGCGATGATCTGCCAATCGCCATTCACCACGGCAGCCTGTCGCGTGAGCAGCGCGAGCGGGTCGAACAGGCGATGGCCGATGGCCGTCTGCGCGCCGTGGTCTGCACCGGCAGCCTTGATCTGGGGCTGGATTGGGGCGACGTCGATCTGGTGATCCAGGTCGGAGCGCCCAAGAATATCAAGCGTTTGGTGCAAAGGATTGGCCGCGCCAACCACCGCTATAACGCGCCCTCCAAGGCGGTTTTGGTGCCCGCCAACCGCTTTGAGGTGATCGAGTGTCAAGCCGCCCTTAAGGCCGTGCGCGCGCACCAGCTTGACGGCGCACCGCGCCCGCGCGGCCCGCGCGATGTGCTGTGCCAGCACCTGCTGGCCAGCGCCTGTGCAGCCCCCTTTGACCCCGATGCGCTTTTCGCCGAGGTGGTGACGGCAGGCCCCTACGCCAGCCTGACGCGTGCAGAATTTGACGCCTGTCTGGATTTCGCAGCCACCGGCGGCTATGCGCTGCGCGCCTATGACAAATGGCAAAAGCTGATGATAAGGCAGGATAAATTCTCGCTGCGCGATCCGCGCGCGGCGGCACAAATCCGCCAGAACCTTGGCACCATTATCGACACCGAAACCCTGAAAGTGCGACTGAAGGGCCGCATGGGCGCACCCTTGGGCGAGATTGAAGAGGCCTTTGCCACCACCCTGACCCGCGGCGATACCTTTTTGATCGGCGGGCAGATCGTGCGCTATGAGGGGCTGAACGAGATGACGGTCGAGGTCAGCCGCCACACAGGCCGCGACCCAAAGGTGGCGGTGTTTTCGGGCACGAAATTTGCCACCTCGACCCAGCTTTCCGAAGGCATTTTGCAGCTGCTGCAACAGCCCGATTGGCCCGATCTGCCCGCCCACACCGTGCAATGGCTAACCTTGCAACGCGAGATCTCGGCACTGCCGCAGCCGGGGCGTTTGCTGATCGAAACCTTTGCCTATGAGGGGCGCGAGCATCTGTGCCTTTACGGCTTTGCCGGGCGCAATGCGCAGCAAACGCTGGGGCTTTTGCTGACAAAACGGATGGAGGATCAGGGGCTTAACCCCTTGGGCTTTGTTGCCACCGATTACGCCACGCTGATCTGGGGGCTTACGGCTGTGCCAGATCCCGCAGCCCTGCTTTGCGTGGATACCCTGCGCCATGACCTTGAAACCTGGCTTGCGGGCAATGCGGTGATGAAGCGCGGCTTTCGCAATGTGGCGCTGATCGCGGGGCTGATCGAGCGCAACCACCAAGGCCGGCGCAAATCGGGGCGACAGGCGACGTTTTCCTCGGACATCCTGTATGACACCCTGCGCAAATACGACCCCGACCATCTGCTGTTGCAGCTGACCCGCGAAGAGGCGATGCGCGGGCTGATTGATTTTGGCCGGTTGGAAGAGATGCTCACCCGCATCGGGCCGCGCATTGATCATCTGCGGCTGGAGCGCGTGTCGCCCTTTGCGGCACCGCTGTTTTTAGAACCGGGCAAGATCCCGATCCATGGCCAAGGCCGTGAAAAGCTGGCAGAAGAGGCGGCGCGACAGCTGATGCGTGACGCAGGCTTGCTGTAATCTGCCGCGGTTTGGAGCCTGAATGTTCGCCTTTCGTCTTGCTGAAACCCCGCTTTACGCCCTGCCCTCCGGCGCGCTTTACTGGCCGGATCAGGCCTTGCTGTGCGTCTCGGATCTGCATTTCGGCAAATCCGAGCGGATGGCGCGGCGCGGTGGCGCGCTGTTGCCGCCCTATGAAACCCGCGCGACCTTGCAGCGGCTGGACGACGATCTTGCAGCCACGCGTGCCCAGCAGGTGATCTGTCTGGGCGATAGTTTCGATGATCTGGCCACCGCCGAAGGGCTGGATCTGGACGATCAGCTGTGGCTGACGCGGCTGATGGCGGGGCGCAATTGGATCTGGATCGAGGGCAACCACGACGCAGGCCCTGTCGAGATGGGGGGCAGCCACCGCGCAGACCTTCGCCTAGGGCAATTGCAGTTTCGCCACATTGCGACCGCAGAAACACCCGAGATTTCGGGGCATTACCACCCAAAAGCCCGCCTTGCGGGCCGATCGCACCGCTGTTTTCTGTTGGACAAACAGCGGCTGATCCTGCCCGCCTATGGCACCTATACCGGCGGGTTATGGAGCCATGACAGCGTGCTTTGCGACCTGATGCAGCCCGATGCGCTGGCCTTGGTTTTGGCAAAATCGGTGCTGGCGATGCCGATGCCGCGCCAAGGCAGGCCGTCTTAAATCAGACCGCGCGCCTCAAGTTTATAGCGGTGGTTCTTTGAAACCGGCACCCGTGCGCCATGTCGCAGCTTGAGGTAGAGTTTAACTCCCTCGCGCTCGACTGCCTCAATCGCCTCCCAAGCCACCCAATACGAACGATGCACCTGTAACCCAGCCTGCGGATCGACCTCGGCCATCGCATCGGCAAAGCGCAGCAAAAGGCTGACCGTACCCTTGCCCGTCTGCACATCGACATAATGATCGCGCACTGAAATCGCCAAGACCTCACCGCGCCGCGCAGGCTCAATCCGGTGCAGCAACCGATGCTTGGGCGCCCCCACTGCCACGGCACGATCAGCGCTTGCGCCCTGCCCTTCTTGCGCCTCAAGCGCCGATTGCGCCAAGAAAATGCCAAGGATCAGCACTGCAAGTTCGAGAGGCGCAAGCTGCACCAGATCAGCCCCGCCCAAAAGCTGCGGCAAAAGTGCCAAGACCAACGGCGGCAACAGCGTGGCCGCGACCAAAGCCGCCCCCAAGCTTGCCAAACGCGGCGCAGATGGCAAAATCCAATGCGACACCAACAGCCGGATCAGCGTGCCGATCAGCATGACAAGGCCAAGTGTTGGCACAAAAATCAGCGCCCGCCGCGCCAGATCTATGCTGTGATAGCTGCCAAAAGGCCCTGAAATCACAACAAAAAACGTCAGCAAAGTCCAAAATATGATCGAGACTCTGCTGCATAGCGCAACAACAAGCGCCCGCTTGAAACCCATCATGAAACCACCCCAGAGGGGGTATCCCCCCTGTGGCAATCGTAACGATTTCAGCGCACTTGAACAATCACCTAAAATATCCTTTAGGTGATTTTATATACGCTTAGGGATATATTAGGCCGTTAAACCCTCTGGCTCGGGCAAGCCATTGGCGCGGCAGCAGGCGGTCAAGGTATTGGCCAAAAGGCAGGCAATCGTCATCGGCCCCACGCCACCGGGCACCGGCGTGATCGCACCCGCAACGGCTGCGGCAGAAGCGTAATCGACATCGCCAACCAATTTGGTGCGGCCATCACGCTCGATCCGGTTGATGCCAACGTCGATCACCGTGGCACCTGGCTTGACGAAATCGCCAGTGATCATCTCGGGGCGGCCAACGGCGGCTACCAGAATATCGGCGCCGCGACAGACAGCCGCCAGATCCTTGGTGCGGCTATGCGCGATTGTCACCGTGCAGCTGTCGCCCAGCAAAAGCTGCGCCATCGGCTTGCCAACAATATTGCTGCGCCCAACCACGACTGCGTTCAGCCCCGCCAAGCTGCCGTGGTGGTCGCGCAGCATCATCAGGCAGCCCAACGGCGTGCAAGGCACCATCGACTTTTGCCCGGTGCCCAGCAAGCCAACGTTCGAGATATGGAAGCCATCGACATCCTTCGCCGGATCAATCGAGTTGATGATCAACTCGGAATTCAAATGCGCGGGCAACGGCAGTTGCACCAAAATGCCATGCACCGCAGGATCGGCGTTTAGGGATTGCACCAGCGCCAGCAAATCGGCCTCCGAAGTGTCAATCGCCAGACGATGTTCAAACGAGGCCATGCCGACCTCTAGGGTCGAGGCATGTTTGTTGCGCACATAGACTTGGCTTGCCGGGTCTTCGCCCACCAGAACCACCGCCAGACCGGGCTGAATCCCGTGCTCTTCACGCAGCTTTGCGACCTGCACCTGCACTTGGGCGCGGACATTGGCGGCGAACAGCTTGCCGTCGATTACTTTAGCGGTCATTTGGCAGTTCCTTTGACAGATGGGCTTCTTCGCGCGCAATCGACCAGTCGATCAACTCGCGCCACAGTCTTTCGTAAAGCTCGGGCGGCAGGTTCAACCGCTCGGCATGGTCGCGAACATTGGCAACAACCTCTTCCACACGCGCGGTAATCCGGGCAGGCAGGGCTGCCACCTGTTTGATCTGCGCCGCCCGATCAATATAGCCCACGCGCTCGGCAAAAAGCGCCATCAGCGCGTGGTCAAGCCGATCAATCTCGGCCCGAATATCTTTCATGTCAGCGCAGTCAGCCGGACGTTTCATAGCTTACCCTTGGTCTGAGGTGGCGCAGCTATACCCACGCCACCCCCAGAGAACAACGCAAGTTTAGAAAAGACCTTCGACATTTCCATCCGCGTTCAGCCGGATCACCTCGGCCGAAGGCACTTTTGGCAGGCCGGGCATGGTCATGATCTCGCCGCAAATCGCCACCACAAACCCCGCCCCCGCCGACAGGCGCACTTCGCGCACCGGCACCGAATGGCCCGTCGGCGCGCCGCGCACGGTGGGATCGGTGGTAAAGCTGTATTGGGTTTTGGCGACGCAGATCGGCAGATGGCCATAGCCTGCGGCCTCCCAGACCTTCAGCTGATCGCGGATAGATTTGTCGGCGATCACCTCATCGGCGTGATAGATCCGCTTGGCGATGGTTTCCAGCTTTTGGAACAAAGGCATCTCGTCGGGATAAATCGGCGCAAAATTGGCGCTGCCGGATTCGGCCATCTCGACCACCTTATGCGCCAGATCTTCGATCCCAGCCGAGCCCATGGCCCAATGCTTGCACAAAATCGCCTCGGCGCCTTGGCTGGCGACATAGGCCTTCACGGCAGCAATCTCGGCATCGGTGTCGCTGTAGAAATGGTTGATCGCCACGACCACCGGCACGCCAAAGCTTTTGACATTGCCAATATGGCGGCCAAGGTTTGGACAGCCCAGCTCGACGGCGGCGACATTTTCCGCCCCCAGATCTGCTTTGGCAACACCGCCGTTCATCTTCATCGCCCGCACCGTGGCCACGATCACCGCCGCCGAAGGCTTTAGCCCGGCTTTGCGGCATTTGATGTCAAAGAACTTCTCGGCGCCCAGATCGGCACCAAAGCCCGCCTCTGTCACCACATAATCGCCCAGCTTCAGCGCGGTTTTGGTGGCGATGACGCTGTTGCAGCCATGCGCGATATTGGCAAAGGGGCCGCCATGCACAAAGGCGGGGTTGTTTTCCAGAGTCTGCACCAAATTCGGTTGCATCGCATCTTTCAGCAGCACCGTCATTGCGCCATCGGCCTTGATGTCGCGGGCATAGATCGGGGTTTTCGCACGGGTATAGGCGACAACAATATCGCCCAAACGCTTTTGCAGATCTTCCAGATCGTTGGACAGACACAAGATCGCCATGACTTCCGAGGCCACAGTGATGTCAAATCCGGTCTGGCGCGGAAAGCCGTTCGACACGCCGCCAAGATTAACCACAATATCGCGCAGCGCACGGTCGTTCATATCCATCACCCGACGCCAAACCACACGGCGCGCGTCGATTTCCAGCTCGTTGCCCCAATAGATATGGTTGTCGATCATCGCCGACAGAAGATTATGCGCCGAGGTGATGGCATGGAAATCGCCGGTGAAATGCAGGTTCATCTCTTCCATCGGCACGACTTGCGCCATGCCGCCGCCCGCAGCCCCGCCCTTCATGCCAAAGTTCGGCCCCAAAGAGGCCTCGCGGATACAGATCACCGCCTTTTTGCCGATCCGGTTCAACCCGTCGCCCAAGCCCACGGTGGTTGTGGTCTTGCCCTCGCCCGCAGGGGTTGGATTGATCGCGGTCACAAGGATCAGCTTGCCGTCCTTTTGACCCGCCAGCGATTTGATAAACTCTTGGCTGACCTTGGCCTTATCATGGCCATAGGGCAGCAGATGTTCGGAGGGGATGCCAAGCTTGGCCCCAATCTCCATGATCGGTTTTTTCTTCGCTTCGCGCGCGATTTCGATATCGGTCTTAAAGGCCATTCTCTCTCTCCCTTGGGCGGTTTTCTCCCTTGGCTTGGTGTTAGCGCAGGAAACCCCTCGACAGACTGTGCTTTTACGACTTTTTCACAAGCAAAATCGCCAGCACGCGGCACAAAGCCTGCTCTAGCGGCGCGCGGCGGCCAGATGCGCCCAGACCGGCTGATCGGGAATGTGCAGCCGGATGCTGTCGCCCAAGTGAAAGGCCCCGGCGCGTTCGACCCAAGCCACCACGCCGCGACGCCCCTTTGCGGCAGGCTTGAACGCCGCACCAAAGCCCGGATATGCGGCCTCGATCCCGCGCGCAGGCAGGGTGCAGGGGCGGTTTTCCAGATCGACAACCAAGGTCGCCCCCGATGCCGCCTGCAACCGCGAGCCCGGCGGAATATGGCTGAAATCAGGAATGCCTTTGATCACCATCGAAGCCCCCAACAGTGCGGGGGGCAGCTCTGCCAGCCCCATGCGCGCGGCGATCTCGGCCAGATCTTCGGCCCCGATCAAGGAAAACTGCCGGGTGTTGCGAATTTCGCTGCCCTTGGGATATTGCGCCAAAACCCGGCTGCACGAGGCCCGCGTGGCGCCTGCGTGTTTCTCGCCCGCCACACCGTCAAGGCTGGCCACAAGCTCGGTTTGCGCGGTCGAGGCAAGGCCAGCGCCCACCAAGCCCAGCCAAGTGATGCTGCCGATGAAATCTGTGGGTTTCAAAACCGTCATCGCGGGGCCCTTTTGCCAAAAGCCGCCCGCAAGGCTGGCGGCATAGAAAAACCCCAAGCCTTGCAAAAGGCTTGGGGTTTGGGGTCAGTCACAGCAAGGTTTATGCCAGCGGTTCAGGCGCATCTGGCACCACCTTTGGCTTGCGCGCGCGGGTTTTGGGAATAGCCACCACGCCCGCGCCCTTATCGCCGCCCTTGTCATCGTCAGGCGCGTCCAAAGCCTCGCCCGCGGTGATCTTGCGGATCTCTTCGCCGGTCAGGGTTTCATGCTCTAACAAGCCCTGAGCAAGCCGTTCAAATTCAACCGATTTTTCCAGCAAAATGCGGCGCGCGGTCTCGTAGCCTTCGTCGATCAGATGTTTGACTTCCTGTTCGATCATGGTCTTGGTTTCAGCCGAAACCGAGAAGCCACCGGTATTGCCCGCATAGCCCTCATGCGCCTCGGCATAGTCGATATTGCCGACCTTATCCGACATGCCCCAGCGCAGCACCATGGCACGCGCAAGGCTCGAGGCCTGCTGAATATCGCCCGAAGGACCGTTCGAGACCGAATCTTCGCCCCATTTGATGATCTCGGCCGCTTTGCCCGCCATGGTCATGGCGATGCGTTCTTTGCACTGATCCTTGTGCCAATTCAGTCGGTCCATCTCGGGCAGGCTCATCACCATGCCCAAAGCGCCACCGCGCGGAATGATCGTGGCCTTATAGACCGGATCGCATTTCGGCAAAGCCATGCCCACAATCGCGTGGCCCGACTCGTGATAGGCGGTCATTTCCTTTTGCTCTTGGGTCAGCACCATCGAGCGACGCTCGGCCCCCATCATCACCTTGTCTTTCGCCTGCTCGAAGTCGTGCATGGTGACAAAGCGGTGACCAACGCGCGCCGCCATCAAGGCCGCCTCGTTGACAAGGTTGGCAAGATCGGCGCCCGAAAAGCCGGGGCAGCCGCGTGCGATGATGCGCAGATCGACATCTGGGCCCAAGGGCACTTTGCGCGCATGCACGTTCAGGATCTTTTCACGGCCACGGATATCTGGGTTTGGCACCTGAATCTGACGGTCAAACCGGCCCGGACGCAGCAAAGCAGGGTCCAGCACATCGCGGCGGTTTGTGGCTGCCACAATGATCACGCCTTCATTGGCGTCAAAACCGTCCATCTCGACCAAAAGCTGGTTCAGCGTCTGTTCGCGCTCGTCATTGCCGCCGCCCATGCCAACGCCACGCGCCCGGCCCACAGCGTCGATTTCGTCGATAAACACGATGCAGGGTGCGTTCTTTTTCGCCTGTTCAAACATGTCGCGCACCCGGCTTGCACCGACGCCCACGAACATCTCGACAAAGTCAGAGCCCGAGATGGTGAAGAACGGCACCCCAGCTTCGCCCGCAATAGCGCGCGCCAGCAAGGTTTTACCGGTGCCCGGAGGGCCCACAAGCAGCGCGCCTTTGGGGATCTTGCCGCCAAGACGGCTGAACTTTTGCGGATTGCGCAGGAATTCAACGATCTCTTCCAGCTCTTCCTTGGCCTCGTCGATGCCGGCGACATCGTCAAAGGTCACACGGCCTTGCTTTTCGGTCAGCAGCTTGGCGCGGCTTTTGCCAAAGCCCATCGCCCCGCCTTTGCCGCCGCCCTGCATCCGGTTCATCATGAAAATCCAGATGCCGATCAAAACGATAAAGGGCAACCAAAGCGAGATCAGCGAGAAGATGCCCGACTGCTCTTGGCTTTTGGCCTTTACCTCGACGCTTTTGGCGATCAGGCGATCTACCAATTTGTCATCGCGCGGTGCGATCACCGAATATTTTGCACCATCGCTGGCGGTAACCCCCAAGTTTTCGCCATCCACCGTCACAGAGGCTACATTGCCGCTGTCAACGCGCTGGATGAAATCAGAGTAAGG
Source organism: uncultured Pseudorhodobacter sp. (assembly GCA_913062925.1). Taxonomy (GTDB): domain Bacteria; phylum Pseudomonadota; class Alphaproteobacteria; order Rhodobacterales; family Rhodobacteraceae; genus Cypionkella. Next base: position 13,136 of record CAJXWJ010000033.1, on the reverse strand, counting down.
CACGCTCGCGGTGGACGAGGTCGTAGCCGAGGGGTCAAGCATTTTAAACAGGGCCAAGATCAGCAGAAACAGAACGACCCAGAATGCGATATTTCGTGCGTTACCCACGAAGCTCTCCGTAATTATTGGCCGTGAAGACCGGTTGGCCCTTTTGGCGATTGCCCCTAAGATAGAGATAAGTCCGCTGGGTTCAATGCGATAAGATAGACTGATTTACCGATCGGACCAATTTCGCCTGCCAACCATTAAGAAAACCTGCACTCGGTGCGGCAATCAGCGCATCTTTTCGCCAGATTGCGGGGCAAACCAGCAGAGCCTGCCGCGGGATTGCCAAGCCGCGCCAGTTTGGCAGCTGTGCCAAACCCTCTGCCCCCAAAGCCCGCAGGCTAAGATCGGGCGCATGCGGGCCGATCATCTGCCAGCGATTGTCCCAGATGTCAGATGTCGCCACGCACAGGTTTTTCACCGCATGCGGCTCGCGGTAAATTTGCAGCCCGTCTGATGTGGTGCGAAAGCAACAGCCGTTCAGCGTGGCATCCGCGCCTTGGCGAATGGCCTCGGCAAGAGTGGCCATCTTTTGCGCGCGCGGCGCGTAATCGCCGCCTGAATACCAGCCAAGCACCGCCAGCAGCAGCCGGCGCTGTATCTCGACAGGTTGCGCTGCAAAACCCGAAAGGCGCAGCTGCACTGCCCCCGCCACGACCTGCCCACAGGCCTCCCAAGCGGCCAGCGTCACGGCTTGCAACGCCTGTTGGGCGCTGGCCAGATGGGCGATGCTTTCACTCATCTGGGCCACGCCAAGCCCCAAGGGCTGCAACACAGCCAGCACTTGACGCGCGCGCACACGCGCAAAACGGTCATTGTCGTTTGACGGATCGTCGATCCAAACCACACCCGCCCGGGTCAGATAGGCGCGCAGATCGGCGCGGGTTTGGCCCAGCAGCGGGCGCTGAAACACCACCCCCGCCTCGACCCAACTGGGCCGCATCCCCGACAGCCCATCCAGCCCTGCCGCGCGGGTCAGCCCCATCAGAAAGGTCTCGGCCTGATCATCTGCGGTATGGCCGATCATCACCCGCGCAAGCCCAAGACCGCGCGCCCAATCGGCCAGCAAAGCATAGCGTGCGCGCCGCGCCTGATCTTGCAGATTTCCCACAATCGCGCCGTGATCCCAGCGCAAGATCTGATGCGGCACCCCAAGGCCCGCGCAAATCGCGGCCACCTGTGCCGCCTCTGCGGCAGAGCCCGCACGCAGCGCGTGATCCACCGTCACCGCATGGCAAGCCAAGCCCAACCCATGGCACAGATGCAAAAGCGCCAGCGAATCACTGCCACCCGAGACCGCAACGCCAATCCTAGCCTCGCCCGCCTGAACAACTTGCCGCAGCGCCGCACTTAGGCGCGCATCACAGTCTACTGGCACGCAAGTCCCGACATCACAGTTTGCGCCTCGGTGGCCGAAGCCGTGCCCATAAAGCGGTTCACAACTTCGCCCAAAGTCACGCAGGCGTCTTGGGTTTGGCCAAGTGCTGCCAGCCCCTTGCCCAATTCCAGCAAGGATTGCGGCGCGAAGGTGCCGTCGGGTTTGCCCGAAAACGCATCCAGATACGACCGCGCCGACTCGGCGGTGTCACCGGCTTGGCGCAACGCCTCGCCACGGCTGAATTGCGCTTCTTGGGTCAGGGGCGAGCCAGGATAGGATTCGGTAAAGGTCTTAAAGAGGTCAGCGGCGCCGCGAAAGTCACCCTTGGCGAGCACCGCCTGAGCCCGATCAAAGTCGCTTTTCTCGCCAATCGCCAGTTCGGGGCCCGCATCTTGCGCAGGCGCCAAAGGTGGCGCCACACTGGCGGGCGCACCCGCCGTGCTGCCACCCAAGGGTTCGATCACTGGCATATTGCCCGGATCGCAGCCTTCGGTTTGCTCGCAAATGCGAAACTCCATATCGGCAATCCGCGCGGTGCCATCACTGGCGACACGGGTGACCTTTTGCTCGATCTCTTCGGTTTTGCTGGTCAGACGCGTCAGCGCAGCCTCGATGGCATCCAGCCGCTGCAAGGCGTCACCGCCCGCCGCGCCCGATTGCGCAGCCCCTGTCGAAATCAGCTCTGATTTCAGGCCATTAAACTCGGCCAGCAACTGCCCCAATTCGGTTTTAACATCCGCCAAGGTCTGTGCCTTATCCTGAGCCAGTGCAGGCAGCGGCAGCAGTGCCAGTGCAAAAATCAAACCTCGCATACGCATATCAGGCCCCCGCGCCCATCGACAGCACCGTGACAGCGCGCCGGTTTTTCGAATAACAAGCCTCGTCCGAGCAAATCTCGATCGGGCGTTCTTTACCATAGCTGATGGTCCGCATCCGGTCAGCGGGCAGGCCTTGGCTGATCAGAAAATTCTGCGCCGCAGCCGCGCGCCGCGCGCCCAGCGCCAAGTTATAATCGCGCGTGCCTTGCTCGTCGGCATGACCCTCGATGATGATGGCGTAATCAGCATTGGTTTTCAACCAAGCCGCCTGCGCCAGCAATATGCCGCGCCCTTGCTCCGAGATCGTCGCTTGATCCACAGCAAACAGCACACGGTCGCCAACAGATTGATTGAAATAAGCAATAGAACTTGGGTTCGAGGGGTCGCCTGCGGCACCAAAGCTGTCAAAGGCACTTGGGCCGCCGTTCAGTCCCGCCTTATTGCCGCAAGCTGCAAGTCCCAGCGCTGCGACAATCAAAAGGGCCTTCACTCCATATGACATCTTCGTTTCCTTTACAGACGCCCCCCCGAGAGGCAAGCGGTTACGAGTTCAAGCCAGCCGAAAGCACCGTGACAGCACGACGGTTCTTGGAATAGCAGGCCTCTTCCGAGCAAATCTCGATCGGGCGCTCTTTGCCATAGCTGATCGTGCGCATACGCGCCGCAGGCACGCCTTGGCTTATCAGATAGTTCTGCACGGCTGCCGCGCGACGTGCGCCAAGTGCCAAGTTGTATTCCCGTGTGCCCTGCTCGTCGGCATGGCCTTCGATGATGATGGCGTAATCGGCATTGGTGGCCAGCCACTGCGCCTGACCTGCAAGCACGCCGCGCGCTTCATCAGTCAGGCTGGATTGGTCCACCGGAAACAACACGCGGTCGCCAACCGATTGATTGAAATAGGCAATAGATTGTGGGTTGGACGGATCGCCCAGACCATTGGTGTCAACGAAGCCACCGTTCATGCCATTGGCACCCGCGCCATTGGCACCGCCCGCACCATAGCGGTCGGGGTTGTTACAGGCCGCAAGACCAAAGGCCACGACCAGAAGCAGAGATTTAGAAACCATAGACATATGTTTGTCCTTCTTTTTATGAGCTCGATAGGGAGGGTTATATCAGCTTTACGCGGCCTTGGAAATCGGCCGCGTTGCGCGATGTTAGGGAAGCAACGGCGACCATGCCGGATCAGAGGCGGGGCCATCGGTTTTGATCGCTTTCAGATTGCGGCCGGTGATGTCCACTGACATCAAACCCGCCTGCCCGCCAGCGCCTGCGCCTTCACGGGTAAACATGATCACGCGGCCATTGGGCGCCCAAGTCGGGCCTTCATCCAAGAACGAGGCCGACAAAAGCCGTTCTTCACTGCCATCAGTTTTCATCACGCCAATGTGGAAGCGGCCCTCGTTTTGCTTGGTAAAGGCCACCATATCGCCGCGCGGGCTCCAGACCGGGGTGGAATAGCGGCCCTTGCCGTTGGAAATCCGCACCGCCTCGCCGCCGCTTGCGCTCATCAGATAGATCTGTTGGGTGCCCGAGCGGTCGCTTTCAAACACGATCTGGCTGCCATCGGGGCTAAAGCAGGGCGAGGTTTCAATCGAGGGCGCATTGGTCAGCTGGCGCATTTGCCCCGATCCGATGTCCATCGAATAGATGTCGGTATTGCCGCCCTGTTCCAGACTAAAGACCATCGACTGGCCATCCGGCGAAAACCGCGGCGCAAAGGTCATGGTGCCGGGCAATTCGCCCAAGTTGCGGGCTTGCAGGCTGGCCACATCCATCAAATAGATCGCCGGAAAGCCCGAGGCATAAGAGGTATAAAGGATCCGGTCGCCGCTGGGCGAAAACCGCGGTGCCAGCACGATCGACGAGCTGTCGGTCAGATAGGCCACATTCTCGCCGTCGTAATCCATCACGCCCAAGCGCTTTTGGCGTTGGTTCTTGGGGCCACTTTCGGCGACAAAGACCACACGGCTGTCAAAATACGGGCCCTCGCCGGTGATCCGGCTATAGACCGCATCGGCGACCTTATGCGCCATCCGCCGCCAGCTTTGCGGGGTGCCGGCAAATTGCAAGCCATCGCCCTGCTGCTGCCCCGAGGCGACATCAAACAGCCGAAACTTGACCACAATCCGGTCACCACCGGCCTGAACCGCGCCGGTGATCAACGCCTGCACATTGATCGCCGACCAATCGGGATAAGACACTGGCGCGTCAAACGAGGTGATATTGCTGATATAGGCCTCTTTTGGCGTATTGGCGAAAAGCCCGGTTCCGGCCAAATCCTGCGCCACCACCGCCGCGATATTGCGCGCCAGATCGCTTGCGCCGCCCTCGTCAATAAAGTCGGGCACCGCAATCGGCATCGGCTCGATCACGCCATCGGTAAAGGGCGGCAGGGTCAATTCGGCCTGGGCGGGGGCTGCAATAAAGCCACTCAGCCCCAGCATCAGCGCCATGGTCACAGATTTAAAATTGGTCATTCTATCCTCGTTTCGCACGGGGTTTCTGTTGGCCTGTGCGGGCCAAATCTTGAGGTGTTTCGCGCCAAGCCGGCAGGGGAAAAAATCCATGCTCATCTCAGCCGCATTCCATTAGGGTCAAAGGTCATGTTCAACACATTCCATTGACCGTATTTTTCGGGATCCAGATCATAGCCCTTTTGGCCACATAGCACGACCGCCTTGCGGGCCACCTGAAAGGCAATCTGCGCAGCAGCCTCTGAGCCGCCCGAAAAGCTGGTCATCTTGATGCTTTGGTAGTCTGGCTTGCCGTCTTCGCCCATCTCGACCCGAATCTGGATCGTGGTGTTCAGCGCATCTGTCGACATCGTGCCGGTGTTCCAGCATTTGTTGATCGCCAGATGCAGACCTTCAATCTCGGATTGGCTCATTGGCGGGCCTTCGGCAACATCCTGCGCGCCACCAGTGTCTTCGGGCGCGGCGGTGGCTTCGGCCAAGGCAGCGGCAAGGGCATCGGCGTCTGCTTGGGCCGCGGCATCGGCCTTGGCCTGTGCGTCGGCCTTGGCCTGTGCGTCTGCGGCAGCAGTATCCGCCGCAGCAGTTGTATCAACCGCCACCTCGACAGGCTTGGCAGGACGGCTTTGCGGGCGGCGGCTGCTGGTGGGGGCAAGCTGCGGTGCATCCTTGGCCAGATTGGCCTCGGTCACCACCTGCGTTGTCGCCTCTTTTGGCGCAGCGGCAGGTTTCTTTTCTTCGACCACGGGCTGATCTGGCTGCGGCTGATCGCTGGTCTCTTGCACGACTTTATCGGCCACTTCCGGCGTTTTGATCGGGCTTTCCACCGGCACTTTGGCGACACGGTCAACCGGCTTGGGCTTTGCGGCCTTATCGGTCAAAGGCACCGGCACCGGCTGCTCGTCGGCAGCAATCGGCGCGACCACAGGCGGCGCTTCCTGTGGCTGTGGAGTGGCATCCACCGGCACTTCGGGCGCGGGTTCGGGGGGCGGTGGCGCAGGCGCGGGCGGTGTGGGCTTGGCAGGCGCAGGTTTGGCCGCAGCCTTGGCAGGCTCGGGCGGTTTCGTCGCAGGCTTGACCGCAGGTTTATCCGCAGGCGGCTTGTCGGTCTTGGGGGCCGCATCCATCATGGCTTGCAGATCAGACTGCGACACCATCGAGACCTGCACCGCCGTTGGAGGCGGCAGTTCACTTGGTGCAAACAGCCAATCCCCCAGAACGATCCAGGTGAGAACAACCGCATGGCCGATAACCGAGATGGTTTGGCTTTTGTCCATGCCAGCGCCTAGTTGCCGCCCATCGCAGCACCACCCGTATCGGTGACAAGGCCGATGTTATTAAAGCCGCCCGCCGACAGCGCGCCCATCACCGCCGCCACGCGGGTATAGGGCAAAGCGCCATCTGCGCGCAAAAATACCTTGTCAGATTTGCGCGTCTCGGCAATCGCGCGCAGCTTGGGGATCAGCTGATCCTCAGGCACTTCCGTTGTCTGGATCATCACCAAGCCATCGGCGGTCAGCGAAATCGTCAAGGGCGGTTCCTGTTCGGTCGGCAGGCTGGCGGCCGCAGATTTCGGCAGTTCAAGCGGCACGCCCACCGTCAACATTGGCGCAGTCACCATAAAGATGATCAACAGCACCAACATCACATCGACAAAGGGCGTGATGTTGATATCAGCCATCGCCGGAGCCGTGCCCCGCCGCCGTCCGCGTCGCCCACCGCCACCCGATTTTTTTGCTACCCCCGCGCCCATGGCTTAAGCGTCCAACTGGCGCGACAGGATGGTGGCAAATTCATCGGCAAAAGCCTCGTAGCCCGAAACGATATGCTCGGAATCCGCGTTCAGCTTGTTGTAAAAGATCACCGCCGGAATAGCCGCGATCAGGCCAATGCCCGTGGCCATCAGCGCCTCGGCAATGCCGGGGGCGACGGTGGCAAGATCGGTGTTTTTCGAGGCCGCAATTTCGGTAAAAGCGTGCATGATGCCGTAGACCGTGCCGAACAGCCCGATGAAAGGCGCCGTGGCCCCGACCGTCGCAAGGAAGGACAGCCCCTTGTTCAGCGCCTCGCTTTGACGGGCAATCGCCACATCCATCGCGCGGTCAATCCGGCTTTGCGCGCCGGCAATCAGCCCGCCATCCTGCCGGTGACTGCGCCGCCATTCCAGCATGCCTGCGGCGAAAATCTTTTCCGATTGCCCCTGCGGGTCGGCGCCGATTTTCTCGAACAATTCATCCAGCGGCTCGCCCGACCAAAAGGCGCGATCGAAAATCGTCGCCTCGCCGCGCGCATTGCGGAACAGAATATGCTTGCTGATGATGATCGACCAAGACCAGACCGACATGCCGATCAGCATGATCATGACGATTTTGACCGTGATTGTGGCACGGGCAAATAGGGCGAGCATAGAGAAATCAATCTCTTGCGCCATAACGGTGGCTTCCATGTTCTTTACGCCTGCTCAAGTTGTCGCGGTTCTTCGACCGCCTATTGCGCTGATTCTATCAAGGTTTAAAGCGGATTGCCAACACATTGGCGTGCGCGCGCAAGAATTCGCCTTAGGCGAGTGCGGCGCGCAGGGCTTGCGGGATACGGGCGGCTTTGCCGTCTGCCCCCATGCAGACCAAAGTCACCTCGGCGGTGAACAAAACTTGCGTGTCGCGCAGCACCGATTGCTGCAAATCTATCCGCGCATTGCCCAAGGATTGCAGCCTTGTTTCCACCACCAAAGCGTCGTCATAGACCGCTGGTTTCAGATAATCAGCCAGCACACGGCGCACCGCAAAGACCACGCCGGTCTCGGCCTTTAGCTTGCCCTGATCGATCCCCAAGCCGCGCACCCATTCCGAGCGGCCGCGTTCGATGAACTTCAGATAATTGGCGTAATACACGATCCCCGCCAGATCGGTATCTTCGTAATAGACCCGCAGGGCAAAACGATGAGCCGCGTTCATGCCTGATCTGCCTTTCTGCCAGCACAAAGCTGGGCGATATCTGCCTGATGCGCCGCGCAAGCGGCCACGCCCTTGGGCGTCAGCCCATAGATGCCATGCGCCACCCGTTCAAACCAGCCGTAGTGATCGGCGGCCATCAGCACGCGGGCGCGCGCAACCCCGGTGGCGCGCGCCAGATCGGCGGCGCGCAAAGGCCCCTGCGCCAAGCCGCCCAAAAGCCGCAGCGCGTCTTGGCGGTAGGCGGTCATGCGTTTGACGCCAGTGGTGCCGCCAATATTGGGGTCGCCCACCCGCCGTTCAAATTCGCGCAGCAAGCGGCCTGCGCGCGCGGTGGCGCGGCGCGGCTGATAGGGGGCGGGGTCCAGATGCGCCTCGACCCCCTGCCCCGGCTTGACCGCAAGCAGCCCCAGCCCCAGCCGCCGACACAGCGCCACAATATCCTTATACCGCAGTTTCCAGCCCTTTTCCGCCACCGGAACCGCCAGATAGACATCGTCAAACATCGCTTGGCGCGCCACACCCTGCATTACCAAGGCCAGCGAAAACGAGGTCTTCATCTCGACCACCACCGCAGGGTCATCCCCCCGCCGCGCCATCAGATCGCAAGCGCCGATTTCGGCCTTTACCTCATAGCCCTGCGCCTCAAGATAGGCTTTCAGATCGGGGTAAAGCTCGGCCTCTTTCATGGCAGCCGCGCGGCAATCCGCAAGGCATGCGAGGCATCGCGCGCCACTTTTGGCAGCATCGGATGATAGGCTGCGCGAATGATGTCGCCCACGTCGGGGCGCAAGATCACCTGAGCGCCAACCCGCGCCAAGGGCGAAGACTGTGCAAAGGCGCGGTCTGACCACAGGCAGATCACTTGGGCTGCCTGCGCCAAGGCCAGATCTTCGGCAGGCATATCCGACAAATGCGCGTCCATGCGCAAAAACACAAAAGCCGCCTTGATCGCGCCATCGGCATCAAAGCGGAACAGGCGGTATTGGTTGGCATCGGCCTGCGCCAGCCGCGCGCACAGCGGGCCAAGATCGGGGATCAGATGATCAAGTTTCGGCACCGGCGGCAATTCCGCCCAATCGCGGATGAAAAACACCATCAGATTGGCGCCAAGTTCGGGGTCGGTTTCCGCCATGCTATGGCCTGCCAGCGCCACCACCGCCTCGATCGCACCTTTGACGACGCCCAGGGTTGCATCATCGACGCCAAAGACCACCGGCACAATCGGGCGGCCCCAGCGCGCAAACAGATAGCTGCCGTCCGAGCGGGTAAAGAAGGCTTCAACCTCTTGTGGTGACATGTTTGCCTCGCGGTTTGATCAGGGCTGGGATGCAATGTTGCGCGGTCAGATGCAAGCCTGCTATGCCTCGAAAAGATCGCTTTGGCCTGGTGGTTTCGGCGGCTCTAGCCCCATGTGGCGCCAAGCCCGCGCTGCCAGCATCCGCCCGCGCGGGGTGCGCTGGATCAGGCCTTGCTGCAAAAGATAGGGCTCGATCACCTCTTCAATCGCGTCGCGCGCCTCGGACAGGGCGGCGGCGATGGTTTCCACGCCCACCGGCCCGCCGCCATAATGCTCTGCCAACAGGCTGATATAGCGACGGTCCGCGCCATCAAGCCCGATGTTATCCACCCCAAGCCGGGTCAGCGCGCGGTCGGCAATTGCGCGGGTCAGGCGGCCATCGCCCTCGACGGTGACAAAATCCACCACCCGGCGCAACAAGCGTCCGGCGATGCGCGGCGTGCCACGTGCCCGCATCGCAATCTCGCGGGTGCCTTCGGGGTCTGACTGGATGCCAAGCAGCCGCGCGCCGCGGGTGACGATCAGATCCAGCTCGTCTTCGGTATAAAACTGCAACCGCGTCGGAATGCCAAAGCGGTCGCGCAAAGGCGTGGTCAACAGGCCCAGCCGCGTCGTCGCCCCCACCAACGTAAAGGGCTGCAAATCAATCCGCACCGTGCGCGCGGCAGGCCCCTCGCCGATCACCAGATCCAGCGCGAAATCCTCCATCGCGGGATAAAGCACCTCTTCGACCACGGGGCTAAGGCGGTGGATCTCGTCGATAAACAGCACATCATTGGCTTCAAGATTGGTCAAAATCGCCGCCAGATCGCCGGGCTTGGCCAGCACCGGACCCGAGGTCATGCGAAACCCCACCCCCAGCTCGCGCGCCATGATCTGCGCCAGCGTGGTCTTGCCCAGACCGGGGGGGCCGTGAAACAGCGTGTGATCCATCGCCTCGCCGCGGATCTTGGCGCTTTCGATAAAGACGCGCAGATTGGCGCGGGCCTCGGCTTGGCCGACGAAATCTTCCAGCACCTGCGGCCGCAAGGCGCGGTCAAAATCTTCGGGCAGCTTTTCGGGGCGCAAAGCGGGATCAGGGTTCATCAGCGCGCCTTTGGTGCAAGCAGTTTCAGCGCGCCACGGATCAGCGCTTGGGTGTCGGCCTCGGGCAGATCTGCGGCCACGGTCGAGACCGCCTGCGCCGCATCGCCCTGACCATAGCCAAGGTTGATCAGCGCCGACAAGGCATCAGCGGTAAAGCTGGCGCGTCCGGCCTGTGGCGGTGGTGGCGGGGCCTTGCGGGCCATGGGTTCGCCCAAGGGTTCCAGCACCACATCGCCCGCATCGGCCAGACCCGACATCGTCGACCCCAGTGCCATCATGTTGGGGGCCTTGGCCTTCAGCTCTAAAATCACCCGCTGCGCCAGTTTCGGCCCCACGCCCTGCGCCGATTGAATCGCGCGCTGATCGCCAAGGTTGATCGCACGCGCCACACCTTCGGCGCCCAAAGTGCCCATGATCGCCAGCGCAGCCTTTGCGCCTACGCCCTGCACCGTGGTCAAAAGCTTGTGCCATTCCTTGTCGATCATGGTGGCAAAGCCGAACAGCTGTAGCAAATCTTCGCGCACCACCAGATCGGTATAAAGCGAGACCGCCTCGCCCAGACTGGGCAGACCTGCTAATGTCCGCTCCGAGACATAAACGATATAGCCCACACCGCGCACGTCGATCAGCACCTGATCGCTGCCGCGCCAATCCAGCCGCCCCGAAAGCTTGCCAATCATCCTGCTGCCCTTTTCACTGCTGCCGCCAAGCGGCCCGCGCTTTGCATATGATGCGCATGGCAAATCGCAATCGCCAAGGCGTCTGCCGCATCCGGCCCCGCAATCGTGACGCCGGGGAATTGCAGCTTGACCATATGATCCACCTGCTGTTTGGCGGCATGACCCACACCCACCACGCATTTCTTGACCGCATTGGGCGCATATTCCCCCACTGTCAGGCCAAATTGCGCCGGAACCAACAGCGCGATGCCTCGGGCTTGGCCAAGTTTCAGCGTCGCCACTGCGTCTTTGTTGACAAAGGTATGTTCCACCGCCGCCGCATCGGGGGAAAATGCGCGCAAAACTTCGGTAAGCTGGCTGTGCAGCGACACCAAACGCTGGGCCAAATCCCCCACCTCGTCGCCGCGCGTGCTGTGGCAAATGCCATTGGCAACATGGCTTAACCGCGAGCCGGTCACGTCGATCACGCCCCACCCAAGGTTGCGCAAGCCCGGATCAATCCCCAAAACCCGCATACTTGCCCCTTATTCTGCTTTTGAGGTGAATTAGCACGAAAAGGGAACATCCGCCAAGTTAAATTAAATATTGCGGTTTTGTATCGGGTTTATTATGCAGGTGCAGCAAAGCGACAGGCCGTCGCGAGAAAACGACAAAACACCCCGTTGTTCACAAAACGCCTAATAAATAGCGGCGAAATTGTGGCAAATGGCTATGCATTGGGCGCAATGCAGCCATGCTCAGACCCCCATTGCTTCGCATCTGCAGCATAGCTAGATAGCCGTCATGCCAGACAGGGTGTTTGGCAATTTTTATCCTTCGAAAGGAATACCGCAATGGCCGCCTATGAGTCGTCCCGCGCGGCGCCGTTTGGCGCCATCTCGATCTTCCGCACCGTGCAATTCGTCACCGAAGTTTTGGCCAATCTGGCAACTTGGAACGATGGCCGGATCACCCGCAACGCCCTTGGCAAGCTTTCGGACCGCGAGCTTGACGATATCGGCCTGTGCCGTGGCGATCTGGAAACCATCGGCCGCTAAGCCCGATCGTTCCGCATCAAAAAGGGTCGGCGCCAGTCAGGCACCGACCCTTTTTTCATGCCCGCCGCAGGCTTAGTTGCGGCGCAAAACTAAGGTCGACCATTCGCCGATATCGTCGCGGGTCACAGGCGTAAAATCAGCGGCAACATAGGCCGCCGTCACCGCTTCGGCCTGCACCACCAAAAGCCCCGACAGGATGATCAAACCGTCTTTGGCCAGATGTGCCGCCATTGGCGGCGCAAGCTGGATCAGCGGGCCCTTCAGGATATTGGCAAAAACCAGATCAAAGGGGGCTGCTTCGGCAAGGCGCGGGTGGCCAAAGCCTGCCGCCTCCAGACATTCGATGCGGCCTTCCATATGGTTGATCGCCACATTGGCCACAGCCACATCCACCGCGACCTCGTCGATATCCGAAGCGATCACCAAAGCGTCGGGCAAAACCGAGGCCGCCGCCATCGCCAGAACGGCAGTGCCTGCGCCAATATCGGCCACTTTGGCAGGGCGGAATCCGCCTTCATAAAGCCGATCAAAGGCGCGCAAACAGCCCAGCGTAGTGCCATGGTGGCCGGTGCCAAAGGCCACCGTCGCCTCGATCTGCAAGGCGATCTTGTCGGCGGGAACCTTGTCGGCATCATGGCTGCCAAAGACAAAGAACCGACCCGCCTCGACGGGCGACAGCTCGCGGCGGACTTTGGCGACCCAGTCAATTTCGGGCAATTCCGACAGCGCAAAGGGCTTGGCGTCAAAGGCCATCGCCAGAACATCCAGCAACGCAGAGTTCGGCTGCTCTAGGAAATAGGCGCCCACTTCCCACAGACCCGAATCGTCTTCGATCTCGAAAACGCCAACGCCGGTGGGCTCTGGCTCCATCTTTTCAATCGCTTCAGCCAAGGCATTGGCGGCGTCTTCCCCCATCAGGGTGGTCAGGGCGGTAAAAGTTGGCATGGCGTGTCCCGTTTTCTAAGGTTGCGCCCTAGTAAAAGCTTTGCGGGTCGATGTCGATGGAAAGCCGCAGGTTTGTCGGCAGCTTGAATTGCGCCACCCATTCGGCCAAGGCCGGTTGCAGCGCTGCGGTCTTTTCGGCCTTGACCAGCAGGCGCACGCGGTGGCGTCCGCGCACGCGGGCAATCGGCGCCGGGGCGGGGCCAAAGACCTGCGCGCCAATGCGCCGCAAAGGCCCATCGCGCCGCGCCAGTTCCGCGCCAAAGTCAAACACCTGCGCCACATCCGGCCCCGACAGGATAATCCCCGCCATCCGGCCATAGGGCGGCACGCCCGCGATCCGCCGCTCGCTCGCCTCGGCGGCCCAAAACGCCTCTTCATCACCGCCCAGAATGGCGCGGATCACCGGATGTTCGGGCTGAAAG
>CAJXWJ010000032.1 GCA_913062925.1 uncultured Pseudorhodobacter sp. | reverse complement strand
GAGATCACTTGCGTGATGGGCACCAATGGCACCGGCAAAACCAGCCTGCTGAAGGCGCTTGCGGGCACGCATCCGCGCTCGGGCGGCAGTGTCGAGCTTGGCGGTGAAAGCCTTGGCGTGCTGCCTGCGCAGCAAATGGCGCGCCGCGGGCTTTCGGTGGTGCCGCAGGGCCGGATGATCTTTCCGCTGCTGACAGTGCGCGAAAACCTAGAGACCGCCTTTGCGGTGCTGCCAAAATCCGAGCATCACATCGCCGAAGAGGTTTACGAGCTGTTTCCGGTGCTAAAAGACATGCGCGCGCGCCGAGGCGGCGATTTGTCGGGCGGGCAGCAGCAGCAATTGGCAATCGCACGGGCAATGCTGATGCGGCCCAAAGTGCTGTTGCTGGACGAGCCGACCGAAGGCATTCAGCCCAATATCATTCAGCAAATCGGCCATGTTCTGACGCATCTGAAAGCAAAGGGCGATATTGCGATTGTGCTGGTCGAGCAATATTTCGAATTTGCCTATGGCTTGGCGGATCAGTTTTATGTCTTGCAGCGCGGCGCGGTTTCCGTTTCCGGCGCAAAGGCGCGTTTCGAGAAGGCCGATCTGCGCGCGCATGTATCGGTTTAATCGCTCGGGCGGGCTAGGGTGTCAGCATGGTAAAGCCTTCAGCGGTGAAATGAGCGGCGGCCTCGGGCGCTGTCAGGGCAGCGAAAAAGCCCGCATCGGCGGCGTCGCGCGCTTCGTTCAACAGGGCCGCGGGATAGGTGATGGCGGGATAACTCTCTGGCGGAAAGCGGCCAACGACGCTGACGCTGGGCTCGGCCTTGGCATCGGTGGCGTAGACAATGCCAAAGGGCGCCTCATCGCGCGCCACCAAAGCCAGCGCCGCACGCACATTTTCAGCCTGCGCGACCGAGGCGGCCACACTGTCCCACAGCCCCAAAGAGATCAAAGCTGCCTTGCCGTATTGCCCCGCAGGCACCGCATCCACCATCGCCATCGCCAGCCGATTGCCCGCCAAAAGCCCCGCAAGATCAAGATCTTCACTGATCGCCACATGAGGAGCATCCTTGCCATGCGCAATCAGAACAAGGATGTTTTTTAAGATATCCTTACGGCTGCCCGTCACCAGCAGGCCGGCCTTTTCCAGCTCATCCATCCAAGCTGTATTGGCCGAGATGAAAATGTCAGCAGGCGCGCCATTCAAAATCTGCTTGGCCAATGTGTTGGACCCTGCATAGCTGATCACAACCTGATTGCCGGTTTGGGCGGTGAAATCGGCGGCAACTTGGTCAAGCGCGGTCTTAAGCGATGCGGCGGCAAAGACCTTGACCGTTTCGGCAAGCGCGGGATTGGTAAAGCAAAGCGCAAAAAGGCTGGAGAAAACAAAGCGACGCATAGGTGCGAATCCTGACATCAGCAAGAAATAACCAAGTGTGACATTCACAAAAGGGCGCGACAAGGCAGATGCGGCGGGCTTTGGCTCAAATCTTTGCAACCGCAGCGCTTGCAGGGGAAATTCGATGCGAATAGTCTGCATCCTCTGCTAGACTTGCGGGCTAAGTCACCGTAAAAGCACCTCGTTAGCGCTAACAAGGATCGGGGCCCGCCCCGCATCTGGTCGATCTGCGCTGGTGCCGCTATACTGCCACAAAAGACGAGGTAAGCCATGGTTTCGCGCGTAATTCCGGTTGATGCTTTTGATCTGGTGATCTTTGGCGGAACGGGGGATCTTGCCAAACGCAAGATTCTGCCGGGGCTTTATCGGCGGTTTCTGCAAGGCCAGATGACCGAAGACAGCCGGATCATTGGTGCTGCCCGCGCCGATCTGGATGATGCAGGCTTTCGCCAGATGGTGGCCGAGGCGATCGAGGAATTCGTGCCCGAAAATCGGCGTGATGCTGGCGTTATCGCGGCGTTTTTGGAAAAAATCAGCTATATCTCGATTGATGCGCTGGGGGTGACTGGCTGGGATAAGCTAAAATCTGCTGTGCGCCCTGATATGGTGCGGGCGTTTTACTTTTCGGTCGCGCCCTCGCTGTTTGGCGATATTGCGGAACGGCTGCACACCCACGGCATCGCCCATGCTGAAAGCCGCATCGTGGTGGAAAAGCCCTTTGGCCGCGATCTGGCCTCGGCCAAGGCGCTGAACGCGGTGCTGGCCAAGCATTTCAACGAGGCCCAGATCTACCGCATCGACCACTATCTGGGCAAGGAGACCGTGCAAAACCTGATGGCGGTGCGCTTTGCCAATATCTTGTTCGAACCGCTGTGGAAGGCGGAATATGTCGATCATGTGCAGATCACCGTCGCCGAAACCGTCAGCGTCGAAGGCCGTGGCGCCTATTACGACAAATCGGGTGCGATGCGCGATATGGTGCAAAACCATATGATGCAATTGCTCTGCCTGATCGCGATGGAGCCGCCCTATCACTTTGACCCAGACGCTGTGCGCGATGAAAAGCTTAAAGTTATCCGGGCGCTGTCGCCGGTGCAGCCCGATGACATCGTGCGCGGCCAATACCGCGCTGGCAACGGCGAGGGTGGGTATCTTGAGCATTGCGAAGACGCCAGCAGCAAGACCGAAAGCTATATCGCGCTGAAAACCACGGTGTCGAACTGGCGCTGGCAGGGCACGCCGTTTTATCTGCGCACCGGCAAGCGCTTGCGCGCGCGCGCCAGCGAAATTGCGATCACCTTCAAGCAGCCGCCCCATGCGATTTTCG
The DNA here is from genome assembly GCA_913062925.1 of uncultured Pseudorhodobacter sp. Lineage (GTDB taxonomy): Bacteria > Pseudomonadota > Alphaproteobacteria > Rhodobacterales > Rhodobacteraceae > Cypionkella. The sequence goes on along the minus strand of CAJXWJ010000032.1, from coordinate 36,191 downwards.
ACAATGAAAGCGGCTGGCATGAAAACGTGCTGGTGATCCGCTTGCAGCCCGATGAGGGCATGAACTTGATGGTGATGATCAAAGAACCGGGGCCGGGCGGCATGCGGATGATGCAGGTGCCGCTGGATATGTCCTTTGCCGAGGCTTTGGGCGACGAGGCCGAGGATGTGCCAGACGCCTACGAGCGGCTGATCATGGATGTGATCCGCGGCAATCAGACCCTGTTCATGCGCGGCGACGAGGTTGAAGCGGCTTGGGCCTGGACCGATCCGATCATCCAAGGTTGGGAGGCGCGCGGCGACAAACCGCAAGCCTATGACGCGGGCTCTTCTGGGCCAGAGGATGCGCTGATGCTGATGCACCGCGACGGCCGCCGCTGGCGCGAGATCAAGAAATGAGGATCGAGACCTATCCCGACCGCGAAGCGCTGATGATTGGCCTTGCAGACCGCTTGGCCTCTGATCTGCGCGAGGAACTTTTTGCGCAGGGGCGGGCCTCGTTCAGTGTGCCGGGGGGCACCACGCCGGGGCCGGTGTTTGACATCTTATCGGCGGTCAGTCTGGATTGGGCCAATATTGCCGTGGTGCTGAACGACGAGCGTTGGGTCGGCGAAGACAGCCCGCGTTCGAACACCGCCTTGCTGCGCGCGCGGCTTTTGGTGGATAAGGCGGCGGCAGCGCAGCTTTTGCCGCTTTATGCCCCGACTGAAATGCCCGAAGCGGCGCTTGCGGGCCTTTCCGCGGCGATTGCGCCGCATCTGCCTTTGTCGGTTTTGCTGTTGGGGATGGGGGCGGATATGCACACCGCCAGCCTGTTTCCCGGTGCCGATCTTTTGGCCGAAGCGCTTAGCCCCGACGCGCCGATCCTGCTGCCAATGCGGGCCGAGGCTGCGGGCGAGCCGCGCATCACCCTGACCGCCCCAGTGCTGGCGGCTGCAAAAAACATCCATATCCTGATCACCGGCGCCGAAAAGCGCGCAGCCATCGAGGCGGCTTGGCATCTGTCGCCGCTTGAGGCCCCCGTGCGCGCGGTGCTTGATCACGCAACAATTCATTGGGCGGAGTAACTCATGTCAAAATGGCAATCCTTGCAGGCCTATCACGCATCGGTGGCAACGCGGCCGCTGATCTCTTTGTTTGACGAAACCGATCGGGCTGCGGATTTTTCAGTCTCGGCTGATCAAATGATGCTGGATTATTCCAAGACCAATATTGACAGCAAAACCAAAGACTTGCTGATCGACCTTGCTAAGGTTTCCGGCGTGGCTGAGAAGCGTGCGGCGATGTTTTCGGGCGAAAAGATCAATGACACCGAGGGCCGCGCCGTGTTGCACACCGCCTTGCGGGCGGGGCCAGAGGCAGTGATCGCTGTGGACGGGGCCGATGTCATGCAAGAGGTGCGCGAGACGCTGGCGCGGATGGCAGACTTTGCCCGCGATCTGCGCGCAGGCCGCATCACCGGGCAGGGTGGTGCGATTACGGATGTGATCAATATCGGCATTGGTGGCTCTGATCTGGGGCCGGTGATGGCGACGCTGGCGCTTGCGCCCTATCACGACGGGCCGCGGGTGCATTATGTCAGCAACGTCGACGGCGCCCATGTCGCCGATGTGCTCAAGGGGCTGAACCCCGAGACCACGCTGGTGATCGTGGCCTCGAAAACCTTTACCACCATCGAGACGATGACCAATGCCGAGACCGCGCGGCGCTGGATGGCGGGCAAAGTGCGCAACACCGGCGCGCAGTTTGCCGCCGTTTCCACCGCTGCCGAAAAGACCGCCGCGATGGGCATTGATCCGTCGCGGGTGTTTGGTTTTGAAGATTGGGTCGGCGGGCGCTATTCGATCTGGGGGCCGATTGGTCTGGCGCTGATGATCGCGATTGGGCCAGAGCGGTTTGAAGAGTTTCTTGCCGGTGGCCGCGCCATGGATCAGCATTTCCTGACCGCCGAGTTTGAGCACAATATGCCGGTCTTGCTGGCCTTGGTCGGCATCTGGCACAACCAGATTTGCGACTATAGCACCCGCGCGGTTTTGCCCTATGATCAACGCCTTAGCCGGTTGCCTGCCTATTTGCAGCAGCTGGAAATGGAAAGCAACGGCAAGTCGGTGGCGATGGATGGCAGCGCGCTTGCGACCCAAGCTGGCCCCGTGGTTTGGGGCGAACCCGGCACCAATGGCCAGCACGCGTTTTATCAGCTGATCCACCAAGGCACCCGCGTCGTGCCTTGCGAATTCATGATCGCGCGCTCGGGCCATGAAGCTGATCTGGCGCATCAGCATTTGCTGCTGGCCTCGAACTGCCTTGCCCAATCCGAAGCGCTGATGCGCGGGCGGTCCTTGGCCGAGGCAACTGCGATCATGGCGAAAAAGGGTCTGACAGGGGCCGAGCTTGACCGCCAAGCCCGCCACCGCGTCTTTGCGGGCAATCGCCCTTCGACAACGCTGGTCTATCCGCTGCTGACGCCTTTCGTGCTGGGCCAGATCATCGCGCTTTATGAACATCGGGTGTTTGTCGAAGGCGTGATCTTGGGCCTGAATTCCTATGACCAATGGGGCGTGGAATTGGGCAAAGAGCTGGCGCTGGCGCTGCAACCGATCCTTGAAGGCAAGGAAAGCGCGGCGGGCAAAGATGGCTCGACGCAGGCGCTGGTCGCCTATTTGCGCGGCTAAAAGCGGGCGCAGCCTGAAGGGCTGCGCCAGTGGTTTCAGGCAAGGGCGGCGGTCACGATAACCTCGACCAGATAGCCGGGGGCTGCCAGCTTTGCTTCGCCCGTGGCGCGTGCGGGCGTGTGGCCCTGTGGCACCCAAGTGTCCCAAACCGCGTTCATTTCGGCGAAATCGGCCATATCGGCCAGCCAGATTTGTGTCGACAGAATGCGGGTCTTATCGGTGCCAGCGGCGGCCAGAATGCGGTCCACCTCGGCAAGGCAGGTCTGGGTCTGCTGGGTGACGCTTTCGCCAGCGGTGCCGACTTGACCAGCAAGCCAAGCAATGCCGTTATAGCAAACGGCTTCCGACATGCGGACGCCAACACCGATACGTTTGATCTCGCTCATGGAATATCCTTTCAGAAACACAGGGGTCGCTGCGGCCTTGCTACCCCAACGCGCCGCAAAGGGAAAGAGAGCCACCCCAGAGATTGGCTTTGCCTTTGCCGCAGCGGCACCCTAGCTTGCCCAAGCTGCGCGCCAATTCTTTGCTGCGGTTTCAGCACCCTAAGACCACAGCCAGCAAAGGCGCGCCGATGACCCAGATCCTTGACATCACCCTGCCGATTTTGGTGATCGTGCTGCTTGGCTTTTTCTACAGCCGCGCGGTCAAGCCTGAGCTGGCTGGTGTCAACCGCATGACGATTGATCTTTTGCTGCCGATTTTGATTTTCACTTCGATGTCGAGCAAGGGCTTTGACCCTAGGGCGGCGCTGCTGTTTTGCTTTGCTGTGGTCTTGCACATTGGTGCGACAGGGATTTTGGCGCTGCCTTTGGCCAAGCTTTCGGGGGCAGGGGCGCGGGCTTTTCTGCCTTGCGCGATGTTCACCAATGTGGGGCCGATTGGCATTCCCTTGATCGTCTTGGCTTATGGCGCGCAGGGCCTGCCGCTGGCGGTGGTCTTGCTGGTGGTGTCAAATATCCTGCATTTCACGTTGGGCGCTGGCATCATGAGCGGGCGGATCGACTGGCGGATGCTCTATGCCAATCCGCTGGTTTGGGCGACGCTGCTGGGGCTTGGCTTTGCCCAAGGCGGGCTGCATTTGCCGCTGTGGTTGGACAGGCCCTTGGCGATGATCAGCGCGGTGATCGTGCCGCTGATGCTGCTGTCGCTGGGCGCGCGGCTGTCCAGCAGTCAGGTGCGCGATGCAAGTGCGGGCCTGCGCGGCGCGGTTCTGGCCGCGGCGGTGCGGCTGGTGGCCTGCTTTGCGATCCTGTGGCTTTTGCCGCTGTCTGGGCTTGAGCGCGGCGCCTTTATTCTTTACGCCTGCCTGCCCTCGGCGATGTTCAACTTTATGCTGGCCGATAAATTCAACGTGGCGCCAAATCGGGTCGCCTCGATTGTGATCATGGGGCATGTCGCCAGCCTTGCCCTGTTGCCCTTCGGGCTTTGGCTGGCGCTATAGGCGCGCCTTAGTTCAGGCGCTGCTGCATCGCCTCATGCACCGATTGCATGCCGCGCGCCGCAAGGTCGCTGACCTCGCCCGCATGTTTTTGCAAGGCCGCCACAGTTGCCGCATCTTCTGAGGTTTGGGTAACGATGATGCCATCGGCGGTCGTCTCAATCTGCGTGGTGATCAAAGCGCGGTTTTGAAACAGCAGATCAAGCGTCGGGCTTTGGATGAAAACCTTGGGATCACGGCCCTCATCCACCCGCGCAATCATCCCCGCGGCATGGCTGATCACAGCGTTGCGCAGGTCTTCATCCTGCGCCGTGGTGGTGGTGCGAATGCCGTTTGGCAGGTTTTCGACCCGCCGCGCGATGCCGGTATTGTTTTCAAACATCGCCCGCAGCTCCGATTCCTCGGCCTCTGTGGTGTCAACGCCCTTGAACATATGCCCCATGCCAAAGCCGCCCATATGCTGGCCGCTCTCGTCATGCATCCGGCTCATCACAAAATGCTCGACGGCATAGCGGTTGCTATAGGCATAGCCTGCGCCAAGGAGCAGCACGGCGCCACAGGCCAAGGCGATGGATCGAGGGATAGGTTTCATCTGGCGTCCATTCACATTCATAAAAGTAAATCTGTTTGTCTGAAATGGCGATTTTTGCGCCAGAGTCAACCGCAAGCCGCGCTATTTCACGCCTTAGCGCTTCTGATAGCGATATAAGCAGCGCCACGGTCCAATCGCAGGCATCGCGGATGCGACAGCTGATCAAGATGATCTGAAAGCGTTTTCTCTCTGCACTATGTCTTGGCCGCACTGAAAAATAGCGGGCGTTGATTTTCCTTAACATATGTCCAAGCAATAAAGCGGCTTGTTTTTTGTCCCTGTGCCATTTCGATTACTTTGAAATTAGCAACCTTAGCCTTTTCCAAAATTCTAGAAAGTGGCTGGAGATTGTCTTTTTTCGAGACCAACGAGGTAAACCATAGGCACTGCTCCGGGAACTCCATGCTCTGTTCAATCATGCTGGCGATGAACTTTATCTCGCCACCCGGGCACCAGAGTTCAGCATTTTGCCCTCCAAAATTGAGTTTTTGTGAGTGCCCTTTGCCAAGATTGGCCCACTTGCGTTGTGTGCCCTTATCGGCTTGTTCGATCGAGGAATGGAAAGGCGGGTTGCACATGGTGACGTGAAAAGCATCGCGGGGTTCGATCACGCCTTTAAAGATATTCTCACGGTTATTTTGGTGCCTAAGGGTGATTTTTAACTTGTTGAATTGGCAAATCTGCTGTGCGGATTTGATCGCAATTGGGTCTATGTCGACGCCTGTAAAATGCCATCCATATTCACTTTGACCAATAAGAGGGTACACCAAACTCGCACCGGTACCGATGTCCAGAACTTTGACATTCCGCCCACGAGGGATTTCTTGATTGTTGCTCTGTGCAAGCAAGTCCGCCAGATAGTGGATATAGTCAACGCGCCCAGGAATTGGGGGGCATAGATAATTCGGCGGAATATCCCAAAAATTTATATTGTAATACGTCTTCAGCAAAGCCCGATTAAGCATCCGGACTGCCAACACATTTTGAAAATCAATCGTCGTCTGACCAAGCGGGTTGGTGATCGCAAAGGCTGCAAGTTCAGGGGATTGTGCCACCAAGCGCGCAAAATCGTAACCTTCTCTGTGTTGGTTACGGGGGTGCAGCATAGTTTTGGTGGCCATGGACAAGCCCTCATTAAAGTTGATGCAGGCAGCGAGCCAAACCGGTCTTTGATCTTAAACCCTCATGCAAAAATAGTAAAATTATTAGGATGTTGCACCGGGATGATTGATTGCAGCTATCCTCACCTGAAACCGGATTCCGTGCGGACCTGCCAGCCATGAACCGCAACGGCCCCAAGCTGACCAGAGCGGCAAGGCCCGCACATTCTGTGGGAGTGGGCAGGCGGGGCACGGCATGAGACAATCAAAGTCTCAAGACGGCGTTTAAACCCCATAGGAAGCTTTTGAGATTGGAGCGGGTGAAGGGAATCGAACCCTCGTATTCAGCTTGGGAAGCTGCTGCTCTACCATTGAGCTACACCCGCGTTGCTTGTCAGGTAAGCCAAGTGCTGGGCCTCGTCAAGCCGGTCGCGGTGAAAAGAGCCGCAGATTGCACCCGATCAGGCTTGCCGCTTGGCAGGCGCGGGGACTAGCCCCTGCGCCGCCGCCCGCCAGCTCCGCCAGAGCCAGAGGTGTTAAAGCTTACCTCGGGCAGGGTGACGATTTGGCTAAGCTCGGGGAAGCTATCGACCGCATTCGGGATGGCGCTTGCATTGACGAAATGCTCTTGAAAGCGCGGCTCGATGGCGGTTTCGACCTTGTGGATCTGATGCACCGTGGTCTCGATATAATCGCGCGCGCCGACGTTGCACAAAGCAATGCGCGCGCCGGTGCCCGCGGCATTGCCCGCCGAGACCACCTTATCAAGCCGCACATCCGGGATCATGCCCAGAACCATCGCGTGTTTGGGCGAGATATGCGCGCCAAAGGCGCCTGCAAGCGTGACCTTATCCACGGTCTCGACGCCCATCTCATCCATCAACAGCTTGGCGCCTGCGTAAAGCGCGGCCTTGGCCAGCTGAATGGCGCGAATGTCGCCTTGGGTGACGGTGATCATCGGCCCACCATGGGCGGTGCCATCATGCAGCACATAAGAATGCGTGCGGCCTTCCGAGATGCAGCGCGCCGTGCCGGTTTGATCGGGGCCGCCGATCAAGCCACCCTGATCGACCAGACCGGCCATGCGCATTTCGGCCACGGCCTCGATGATGCCCGATCCGCAAATGCCGGTGATGCCGCTGCTGGCGGTGGCAGCCGCAAAGCCCGCGTCATCCGACCACAGATCCGAGCCGATGACCCGAAAGCGCGGTTCTTTGGTGGCAGGATCAATCTCGACCCGCTCGATCGCACCCGGAGCCGCACGTTGGCCAGAAGAGATCTGCGCGCCTTCAAAGGCGGGGCCGGTGGGCGATGAACAGGCCAAGACGCGGGTTTTATTGCCCAAAAGGATTTCGGCATTGGTGCCGACATCGACGATCAGCACCATTTCGTCAGATTTGTTCGGCTCTTCGGCCAAGGCCACGGCGGCGCAATCGGCCCCAACATGGCCTGCGATGCAGGGCAGAATATAGACGCGGGCGGCGTTGTTGACCGCGTTCAGATCCAGATCGCGCGCATCCAAAGTCAGCGAGCCCGAGGTGGCCAGCGCAAAGGGCGCTTGGCCAAGTTCAACCGGATCAATGCCCAACAGCAGGTGGTGCATCACCGGATTGCAGACAAAGGTCAGCTCGTAAATCGAGGTCGGCACGATATTGGCTTCGGTGGCGATAGATTGGATCAGCCCGTTCAGCGCCGTGCGCACCGCGGCCGTCATCTCGACATCGCCGCCGGGGTTCATCATCGCATAAGACACCCGGCTCATCAGATCTTCGCCAAAGCGGATCTGCGGGTTCATCACGCCTGCCGAGGCCAGCACAGCCCCGTCGCGCAGATCGCACAGATGTGCGGCCACAGTGGTCGAGCCAAGGTCGATGGCAAGGCCGTAGATGCCGCCCTCGTGAAAGCCGGGCCAAATGTCCAGCAGACGGTGACGGGTGTCGTTGTTGCCCTTGTGCAGCGCCACGGTGACCTTCCAGCCGCCCTTGCGCAGCGCAGGTTGCAGGCGCCGCAGGATCGGCAGTTCGGCCGCCACTTCGCCCACGCCCCATTGCTCTTGCAAGGCCGTGACAAGGCGTTCGAAATCGCCGGTCGGTTCGTGCATGTCGGGCTCTGCCACCTCGACGTAAAGCGCGCGGGTGGCGGGATCCATCACGATGTCGCGCTGGCTGGCGGATTTGCGGATCACCTGTTTGTGGACTTGGCTTTCGGGCGGCACGTCGATCACGACATCGCCCTGCACGCAGGCCTGACAGCCCAGACGCCGCCCGTCGATCATGCCGCGCTTGGATTTATAGCGTTCTTCGACCGAGTTCCAATCGGTCAGCGCACCGGTTTCCACCGTGACGCCATGTTTGGAAAACTCGCCATATTGTGGGGTGATCTGGCATTTTGAACAAATGCCGCGCCCGCCGCAGACCGAATCCAGATCGACGCCAAGCTGGCGCGCAGCGGTCAGCACCGGCGTGCCAAGCGCAAAGCGGCCCCGCTTGCCTGAGGGGGTAAAGATTACCAAAGCGTCGTCGGTCATATCGTCCTCATCTCGGTCAGGCGAAATCTATTGTGTCGTTGTAGGACGGCTTTGGCAAAAGTCACCGCCAGATAGCGGCATTCGATTGTGCATCCGCGCCTTAGCCTGCGATGAACTGCTTGGCGAGCTTGAGCCCTTGGCCTTGATAGTTCGAGGCGATCTCGCGACCATAAAGCGTGTCGGGGCGTGCGGCCATGCGTTCATAGACCAAGCGGCCGACGATTTGGCCGTGTTCCAGCACAAAAGGCGCCTCGTGGCAGCGCACTTCCAGCACGCCACGGCTGCCAACACCGCCCGCAGCCGCATGGCCAAAGCCAGGGTCAAAAAAGCCCGCGTAATGCACGCGAAACTCGCCCACCATGGCCAGAAAGGGGGCCATTTCAGCCGCGTAATCGGGCGGAATCGTCACCGCCTCGCGGCTGACCAGAATATAAAATGCGCCGGGATCAAGGATAATGCGGCCATCTTTGGCGTGGATTTCTTCCCAAAACTCCGAGGCCGGATAATGGCCGATCTTATCCAGATCGACGACACCGGTATGGGGCTTGGCGCGGTAGCCGACCAAATCGCCGACCTTGGGGCGCAGATCGACCGAAAAGCCCAAACCTTCCGAGATCAGCGCTTGCCCCGAAACCAAGGGCTCGGCGGCATGCAGGGCGGTCAGCTCGGCATCACTCAGCACCGCTTGGCCTTGGCGAAAGCGGATCTGGTTCAGCCTTTGGCCAGCGCGCACCAGCACCGAAAAGCTTTTCGGGCAAACTTCGGCATAAAGCGGGCCGTGATAGCCCTCGGCAATGCGGTCAAATTCGGACCCGCCATCGGTAATCAGCCGCGTCAGCAGATCAAGTCGCCCGGTCGAGCTTTTGGCATTGGCCACCGCCGTGATCCCCGCAGGCAGCGCCAGGCTTTCCATCAAGGGGATGACATAGACACAGCCCTTTTCCAGCACGGCGCCTTGCGACAGATCAATGCGGTGCATCTCGAATTCGGCAATCCGGTCAGTAACGCGGCGGTTATGGCCGACCAGAAACGACGCCCGCACCCGATAGGCCACCGTGCCCAGCCGCAGATCAAGGCTGGCGGGCTGGATCTGGCCGTCAATAAAATCAGGATTGGCCGAAATAGCGCCACTGGCGATCAGCGCCCGCAGGCCTTGGTCAGGGATCACACCGAGATTGCGCATAGCGGCCTCCTTGATACAGAAACGCCCGCACTGCCACAGGGCAGGCGGGCGGTTTCGATTTTGGTCGGGCCAGAGAGATTCGAACTCTCGACCTCCCGCCCCCCAGACGGACGCGCTAACCAGACTGCGCTATGGCCCGACACGGCGTCTTCATACCAATATTCCACGCGGGGGCAAGCCAGAAAGCGCAAGCGATCAACGCGACGATACAGCTTGATCAAGGCCAGCCTGCAAACGCAGATGCAGGTTTTGCAGGCGCAGGTGCAACTCTGCTGCCAAATCCGATTGCGCCAGCGCATGTGGGGGCAGGGCACGCAGACGCGCCAGCAGCGGCAATTGTGCTTGTGCGGCAAGCGCTGCCGAATCGTGACGCTCTGGCTGGGGTGGCAGATTGGCAAACAGATCTTGCGCCACCGGCGCAGGCTCGGCGCGGCGCAGCGCGGTCTGCAAGGCAACCACTGTGGCGCTGGCGGCCTGTTCAGGGGCGATCTCTTCTTGTGCAGGCGGGCCAAAGTTCAGCGTAAGTGCGGCTTCCAAAGCGGCTTCGTCGTCCAATTCCGAACCCTCGACATAGTCTTGCCCAGACAGGCTTGCGACATGGCGCACGCCCTGTTCGCGCAGAATTTTCTGCACGCCGCGGATGGTCAGCCCCGCATCATGCAGCAGATGCTTAATGCCTGTGAGCAAAGCAACATCAGCAGGGCGGTAATAGCGCCTGCCGCCTGCGCGTTTCACTGGCCGGATCTGCGGAAAACGGCTTTCCCAAAACCGCAGCACATGGGCTGGGGTTTCAAGCGTTTCAGCAACCTCAGAGATTGTGCGGAAGGCGTCCGGCGACTTGTCCATCCGCGCGCTCGTCAGCGTTTTTTGCCGGCTGCGACACGGTCTTTCATCAGATGCGAAGGCCGGAAGGTCAGCACGCGGCGCGGCGAGATTGGCACCTCGTCGCCGGTTTTCGGGTTGCGCCCGACGCGGGCGGTCTTGTCGCGCACAGAAAAGGTGCCAAAGGACGAAATCTTGACAGTATCACCACCTGCCAAAGCATCCGAGACATGCTGAAGCACCGATTCAACCAGATCAGACGATTCGTTGCGGCTTAGTCCCACTTCACGGAACACAGCTTCACTGAGATCCATACGCGTCAGAGTCTTCTCGCTCATCATACCCCCCCGGGTTGTTACAGCAAAATCATGCGCGCGTTAAAAAACTCTGTCAACCACAACGGCTTGCAAGACGTTGTTCCAAGCCGATTTTCTGCGCTTACCAGCGTAAAACCACCGAACCCCAAGCCAAACCGCCGCCAATTGCCTCGGTGACAAGCAAATCGCCGGGCTTTATCTGCCCGCGCGCCTTACCAACCGAGAGTGCAAGGGGAATCGATGCCGCCGAGGTATTGCCGTGATCCTGCACCGTTACCACCACGCGGTCCATGCCAACTTGCATGCGTTTGGCAGTGGCCTCGATGATGCGGATATTGGCCTGATGTGGCACGATCCAATCGACGTCTTCGCTGGTCAGCCCCACCTTTTCCAAAGCGGCATGGGCAGTTTCGGCCAGCTTTTCGACCGCATGGCGGAAGACCTCTTTGCCCTCCATCCGCAGATGGCCGGTGCTGCCGGTCGAAGTGCCGCCGTCGACATATAGCAAATCGCGAAAGCGGCCGTCCGAATGCAGATCGGTCGATAAGATGCCGCGATCGGCAGTGCTGCCCAGACCGGTCTCGGCTGCCAGCACCAAAGCTCCTGCGCCATCGCCAAACAACACGCAGGTGCTGCGGTCGCTCCAATCCATCAACCGCGAAAAGGTTTCCGCCCCGATCACCATCACGGTTTTCGCCTGACCCGAGAGGATCAGCGCATTGGCCGTGGTCAGCGCATAGACAAAGCCGGCGCAAACCGCTTGCACATCAAAGGCAAAGCCCTGCGTCATTCCCAAAGCGCCCTGAATCATCGTGGCAGCCGAAGGAAAGGTCAGATCGGCAGTCGAGGTGGCAACGATAATCGCATCCAAATCATCGGGCAAAAGTCCGGCATCGGCCAGCGCGGCCAAAGCGGCGCGGGTGCCCAGATCGGAGGTGGTCTGGCCTTCAGCGGCGTAGTGCCGCCGCTCGATCCCTGAACGGGTCTTGATCCAGGCATCCGTGGTATCGACCAGGCCTTCCAGATCGGCATTGGCAACCACACGGTCAGGCAAATAATGCCCAACGCCTTTTACAACGGCGCGTATTGTCATTCGCTGGCTTTTGCCTCCGGCCCTGATAGGTCGGCATCCTGCCGCGAGAGCCCCGCAGATGCAACCCGCGCCGCAAGCCGGTCTACAAAGCCCGCCCCCGACAATTGATGCGCAAGCGTGATGGCTGCTGCAACGCCGGTGGCGTCTGCTGCGCCATGCGATTTGATCACTGTGCCGTTCAGCCCCAAAAATACCCCGCCATTGACGCGGCGTGGGTCGATGCGTTGCTGCAACCGCCGCAGCGATTTCAGCGCCAAAAGCGCGCCAAGCTTTGACAACAGGCTTGACCCAAGCGCTTCGCGCAGGAAATCCGAGATAAGCTTTGCGGTGCCTTCGCCAGTTTTCAGCGCGATATTGCCGGTAAACCCGTCGGTGACGATCACATCCACACGGTCCGAGGGCAGATCGCCGCCCTCGACAAAGCCGATGTAATCATAATCGCTGTCAGCGCAGTGCAGGCTCATCTGCTCATGCGCCTCTTTTAGCTCGGCGCGGCCCTTATGCTCTTCGGTGCCCACGTTCAAAAGCCCGACGCGCGGACGCTTCAGGTTCAGACCGTTGCGGGCATAAGAGGCCCCCATCGCCGCATATTGCAGCAAATCGGCGGCTTCAGCTTTGATATCGGCGCCAACATCCAGCATGACATTAAAGCCACCCGGATTGCGTGACGGCCAAAGACAGGCGATGGCAGGCCGATTGACGCCCGGAAGCTTGCGCAGCCGGATCATTGCCACAGCCATCAAAGCGCCAGTGTTGCCACAAGAAACCGCAACCGTGGCCTCGCCCTGCTTGACGCTTTCGATTGTTGACCACATCGAGGTGCCTTCGCCGTGTCGCATGACCTGGCTGGGCTTATCCTGCATGGTGACCACACGCGGCGCATGGCGCAGCGTTACGCGCTGCGACAGGCCGGCATGCCTAGAAAGCAAGGCCGCAAGCTGCGCCTCGTCTCCGTGCAAGATGAAGTCTGCATTCGGCAATGACGTTGCACAAAGCGCAAGACCGGCGACAATGGCCACCGGTCCGCGATCTGATCCCATCGCATCAACAGAAATGACGATGCGCTGCGCGCTGGCTTCGGTCTGATGTGCAGGTCCGGATGCCATGGGCTAGCAGCGATAGGAGCGGCTTACGCCGCGTCCTCGTCAACTTCGACTGCTTTGGTGGCGACAACTTCGCGCGCATCATAATGACCGCAAGACGGGCATACATGGTGCGGGCGCTTTTGTTCGCCGCAGTTTGAACAATCTTGCGGGTTGCCGGCAACCAGAGCGTCGTGCGAACGACGCATGTTACGGCGGGACTTGGTGGTGCGGTTCTGCGGGACAGCCATGTCTCGACCTCGGATAGTGGGGGACAAGCCCCGGATTTTACTTTATTTTCAGCGCTTTCTGCGGCAAGTCATCCCTGCGTTACAAAGCCCTCAATGAGGCGCGGAACATAGCCAGATTTGAGCGCGGTGCAACCCCTTTTCGTCAGCTAAATTCATAACCGGCCTCAAGCCGCCTAAACCTCTGGCTTTTTTAGCTTATCTGCCAAAGCAGCCAGACCTGCAAAAGGCTTCAGATCTTCGGATTTCAGCGGGGCCACGCCGGGGGCTGCAAAGACCGCCTCGGCAAATTCGGCGCCGCGCGCGCGGGGGTAAAGCGGCAGCGCAAGCGCAAGCGCCTCGATGCCAATGGCGGCAACGTCGATGCTTTCAGGCATGGGTTCGCTGTCATCGGCGGGGATTTCCAGCTCGTCAGCGGCGGGTTCGACGTAATCAAACTGATAGCGCACCTCGGTGCTGTCAGCGACTTTGCTGCGCACCGGAGCCAGCGAGATCGAGCAGGCCTGCACCACAAGCGCGCTTAGATCGGCGCGCAACACCACATCTGCCCGCCCCAGCGGCGCCAATTCGCCCTTGAAGACGAACTCTGGCAGCTCCAGCAGGCCCAGCGCTTGGGCGATGACCGCGCGGGCGGCGGCGTCGGGCGCAAAGGTGAAACGCAGGGTTTTGCGGCCAGAGACCAGCGCCGAGCGGTAGCTTTGGCTAGGAAGGGTCGAAGAAGCGCTCATCGGGTACTTTCGGGGTTTGCGGCCCTGAGGGTGACAAAGCGGATCGCTTCTTTGCCCATCACGGCGTTCCATTCTTGAACAGGTCTGCGTCCTTCTGTAAGCCAAAAGCCGAAGCTTTGACCAAAACGGTGCAGGATTTCTGGAATACTTGTCGAATTGACTTGGTGCAAGGGCGCGCGCGGGGTAAATCGGGACAAGGCAGTGAGGGTGAGGGCGGAATGGCGCGAACTGACAAGACGATAAGTGGCAAAGTGGCAAGATCGTGGGGGCAGGGGCTTGTGGCCATCGCCGCCATGGCGCTGTTTGCCGCCTGCACGCCGATCGTTCGATCACATGGCTATGTGCCTTCGGATCAGGAATTGGCCTTGGTGACAGTGGGCAAAGACAGCCGCGAAACCGTAGCCACTGCGATTGGCCGGCCCTCTGCCTCGGGTCTGTTGAACGACCAAGCTTGGTATTATGTGCAAAGCACTTGGAAAAATCTGGGCCCCTATGCGCCAAAAGAAGAGCAGCGCGAGGTTGTGGCGGTCAGCTTTGATGCGCAGGGCGTGGTCAGCAATGTCGAACGCTTTGGCCTCGAGCAGGGTCGCATCGTGCCGATCTCGCGCCGGGTGACGGGCGACAGCGTGCAGTCCAAAGGCTTCCTTGCGCAGATGTTTGGCAATATCGGCGGCATCGGTGCGGGACAGTTGTTCAAATAGTGATGCAGGCGCGCGCGCGGGCTCTTGCGGCAGAGTTTCCGCTGACAAGGGGCAAGTACCGTGTCGAGGCTGGCTTTGGGGCAGCGGGACTTGCCTCCACGCTGCCGCTGCGGCTTGAGTGCTTTCGCGCAGGTCAGGGCGAGGACCGCGATGGCTTTGATGCCGATTGTCTGCACCTGTCGCTGCACGAGCGGGAAAGCGGCCAGATCGTTGCTTGCTTTCGAGGGATGCTGTTGCAGGCCGACCAGATTGGGCAAAGCTATTCGGCGCAAAGCTATAATCTTGCTCCGCTTGCGCAGTTTGGCGCGCCTGTGCTGGAACTGGGGCGCTTTGCGCTGCATCCAAAGTGGCATGATCCTGACATCCTGCGCTTGGCTTGGGCGGCAATCACGCGGCTGGTGGATGCGGCAGGGGTGGGGCTGCTGTTCGGCTGCACTTCGTTTTTGGGCGCCGAGGAGGCACGCCACCGCGCGGCGCTTGCGCTTTTGGCCGCGCGTCACATCGGCCCACAAGACTGGCTGCCCAAGCCGCTGGCCGTAGAGCAGGTGCGCTTTGCCGAAGGCCGCAGCGATCAGGTGCTGGATCTGCGGGCAGGGCTGGCGCAGATGCCACTTTTGCTGCGCAGCTATCTTACGCTGGGGGGCTGGGTCAGCGATCACGCGGTGCTGGATCGGGATCTGGACACGCTGCATGTCTTTACCGCCGTCGAAATTGCGTCGATTCCCCCCGCCCGCGCGCGGGCTTTGCGCGAAATTGCCCGATCTGGTGATTGACGCGGGCTTTGGTTCCGACTAGCTGACCGCCATGGCACGCGCACCCCTCCTTCAGTTGTCCGGAATCTCGCTGACCTTTGGCGGCGATCCGGTTTTTGACGAGCTTGATCTCGTTGTTCATCCCGGTGATCGGGTGGCTTTGGTGGGGCGTAATGGCTCTGGCAAATCCACGCTGATGAAGGTCATGGCGGGGCTGGTTGAACCAGACCGTGGCGTGCGGGTTGTGCCTCCCGGCGTCAGTGTCGGCTATATGGAGCAAGACCCCGATCTGGCGGGTTTTGCGACCTTGGGCGATTACGCGGCCAGCTGCTTGCCCGAGGGCGAGGAATACAAGGTGCCAATGGTGGCCGAAGGGTTGAAGTTCAACCCCGAAACCCCGGTCGCGACCGCTTCGGGCGGCGAGCGGCGGCGCGCAGCACTTGCCAAGCTGATGGCCGAAGCGCCCGAGCTGATGCTGTTGGACGAGCCGACCAACCATCTGGACATCCAAGCCATCGAATGGCTGGAAGAAGAATTAAAGGGCACCCGCACCGCCTTTGTGCTGATCAGCCACGACCGCGCGTTTTTGCGCGCGCTGACGCGTGCCACGCTTTGGATCGACCGCGGCCAAGTGCGCCGCCGCGAATCCGGCTTTGACGGCTTTGAGGAATGGCGCGAAACCATTTGGGCCGAAGAAGACGACGCCCGCCACAAGCTGGACCGCAAGATCAAGGCCGAGGCGAAATGGGCGGTTGAAGGCATCTCGGCACGGCGCAAGCGCAACCAAGGCCGCGTGCGCGCCTTGGCAGAACTGCGCGCCGAACGCGGCAGCCAGATCCGCCGTCAGGGCACCGCAGCGCTCGAGCTGGAATCGGGCACGCAATCGGGCAAGCGGGTGATCGAGGCGACAGGGATCGCAAAGATCTTTGGCGACAAGACCATCGTGCAGGATTTCGATCTGCGGGTGTTGCGCGGCGACCGTGTGGCCTTTGTCGGCCCGAACGGTGTCGGCAAAACCACGCTGCTGAAAATGCTGATTGGCGAGCTGGCCCCCGATGCGGGCAGCATCAAGCTTGGCACCAATCTTGAAATCGCGGTCTTTGACCAAGCCCGTGCCCGGCTTGACCCCAATGCCACGCTTTGGGACAGCCTGACCAATGATCCGCTGATGGCGGTTTCAGGCTCGTCAGATCAGGTGATGGTGCGCGGCGTGCCAAAGCATGTGGTGGGCTACCTTAAGGACTTTTTGTTCGACGAACGTCAAGCTCGTGCGCCTGTGCGCTCGCTTTCGGGCGGCGAGAAAGCCCGGCTGTTGCTGGCCAAGCTGATGGCGCTGCCGTCGAACCTGTTGATCATGGACGAACCGACCAACGATCTGGACGTCGAGACGCTGGATCTGTTGCAAGACATCTTGGGCGAATACGATGGCACCGTTTTGCTTGTCAGCCACGACCGCGATTTCATCGATCGCATTGCCACCAGCACCATCGCGCTCGAGGGGAAGGGCCGCGCGTCGGTCTATCCGGGCGGCTGGTCGGATTACGTCACCCAGCGGGTGCTGACGACGGACTCTGTCACCTTTGACAACGTCAAAGGCAGCAAAGCGCCAGATCCTGTAAAGCCTGCCGCCAAAGCCGATGGCTTGACCTTTACCGAACGCAAACGGCTCGAGGCTTTGCCCGCGCTGATCGAAAAGCTGGAAGCCGAGATTGGCAAGCTGTCAGATTTCCTGTCAGATCCTGCGATGTTCACCAAAGAACCGGTGAAGTTCCGCAAGGGTGGCGAGGCTTTGTCCGAACGCCAAGCGCAATTGGCCGCCTGCGAAGAAGAATGGATGGCGCTGGCCGAACGGGCTTAGGTCATCAGCTCGGCCACCACCTTTGCGATCATCTGTACGTCCGTACGGGTGCAATCAAACTGACCCACCTGCACGCGAATGACATAGCGTCCCTCGTGCAGGGTTTGGGTCAGATAGATCCTACCATCATCGTTGATCCGCGCCAGCAGCGCCTCGGTCTTGGCTTGGGTTTCCAGCGCAAAGCTGAACAGCGACAGGCTGGGCTGACTGGTGATCTGCACGCCTGCGATGGCGGCCAGATCGGCGCAGGACTCTTCGGCCCAAGCGACATGGTTGCGAATGCGGGCGCGCAGCCCCTCTAGCCCATAGGCGCGCAGGGTGAACCACAGCTTCAGCGCGCGAAACCGCCGCCCCAAAGGCACCGTCCATTCGTTGAAATTCACGATCTCTTCGCGCCCGGCGGTTTCCAGATAGCTGGGGCGCAGGCCAAGGGTTTTCACCTGCGGCGTCGGATCGCGCAGAAACTGGACCGCGCAATCAAACTGCACGCCCAGCCATTTATGCGGGTTAAAGACGATGGAGTCAGCGCCCTCGATCCCCGCCCAAAGCCCGCGATACTCGGGGCAGATCATCGCAGACCCCGCCCAAGCCGCATCGACATGCACCGGCAGGCCAAAGCGCTTGGCCACCGCGATGCAATCGCCGATGCGGTCAAACGCGCCAATCGAGGTGCCACCGGCACATAAGATCACCCCCGCAGGCACAAAGCCCGCCGCCAGATCGGCGGCAATCGCGGAATTTAGCGCCTCGGGCCGCATCGAAAACTGCGCGTCGGTTTCGATCTTGATCAGATTGTCCTGGCCAATGCCCGCCACCCGAATGGCTTTGTCGACCGAAGAATGGGTCTGCGCGCTGGCATAGAACCGCAGGCGAGGGCTGGCTTGCAAGCCGCTGAGATTGCTTGCAAAGGCGGTTGCCTGCTCGCGCATCGTCAGAATGGCCGACAGCGTGGTGGTGGTGGCAGAATCGTGAATGGTGCCGGTGAAGCCTTCGGGCAGGCCCAGCGCTTGGCGCAGCCATTGGATCATCACCTGTTCAATTTCTGTCACCGCAGGCGAGGTTTGCCACAGCATGCCTTGCGCGGCCATCGCATTGGCCAATTGCTCGGCCAACATCGAGGCGGGTGAGGCATTGGCGGGAAAATAGGCGAAAAAGCGCGGGTGCTGCCAATGGGTCATGCCGTCAGGCACGATGGCCGCAAAATCGGCAAAGATGGTTTCCATCGGCTCGCCCGCTTCGGGGGGCTGCGCGGGCAATTGGCGGGCAATCGCGCCGGGGGTAAGCGGTGCGCGCACCGGGCGGTCGCGCAAGTGGCTGTGATAGTCGCTTGCCCAATCGGCGGCGCGTTTTGACCAATGGTTCAGATCGTCATGGTTCATCGCAGGCTCCCTTTGCGCCAGCATGGCCTGCGGGGGGGCGGCAAACAAGGGGGGCTTTGCCGCGAAAATTAAGCTTGGCGACCTTGCATTCTGGCGCTACACAGGCTGCATGAAACTGATGGACGTTCTTTGCATTTGCTGCATTCCCTGCTGACAGTCGTCACGCGGGCCCATCATCTGTTTCCCTTAACAGGATCAAGCTGATAGACCCGCGCCGCAGGCGTGTTTGGACCAATTTCGAGGCTTGATGATGATCAGACTGCACAACAACAAAACGCGGGTAAAAGAAGATTTCACCCCGATTGATGCCAAAAACGTGCGGATCTATGTCTGCGGCCCCACGGTTTACGATCGCGCGCATCTGGGCAATGGTCGGCCTGTGGTGGTGTTTGACACGCTCTATCGGTTGCTGCGGCAGGTTTACGGGACGGATCATGTCACCTATGTGCGCAATTTCACCGATGTCGATGACAAGATCAACGCCAGCGCCTTGGCGCGGCAACAGACAGGCGATCCGCGCAGCCTAGAGGCGCTGATCCGCGAGCGGACCGAGGAAACCATCGGCTGGTATCACGCCGATATGGATGCCTTGGGCGCGCTGCGGCCCACATTTGAGCCGCGCGCGACGGAATATATCGGCGCGATGATCGCGATGATCGAAACCCTGATCGCCAAGGGCCATGCCTATGCGGCAGAGGGCCATGCGATGTTTCGTGTACGTTCGTACAAAGACTATGGCGCGCTCTCGGGCCGCTCGGTCGATGATATGATCGCAGGCGCGCGGGTCGAGGTGGCGCCGTTCAAAGAAGATCCAATGGATTTCGTGCTGTGGAAGCCCTCCTCTGACGCTGAGCCCGGTTGGGACAGCCCTTGGGGCTTTGGCAGACCGGGCTGGCATATCGAATGCTCGGCGATGAGTTATGAATTGCTGGGCGCAAGCTTTGACATTCACGGCGGCGGGCTGGATCTGCAATTTCCCCACCACGAGAACGAGATCGCGCAAAGCTGCTGCGCGCATCCAGAGGCGGATTTCGCCAAGATCTGGATGCACAATGAGATGTTGCAGGTCGAGGGCAAGAAGATGTCCAAATCCTTAGGCAATTTCTTTACCGTGCGCGATTTGCTGGACCAAGGCTATGCGGGCGAGGTGATCCGCATGGTCTATCTGGGCACGCATTATTCCAAACCGATGGATTGGACGGCAGAGAAGGCGGCGCAGGCGAAAAAGACGCTGGACGGGCTTTATGCGGCGGTGGGCGATGTGGAACTGGATATGAGCCTGGCGGTAGATCCGCAGGTGCTGGCGGCTTTGCAGAACGATCTGAACACTTCGGCCGCGCTGACGGAGGTGCTGGAGCTGGCAAAGCGCTGCGATGCGCGGGTCTTAAAGCGCACGGCGGTGCTGCTGGGGTTGTTGCAGATGCGCCAGAGCGCGTGGCTTGCGCAAAACCAGCCGAGCGTCGATCTGGCCCCCTATGCCGCGCGGGTGACAGAGCTGCGCGCACAGGCACAACAAAGCAAGGATTTCGCCGCCTTAGACGCGATGAAGGCGGCGCTGACGGCGGCGGGGGTTGAGGTGCGGATGTCGAAGGCGGGTGTCGAGTTGCTGGCGGGCGCGGGCTTTGATGCCAAGAAGTTGGAGGGGGTGCTGTGAGCCTTGCGCATCTGGCAAACCTCGGGGGGTTTCCCCCCCCGAACCCCCGAGGATATTTGTCCCAAGATGAAAGGGCCAAGGCATGAAAGAGCGGCTTTATCTGTTTGACACCACGCTGCGCGATGGCCAGCAGACGCAAGGTGTGCAGTTTTCGACCTTGGAAAAGCTGCAGATTGCGGCTGCGCTGGATGGCTTGGGGGTGGATTATATCGAGGGCGGTTGGCCGGGGGCCAATCCGACCGACAGTGAGTTTTTCACGGCGGTGCCGCAAGGGCGCGCGACGATGACGGCTTTTGGCATGACCAAGCGGGTGGGGCGGTCGGCGCAGAATGATGATGTTTTGGCGGCGGTGCTGGATGCGGGCACGCCGGCTGTCTGTTTGGTTGGCAAATGTCATGACTTTCACGTCACCACGGCGCTTGGGGTGAGCCTGGAGGAAAACCTTGCGGCGATTGCGGCGTCTTTTGCGCATGTGGTCGGGCAGGGGCGCGAGGCTTTGTTTGACGCCGAGCATTTCTTTGATGGCTACCGCGCCAATCCTGGCTATGCGCTGGCCTGTTTGCAGGCGGCCTATCAGGCCGGGGCGCGTTGGATTGTGCTGTGCGATACCAATGGCGGCACCTTGCCTTCGGAAGTGGGGCGGGTGGTCTCGGAGGTGATTGCCAGCGGCATTGCGGGCAGCCGGTTGGGCATTCATTGTCATGATGACACCGGCAATGCGGTGGCCAATTCGCTGGCGGCGGTCGAGGCGGGGGCGCGGCAGGTGCAGGGCACGTTGAACGGATTGGGCGAGCGCTGTGGCAATGCCAATCTGGTGACGCTGATCCCGACCTTGATGCTGAAAGAGCCCTTTGCGAGCCAGCTGCAAATTGGCGTCAGTGAGGCGGGTCTTGCCGGCCTGTTGCGGTTGTCACGCAGTTTGGATGATATTTTGAACCGCGTGCCATTGCGCAGCGCGCCCTATGTCGGCGCCAGTGCCTTTGCCCATAAGGCGGGTTTGCATGCCAGTGCGATCATGAAAGACCCCAGCACCTATGAGCATATCGCCCCCGAGCGTGTTGGCAATGAGCGCATCATTCCGATGTCAAACCAAGCCGGGCAATCGAACCTGCGCGCGCGGTTGGCTGCGGCGGGGATTGTGGTTGAGGCCAAAGATCCGCGCATGGGGCGGATTTTAGAGGTGATCAAGGAGCGCGAGGATCAGGGCTATGCCTATGACGGGGCGCAGGCGAGCTTTGAGCTGCTTGCGCGGCGCGAATTGGGGCTGATGCCGGATTTCTTTGAGGTCAAGCGCTACCGGGTCACGGTGGAGCGGCGCAAGAACAAATACGACCGTATGGTCAGCCTCTCGGAGGCCGTGGTTGTGGTGAAGGTGGGCGAGAAGAAGATGCTGTCGGTCAGTGAGAGCATGGACGAGAGCGGTACCGATCGCGGGCCGGTGAACGCTTTGGCCAAGGCCTTGGCCAAGGATCTGGGCCCCTATCAGGGCGTGATCGACGATCTGCATCTGGTGGATTTCAAGGTGCGCATCACTCAAGGCGGCACCGAGGCTGTGACCCGCGTGATCATCGACAGCGAAGACAGTTCTGGGCGCGGGTGGTCAACGGTGGGGGTTTCGGCCAATATCGTTGACGCCAGTTTCGAGGCGCTGCTGGATGCGATCAATTGGAAGCTGATCCGCGATGTGGGCCAGCCGCTATGAGCTTTGCCGCCTGTGCTGGTTTGGTTGAGCGCGGCGATCCTGACCGCTTTGCTGCCGTTATGGCGGCTCCTGTGGCGCTGCGGGGGCGGTTGTTTGTGCTTTACGCCTTTAACCTTGAGGTCGCCCGCGCGCCTTGGGTGACCAAAGAGCCGATGATCGCCGAGATGCGGTTGCAATGGTGGCGCGATGTGGTGGCCGAACCGCGTGCGCGCGCGCATGAGGTGGCGGGCCCTTTGCACGGGCTGATCGCCGAGGCAGCCCTTCCGGTCGAGGTGATTGACCGTTTGGTCGCGGCACGGCGCTGGGATATCTACGCCGATGCCTTTGAGGATGCGGCGCATTTTGACCGCTATCTGGACGAGACGGCAGGCGCCCTGATGTGGCTTGCGGCCAAGGCTTGCGGGGCACCTTTGCGGGCTGAACCTTTTGCGCGGGCCTATGGCTGGGGTTTGGGGCTGGCGAATTTCCTGCGCGCGGTGCCAGAGTTAGAGGCGCGCGGCAAGCTGCCCTTGGTCGATGGCCGCCCAGCGGCGATTGCAGCCCTGGCCCAGACGGGGCTGGAAAAGATCCGCTTTGCAAAGGCAATGCGGCGTGATCTGGGGCCTGCGATGCTGGCAGGCTGGCAGGCAGAGCCCTTGCTGGCGCAGGTGGCGGCTGATCCGCGGCTGGTGGCCGAGGGCGCGATGGGGCTGTCGGAATTTGCGCGGCGCGGCCGGCTGACTTGGGCAGCGCTGACGGGGCGGTGGTAGCCTCTAGCGCAGATCCAAGGCAAAGCGCTGGCCGCTGACGGGGGCAGGGTGAAAGCCGCGCTTGGTATAAAAGCCTTGCGCTTGGGTGTTGCTGGCAAGTGCGGAAACGGTCAGATAGCTGCATCCCTGCGCGCGTGCAAGATCAGTGACCGCTTGGATCAGGCGCGTGCCCAGACCCTTGCCGCGTTGGTTTTCTGCGACATACAGATGATGCAGATCCATGCCGCGCTGGCCCCATTGCAGGCGGGCAAGCTGGGTCAGGGCCGCATAGGCTTGCAGGCCATCAGCCGCCTCGGCCACCAAGATTTGCAGGCAGGGATGTGGGCCAAAGACATCGCGCGCAAGTGTCGCTTCTGTCACCAAAGCCGCGTCATCGTGATGCGCGGCAAGCCCCGTGATCAGCGCCACCAGTTGCGGCAGATCGGCAGGGCTGGCCGCGCGGATCATGCCGCTTTTGGCCGCATCGCCAGCCAAATCAGCGCGCCACCGGCCAGCACCAGAAACGGCAGCATCGCCATATTCACCGCCGACCATCCCGCTTGCACCGAAGAGCCCGAGCAGTTCATCAAGCCGCCCGAAGACAGGCTGGCAAGGGTGACGCCACCAAAGACGATCAGATCGTTCAGACCCTGCATCCGGCCGCGCTCGGAAGGCGCTACCGATCCTGTCAGCATGGTGGTCGCGCCAATAAAGCCAAAGTTCCAGCCGACACCCAGCAAGATCAGCGCTGCATAAAAGTTCATCAGATCGACGCCCGCTATCGCCACCGCCCCAGCCGCGGCCAAAATAACCAGACCCGTCGCCATCACCTTTTCAACGCCAAAGCGCGCGATGACATGGCCGGTGATGAACGAAGGCGCATACATCGCCAGCACGTGGCTGGTGACAATATGCCCCGCAGCCCCCTTGCCAAAGCCGCAGCCCACAACCGCCAGCGGGGTCGAG
Organism: uncultured Pseudorhodobacter sp.; assembly: GCA_913062925.1. Classification (GTDB taxonomy): domain Bacteria; phylum Pseudomonadota; class Alphaproteobacteria; order Rhodobacterales; family Rhodobacteraceae; genus Cypionkella. The sequence continues at coordinate 12,647 of CAJXWJ010000032.1, read as the reverse complement.
GTCATCACCAGATTCATCAGCGCATAAGACACCGCCGCCACAATCACCGCCACCACGACACGCGGGGTCTTCATCAGCTCGACCCTGCTGCGCGCCACCACGCCTGCAAAGGTGTTGCGATCTGGCACGGGGATGTCCAGAAACACAAACATGATCATGCCCAAAAGGTTCAGCACCACCACCGCAAGGTAAATGCCCAGAAACGGCACCACCATCGCGTCCACCGTGGCCGCCCCAAGCTGCGGGCCGATCACCGCCGACAACAGCCCGCCCGCCATCACATAGGAAATCGCCTTGGGCCGGAACGCATCCGAGGCCCGATCCGCGGCGGCAAAGCGGTAAAACCCCTGCGCCGACATATAAACTCCGGTGAACAGCGACCCAAGACAGAGGAAAAAGAACGAGCTTTGCAACAGCCCATAGGCCGAAATCGCAGCCCCCAGCGCGCCGCCCAAGGCACCGACCACAAAGCCAACCCGCCGGCCCTTGCGCTGCATCAGGCTTGACAGCGGCGTCGCCGTCAGCATCGACCCCAGCACGATCATCGAGATCGGCAGGGTGGCAAAGCAGGCATTTGTCGCCAAAGACTGGCCCGCAAGCCCGCCAAAGGTGAAAATCATCGGCATTTGCGCGCCAAGGATGGCTTGGGCGGCCACCAGAACGGCAACATTTCTACGGGCGAGGCTGTCTTGATCTGTCATCATAGGGTATCGGTAGAATGCGGCTTGGCGTGCTGCAAGCGAATTATTGTGAGGGAAACAATGGTCGGGCGTTTGATCACAGGGCCTGCGGATCTGGCCGAGGGGGCGGCTTGGCTGGCAGGCCAGGATCCGCGCTTTGCCCGCGCCTTGGCTTTGGTCGGCGATCTGCCGCTGCGGCGCAAGCCCGATGGGTTTTCGGCACTGCTAGAGGCGATCATCTCGCAGCAGGTCTCGGTGGCTTCGGCCAATGCCATTCGGGCGCGGATGGCGGCTGCGGGCTATGACAGCCGCGCGGCGGTGGCGCTTGCGGGCGAAGACGATCTGCGCGCGGCAGGGTTAAGCCGGCAAAAGGCCAGCTACGCGCTGGCGCTGGCGCATTCGGCGGTGGATTTTGACGCGCTGCGCGATTTGCCCGATGACCGGGTGATCGAGACTTTGGTTGCGGTCAAAGGCATTGGCCGCTGGACGGCGGAAATCTATGCGATGTTCGCGCTGGGGCGGGCGGATGTCTTTGCGCCCAATGATCTGGCGCTGCAAGAGGCGGCAAAGCATCTGTTTGATCTGCCCGCGCGGCCTTCTGAGCGCGCCTTGCGCCAGATGTCGCTGGCGTGGAGCCCGTGGCGCGCGGTTGCGGCGCGCTGTTTGTTTGCCTATTACCATGTGGTGAAATCGCGAGACGGCATTTAGGGGCAGGGTCATTTCTATGAGCAGAGCGTTAAAATTTGGCCGCAAGGCCTCGGTGTCGGGCAAAGCCGGTTCGGTGGTGATCTTTGTGCATGGCTACGGCGCCGATGGCGCCGATTTGTTGGGGATTGCCGATGTCTTGGGGCCGCATTTGCCCGATACGGTGTTTTATGCCCCCGACGCGCCGCAGGCCTGCGCTGCCAGCGGCTTTGGCAGGCAGTGGTTCCCGATCCCGCGCTTTGATGGCTCGAGCGAGGTCGAGTCTGCGGTGGCGATGAACCAAGCGGCAGATGATCTGAATGGCTTTATCGACATCACCTTACAGGCCGAAGCTGTTTCGGCGTCTGAACTGGTTTTGGTGGGGTTTAGTCAAGGCGCGATGATGGGCCTGCATGTTGCACCCCGGCGGGCTGACACCATCGCAGGGCTGGTGGCGATTTCGGGAAAACTGATGCGCCCCAATACTTTGGCGATGGAAATGACAGTAAAGCCTGAAGTCTTATTGATGCACGGCGACCGCGACGATGTGGTGCCTTTTGGCGAGATGCAGGCCGCAGGAAATACGCTTGTTGCCAATGGCTTCAAGGTCTTTGCGCATGTGATGAAAGGCGGCGGGCACGGCATTTCCCAAGATGGCCTTGGCGTCATGTTAAGCTTTATCGCTGAGCGTCTGCCCAAAGCCGCCAAGCCCTAGGCAGGCGTGCTGCTCAGATGCGCTGCGCAGCCGGTCAGGGCTGCGTAGTCATCTTCCACCGCGAAGACTGCGAAATCTTTCATGAAATCGCCAAAGCGCCCCTTATCGCGGAAAGCCTCGGTCAGCCCCATCTCGGCCATATAGGGCACCATGGCACGCGCCACGCCGCCGATCAGATAAAGCCCGCCAAAGGGCAGGTGGATCAGCGCCAGATTGCCCAGCTCATTGCCCAAAAGCCGCACATAAAGTGCCGCGGTTTGCCGCGCCAGCGGATCGCCTGCGCCAAGCGCCTGCATGATCTGCGCCGCCCCCAGTTCCTGCATCGCCCCCGCCTCATGGGTGACAAAGGCGTGCAGCCGTTCCAGCCCGCGCCCCGCCAGAATGTCTTCGACGCCGGCAAAACCATGCGCATGCGGTCCGTGGCCTTCGATGAATTTCATCAGGCGAAAGTCGGTCTCATTGCGCACAGGCATCGCGATATGGCCGCATTCCGAGGCCGCAACCACCCGACCAGCTGCCGTGTTATGCACGGGGGCTGCATTCATACCGGTGCCCACACCCACCACCAGCATGGCCGCGCCACTTTGCTGCGGGCCTGCGATCAGCGGGCGCAGAAACTGCGGGGCGATATGGCCCAGCGCGTGGCCCTGCGCCTGGAGGTCATTCAAAATCGCGGTATGCGCGGCGCCAGTGGCACGGGTCAGCTGGGCTGCGTCAATCGTCCAGGCCAGATTGGTCATCACCGCCACGCCGTCGCGCACCGGGCCTGCGGCGGCAACGCAAGCCCCCTCGACCCGCGCGATGCCTTCTTCGGCCAAATAGCGCGTCAGCACCGGCTCCAAGCTTGGGAAATCGGCATTGGCATAGCGGCGGATGCTGTCTTGACGCACCGCCTTGCCATCGGCAAGCGCAACCCGGGTGTTGGTGCCGCCGATGTCAGCAACAAGATTAAGAGGCGTGGTCATAGGGGCACCTGAAGGCTTGGCTGTTTCTAACGGGGGAATCGAAGGGTTATGTGCGCGGGGCGGGGCCAGTGGATTGCCCCAAAATCAGATCGGCTTCAAGCAGGCGGTTTTGCGGCGCAGAAGCGGGGTCTGCGATCAGATCCAGCAGCATCTGTGCCGCCAATTGCCCCGCCAGCCGCACCGAAGACCGCGTGGCGGTGAAAATCGGCAGATCTTCGCCATTGCGCAGATAGCTGAGTTCATCGTCAAAGATGATCACCGAGACATCACGCCCCATCACCAGCCCGCGCGCCTCGATTGCGCGGCGCGCGCCCATGCCCGAAAGCATCGAGGCGCAGACAAAGGCGGTGGGGGGCTGCGGCAAAGCCAGCATGGTGCTGGCGGCCAGATAGCCTGCATGTTCGGTCAGCTCGCCCGTGAACATCAGCGCAGGGTCTTGTGCGATTGCGCGCGCCGACAGCGCCTCGAGATAGCCCATCCGGCGGCGCAGCGCGAAATCCAGATCCTCTTTGCCGTTGATCAGACCAATGCGCTGATGTGCCAGATCCAGCAAAAATTCGGTGGCGCGCAAAAACGCGCGGCGGTTGTTCACATCGACCCAAGAATAGGGCAGGTCAACCGAGGTTGCACGCCCGTGCGAAACAAAGGGAAGCCCAAGCTGCAACAGGGTTTTGATGCGATCATCCGAACTGCGCACCGCATGGATGATCACGCCATCAACTGCGCCGCGCAATTTCAGATCGTGATAGCTTTGCGTTTCTGCCGCATCCGAGACCACCGAAAGCAGCATGTCATAGCCGTTGGTGGTGTAAACCTCGCCCGCGCCTGCGATGAAATCGGCAAAGATCGGGTTCATGATCTCGGATTTCGTGGCCACTGGAAACACATGGCCCACCGCCATGGCCCGCCCTGTGGCCAGCCGGATCGCACGGGTATTGGGGCGGTAATTGTGGCGTTTGGCGGCGGCAAGAATACGCTCGCGGGTAGCGGCATTTACCTCGGGGTAGCCATTCAAGGCCCGACTGACGGTTGTGGGCGACAGGTTCAACTTTAGCGCCAATTCTTTAAGGTTCATAGCGCCCAAATGAAACAAGGATTGCAGGGTTCAGCGTGATTTGCGCCGAAGACTAGCCGCAGTCGGCGGCGCGGTCAAAGTGTTTGAGGCGCTTGGGCAGGCTTAATCGCAAAAAACTCGGGGAAAGGATGCTTTTACAGCGGCTTGCTGGTGGGGTGGTATCGGCCAAAGCGGTTTAAATCAGAGGCTTTGGCGCGCGCGGTTGCGCGGGCTTTGGGTCTTTGCCATAAAGGTTTCATCACAGAGGGGGAGGGTGCGATGGTAAAGCTCAGCGAGGCGACGGTGGCCGCGTTTCAGCGCGACGGGGCGGTGTTGGTCAAGGGGCTTTGGGCCGATTGGGTCGAGGATCTGCGGGCAGGGGTGGCGCGCAATATGGCCGAGCCCGGACCCTATGCGGCCGAAAACCTGAAACCTGGCGAGGCGGGGCGGTTCTTTGACGATTATTGCAACTGGCAGCGCATCCCTGAATTCGAGCGGGTGATCAAAGGCTCGGATGTGGCGGAAGTGGCTGCGGCTTTGATGCAGTCAGAGCGGGTGCAGATGTTTCACGATCATGTGCTGGTCAAAGAGCCCGGCACCGCCAAGCCGACGCCGTGGCACAGCGACGGGCCCTATTATTTTGTGCAAGGCGCGCAAACCGTGTCGTTTTGGTCGCCACTGGACCGGGTGACGCAGGCGTCTTTGCGCTGTGTTGCGGGCTCGCATCTTTGGGAAAAGGATGTGCTGCCGACGCGCTGGCTGGCCGAGACCGCGTTTTATCCCAACCCCGATGCCTATATGCCGGTGCCCGATCCCGATGCCGAGGGCATGCGGGTGCTGGAATGGGAGATGGAGCCGGGCGATGCGGTGGCCTTTCACTACCGCACCCTGCACGGCGCGCGTGGCAATGAGGCGGGCGCGCGCAGGCGGGCGTTTTCCTTGCGCCTGCTCGGGGAGGATGCGCGCTATGTCGAGCGGCCGGGGCGCACCTCGCCGCCCTATCCCGATCATGGCATGGTCGCAGGGCAGCGGCTGCGCGAGGATTGGTTTCCGGTCTTGCGCGGCTAGGGGGCCGTTTGGCGCGGGCATCGAGCCCGCGTCAAACGGGCGTCAGCCTCGCCTGCGGCGAAGCGGCCGCTTGCGCTTTACCTTCTTGGCGTGGTGAATGGGGCAAAGCATGGAGTGTGCGATGACCCAGACCCCGCCTGATTTGACCCCGCGTTTGGCGCGACGCCCCAAAAGCTTTCCAGCACCCGAGTTCCCGCCGCGCAAGCCCAAGCTGTTTGCGCGCACGCCGCCTGCGGTGTTTTCGGCGCTGCTGGGGCTTTTGGGCCTGGGTTTGGCGGCGCGGCGGGGCTTGGGCTGGTTGGGGCTTGAGGCCGGGCTGGCAGAGGCGGCTTTGGGGGCGATTTTGGCGGTGTTTTGCTTTGCGCTGGCAGCACTTGCCGTCAAGGTGGCGCGCAGGCCTGCGGTGGTTTTGGAAGACATGCGGGTGCTGCCCGGGCGCGCGGGCTATGCCACCGCCAGCATGGGGGTGATGGCATCGGCGGCGGTGCTGGCACCCTATGCGCCAGCGCTTGCGGCGGGGGTGCTGGGGCTGGGGCTGGCGCTGCATCTGGCGCTTGCGGGGCTGTGGATCAAGGTTTGGCTTGGCCTGCCTGCCGAGGGGCGGGTGGTGACACCGGCTTGGCATCTGAGCTTTGTCGGCTTTATCGTTGGGGCGGTTTCGGCGGTGTCGATGGGGTTTGAGGGGGTGGCGCAGGGCATTCTTTGGGCGGTGATGCCGGTTGCCGCGGCGATTTGGGGCGTGTCTTTGGCGCAGCTGATCGCAAGGATCCCACCCGCGCCACTGCGCCCGATGCTGGCCATTCATCTGGCGCCAGCGGCACTTTTTGCCACCGTGGCGCATGGCTTGGGCCAAGATCTGCTGGCCTATAGCTTTGCCAGCTTTGGCGCGGTGATCTTCGCCAGCCTGCTGCTCAGCGCGCGGTGGCTGACGGCTTCGGGGTTTTCGCCGCTTTGGGGCAGTTTCACCTTTCCGCTGGCCTCTTATGCGGCGGCGCTGATCTCACTCGGCGGGCATTGGGCCGAAGCAGGGATGGTGGTTTTGCTGCTGGCTGCTGCGCTGATCCCGATGATCGGGGTTCGGGTGGTGAAGATGTGGGCGACGGGGGCACTCGCGGCCAAGACCAACGCCGCAGAGGCTTAGATCAGCGCCACCCAAGCCCGCGCGATGGCAAGCCCGTGGGCATCGGCGGCGACGCCATGGGTTTCGGCCAGCTGCGGGTGATCGGCCAAAAAGCTGGGCTGCTGCGCCTGCAAATAGGGGCCAAAGCTGTCGATCCAGCGGCGCACCACGGCGCGGCTGGCCTCGAAGTGAAACTGGGTGGCATAGCCTGCGCGGCCAATCCGGTAGCTTTGCAGCGCCACATCACTGCGCGCCAAAGCAACCGCGCCTTGCGGCAGGGTGAAGGTGTCCGAGTGCCATTCGAAAATATCAAAGCGCGCTGGCAGATGCGACAGCAAAGGGTCGGCAGCGCCCTCGGGTGTCAGATCAACGGCGCACCAGCCAAATTCTGGCGCGGTGCCGATGTGGTTTTGCGCGCCTGCGCCACGCGCAAGGATCTGCGAGCCAAGGCAAATGCCAAGTGTGGCCTTGCCCGACAACGCCGCCGCCTGCATCAGCGCGCCAAGGGCGGGCAGATAGGGGTGGGTGGCATCGGCCAAGGCGTTTTGCTCGCCGCCAAAGACCACCAGCGCGTCGAAACTACCCGCCTCGGGCAAAAGCCCATCCGCCCATGGCCGGTAAAGGTCGATCATCGCCCCCGCCTCGTGCAGCGCCACGCCAATCTGGCCGTGATGGGTGAATCTGGTATTCTCGACAATCGCGACCCGCATCGGCGCCCCCCGGTTTTGCCGCAGTCTGCAAGGGATCAATTTTGCCCGCAAGGGGGCGAATGGGTCTTGCAAAGCCTGACAATCGGTGAAACAGGAAACCGTCAAACGAACACTCCCACTTGAACCCGATGGAGGCTTTCATGGAGATTCGCGAGGCGCTCACTTTTGATGACGTTTTGCTGGTGCCGGCTGCAAGCTCGGTGCTGCCATCCGAGGCGGATACGTCCACCTTTGTGACCCAAAGCATCCGGATGAATATCCCGCTTTTGTCTTCGGCGATGGATACCGTAACCGAAGGCCGTATGGCGATTGCCATGGCGCAGGCGGGCGGTATCGGCGTTATTCACCGCAACTTGGATGTGGCGACGCAGGCCCGCGAAGTCAGCCGCGTTAAGCGTTTTGAAAGCGGTGTGGTCTATCAGCCGATCACGCTGACGCCAGAGCAAACGCTGGGCGATGCCAAGCTGTTGATGGAGCGTTATCAGATCACCGGCTTTCCAGTGGTTGACCATGACGGCCGGGTGTTGGGCATTGTGACCAACCGCGATATGCGCTTTGCCAGCGATGACAAAACCCCCGTGCATGCAATGATGTCTTCGGAAAACCTTGCGCTGCTGCGCGAACCCGTTGACCGCGATGCGGCGATTTCGCTGATGAAGGCGCGGCGGATTGAAAAGCTGCTGGTGACTGATGGCGCGGGCAAGCTGACCGGGCTTTTGACCCTGAAAGACACCGAAAAGGCCGTGCTGAACCCGCAGGCCTGCAAGGATGATCTGGGGCGTTTGCGGGTGGCTGCGGCCTCGACCGTGGGCGATGCGGGCTTTGAACGCTCGATGGCTTTGATCGAAGCGGGCGTTGATATGGTGGTGATCGACACTGCACATGGTCACTCGGAAGGGGTGGCGATTGCGGTCGACCGGATCAAGAAATTCTCGAACGCGGTGCAAGTGGTGGCAGGCAATGTTGCCACCGCCGAGGCCACGCGTGCGCTGATTGGCGCGGGTGCCGATGCGGTCAAGGTGGGCATCGGCCCGGGGTCGATCTGCACGACGCGGATCGTGGCGGGCGTGGGGGTGCCACAGCTGACCGCGATTATGGATTCGGCACGCGCTGCGGGCAAAGTGCCGGTGATCGCCGATGGCGGCATCAAATTCTCGGGCGATTTTGCCAAGGCAATTGCGGCAGGGGCGTCCTGCGCCATGGTCGGCTCTGCGATTGCGGGCACCGACGAATCTCCGGGCGAGGTGATCTTGTGGCAGGGCCGCTCGTTCAAGGCCTATCGCGGCATGGGCTCGCTTGGGGCAATGGCGCGCGGCTCGGCCGATCGCTATTTCCAAAAGGATGCGGCCAGCGACAAATTGGTGCCCGAGGGCATCGAAGGCCAAGTGCCCTACAAAGGCTCGGCGGCAGCGGTGATCCATCAGATGGTGGGCGGCTTGCGCGCGGCGATGGGCTATACCGGCTGTGCGACCGTGGCCGATATGCGCAAAGATTGCCATTTCGTGAAGATCACTGGCGCAGGGCTAAAGGAAAGCCATGTGCATGATGTGCAGATCACCCGCGAAAGCCCGAACTACCGCATCGGATAAGCCTTTGGCCACGCGGCGTTAAGCTGCGTGGCCCATCATCCGCAGCACCGCCATAATCACCCCCCAATAAAACACGGTTATAAACAAGACCGAGGCGATTGCGGTGACAAAGCCTGCGATAATGAACACACCGTCCGCCTCGAGCGTGCCAAGGCTGAACAGAATGATCGCCACGGCGGGCAGGAAATTGCCCAAGGGAATCGGTAAGGCGATCAGCACAGACAGCACCACGCAGATCAAACCGATCACTTGCAGCACCGTTGGGCGCGATAAAATCAGCTGGCGCGGCTGCAAAACCCGCTCGACCCGTTGCAAATAGGGCAGCAAACGGTTGATCAAGCGCAGCAAATCACTGCGCAAAAAGCTGCGCGAGGCGATGAAATGCGGCAGCCAGACATTATTTCCCATCATCATCTGAACGGCCAAAAACAGCAAGGGCAGGCCGGTGATTGCCGACATGCCCGGAATGCTTGGAACAAGATTTGGAAGCGAAAACAAAATCATAAGCGTTGCTCGGGCATGGGTTTTCACCCCGTCCAGCAGCTCTTGCAGCGAAATGCGCTCGCTCTTGCCGCCGTGCAATTGCGCCAGCAGGTTTTGCGAAAACGGCAGGGATCGGTTTGGGGTCACGCCAGTCATGCGACACAGATGGGCGATGAATGTAACGATTGCGAGGGGAAATGCGGCCTGTTGCAGGATTTTTTTCATCGCTATAGGCAGGGGGCTGCAAACAGGCCTTCTTCCGGCAGAAAGTGATCCGATGACCCCGCAAGCCCGTCTCTCTGCCGCGATCGAGGTTTTAGACCGTATTCTGGCCGGATCTGCCGCCGAACAGGCGCTGACCAATTGGGGCCGCGCCAGCCGTTTTGCGGGCTCGGGCGACCGGCATGCGGTGCGCGATCTGGTCTATGACGCACTGCGCTGCAAAGCCTCTTTTGCGGCTTTGGGTGGCTCTGAAACTGGCCGTGGACTGATCTTGGGCGGCGCCCGGGCGGCAGGTCAAGACATTGAAGCCTTGTTTTGCGGGCAGGGCCATGCGCCAGGCGTGGTGCTGGCCAGTGAGGTTGCGACAGAGCCCGAGGACGCAGCGGCGCTTGATTGCCCAAGCTGGTTGGCCCAGCCACTGCGTGACAGTCTTGGCGCGGATTTCACCGCGGTGATGCAAGCGATGCGCAAGCGGGCTCCGGTGTTTTTGCGGGTCAATTTGGCAAAGACGACCCGCAGCGAGGCGATGGCGGTTTTGGCCGCTGACGGGGTGATTGCACAGGTTTCTGATCTGGCATCGGCCTGTCTGATTGTTTTGGAAAATCCGCGTAAAATCAATGCCTCAGCTGCATATCTTGAGGGATTGGTTGAGCTGCAAGACGCCTCTAGCCAAGCCGTGATCGACACGCTGGATTTGCATGACGGGCAGCGGGTCCTGGATTTTTGCTGCGGTGGCGGCGGCAAGGCCTTGGCGATGGCAGCAAAGGCGCAGATCTCACTGGAAGCCCATGATCGCGATCCGCGTCGGATGCGCGATTTGCCCGCGCGGGCAGAGCGGGCGGGCGCGCGGCTGAAAATCGTCGAGAGTTTCTCCAAAACAAAGCCTTATGATCTGATCTTGACGGATGTTCCTTGCTCTGGCTCGGGCAGCTGGCGCCGTGATCCGCAGGGAAAATGGGCGCTGACAGAGGCGCGCTTGACCGAAGTTTTGGCGATTCAAGCCCAGATTCTGGATCAAACCGCTGCGATGCTCGCGCCTGATGGCGTTTTGGCCTATGCCACCTGCTCGATGCTTGCGGCGGAAAACGAGGCTCAAATCGCGGCGTTTTTGCAGCGTCACAGCGGCTGGACTTGTAAAATGCAACGCCGTTTCAGCCCTTTAAGCGGTGCGGATGGGTTTTTTGTGGCCCAGCTTTTGCCGCCCCAATCTGGCGGCATATCTGGCAGCTAAAATTTTATTATGCGACCGACAGGGCCGCGGTTAAGCTTGGGTTAACTATTCGGCTGTTTAACTGCGTCAAACTGGGCTCCTGTTGGAGGGATATGTGGCAGGTTCGCAACTTCGCTTGGCAGATAAGGCCAGGCCGCCGGCGCTGATGCTGCGCGGGCCCTTGGTGCTGGGGGTTTTGGCCTTGGCGCTTGCGGCTGTGGCAGCTTTTGGCGAGGGGTTTTGGACGCTTGGCTTTGGCACAGCGGCGGCGATCTTGCTGGTGGTGGCGCTGCTGCAACAGGGGGCGCGGCGCCTTGGGCTTTGGCGCAAACGCAGCGAAGAACGGCGCTTGGGCCAGCTGCTGGAACATGACGCAACCCCCTGTTTTACAACCGATGCTTTCGGACAGGTTGGCTTTCAAAACCAAGCCGCCACTGCCCGTTTTGGCGCAAGTGACGGCGGGACGATTCTGGCAGCGCTTAAGGACCATTTTGCCGCCCCCTCGGCGGTGCTGTATCGGTTGCAAAGCCGTGCCAACAGCCAGGGCGCCGCGCGCGAGGATGTGACGACGCAAAAGGGGCAAACCCGGCTTTCGGTGCATCGCATCACCGCGCAAAGCTATCTGTGGCGGCTGGAGGATTTTTCCGAGCGTGGCAGCCTTGGGCGCGGGGCCGAGGCGCTCAGCCTGCCGATGCTGACCGCCAACCGTGCCGGCGTAATTTTGTTCAGCAATGACGCGATGCGGCGCTTGCTGGGGGGGCGGCCAAAGCGGCTGGATCAGGTCTTTGGCAGCCAGATCCTGCGCTCGGGTGAAGAGATGGAGGTGGCCTCGATCAACGGTGCCATTCGCGCGGTTTTTGCCGAGGTAGAGGGCTTGGGCGAGCGGCGCGAAATCTACCTGCTGCCGGTGTTCACGGGCCAGCCCACAGCGGCGTCGCTTGCTGATTTTGAACATCTTCCGGTGGCTTTGCTAAAATTTGACACCAAAGGCACGCTGTTGCAGGCCAATAAATGCGCGCGCGAGTTTTTGCAGCTGAGTGAAGGGCCGGCGCCTATTCACGAGCTGTTTGACGGTTTGGGCAGGCCGGTGGCCGATTGGCTGGCCGATGTCGCCTCTGAGCAGCTGCCCAGCGGGGCCGAGGTTTTGCGCGCCCGCAATCTGGAGGGCGAGGTGTTTTTGCAAGTCACCCTGCGCCGGATCGTGGAGGCCGGTCGCCCCAGCGTGCTGGCAGTTTTGCAAGACGCCACTGCCTTGAAAACCCTTGAGGCGCAATTTGTGCAAAGCCAGAAAATGCAAGCGATTGGCCAGCTTGCAGGGGGCGTGGCCCATGATTTCAACAATCTTCTCACGGCAATTTCAGGCCATTGCGACCTTTTACTGCTGCGCCACAAAAGCGAAGATCCCGAATATTCTGATTTGATACAAATTCACCAAAATGCCAATCGTGCTGCGGCCTTGGTCGGGCAGTTGCTGGCGTTTTCGCGCAAGCAAACGCTGAAGCCCGAGCGTTTGGATCTGGCGGATGTGCTCTCGGATCTGACGCATTTGCTGAACCGATTGGTGGGCGAACGGGTGAAGTTGCAGCTCTCGCATGCCGCCCAGCTTGGGGCTATTCGCGCCGATAAACGCCAATTGGAACAGGTGATTATGAACCTTGTCGTCAATGCGCGCGATGCGATGCCGTCGGGGGGCACCATCGGGATCGACACCCAAGCGCTGCATCTGATTGATGATTTGCACCGCGACCGCGCTGTTGTGCCCGCCGGCGATTACGCGGTGATTCGGGTCACCGACAGCGGCTGCGGCATCCCTTCAGACCGGCTTACCAAGATTTTCGAGCCATTTTTCACCACCAAACGCGTCGGTGAGGGCACGGGACTCGGGCTTTCCACCGCTTACGGCATTGTCAAACAATCGGGCGGCTATATTTTTGTCGATTCGACCGAGGGTAAGGGCAGCAGTTTCCAGCTGTATTTCCCGATTTACCAAGGCGAAGAGCGCGCCAGCCCGGCAAAGCCTGCAAAGCCACAGCTTGTCCGACAAGGCGATGGCGTGGTGCTGTTGGTAGAAGACGAGGCGCCGGTGCGCGCTTTCGCCAGCCGCGCCCTGCGGATGCGCGGCTTTACCGTGCTTGAGGCCGAGAGTG
>CAJXWJ010000031.1 GCA_913062925.1 uncultured Pseudorhodobacter sp. | reverse complement strand
TACTTTGCCAATTCCGAAACCGTCGATAACTTTTTGCGGCTGATCGGGGCGGGGATGGACTATGTCGCTGCCGGGCATTCGTTTTATTCCGCTGAAACCCACATTCGCCATCTGGGCGAGGCCAAGCTGGGCGATCGGCTGACGGGCACGCTTCAGATCATCTCTGCGGATGAAAAGCGCTATCGCTCCTTTGTGCGGATCATGAAGGGCGAAGAGTGCGTCGCCACCATCGAACAGCTGTGTCTGCATGTCGATATGGCCGCAGGCAAAGCCTCGCCGGCAGCGCCCGAGGTTTGGGCAAAACTGCGCGCCATTGCCGAAGCCCATGCAGGCCTGCCGCTGCCCGAAGGCGCGGGTCGCGCCGTGGGGCAAAAACGATGAGGCGGGTTCTGGTAACCGCCGGGGCCAATGGCATTGGTCTGGTGATGGCACAGGCCTTTGCAGCGCAAGGCGACCGGGTTTGGGTGACAGATGTGGACGCCGCGATGATCGCGGCGCTGCCTGCGGGCATCCGTGGCTCGGTTTCGGACGCAAGCTCGGAAGCGGGGATGCAGATCTTGTTTGACGAGATCGCAGCGGCTTGGGGCGGTCTGGATGTGCTTTGCGCCAATGCGGGCATCAAAGGCCCGACGGCTGCGATCGAGGACATGGACCTTGAGGCTTGGCACCAATGCCTTGGTGTCAATCTGGACGGCGCAATGCTTGCGGCCAAGTTCGGCGCCAAGATAATGAAACCCGCGCGGGCGGGCTGCATTATCTTCACCTCTTCGACCTCGGGGCTTTATGGCACGCCCTATCGTGCGCCCTATGTGGCGGCGAAATGGGGGGTGATCGGCCTGATGAAAACCGTGGCGATGGAGCTGGGCCCCCATGGCATCCGCGCCAATGCGATCTGTCCGGGCTCTGTGAACGGGCCGCGCATCGACCGCGTGATCGAAGCCGAAGCCGCCGCCAAAGGCATGAGCGCCGATGCCGTGCGCCAAGGCTATGCCAGCGGCACCGCAATGAAGCGGCTCTCGGACCCCGAAGATGTGGCAGCCCTGGCGCTTTATCTGGCCTCAGACGGCGCACGGATGATCTCGGGTCAGGCGCTGGCCGTGGACGGCATGACCTACAACGTTGATCCCTAAGGAAATCAGATGCATTTCGGACTGACAGAAGAACAGCAGATGATCGTCGATGCGACGCGCGGCTTTGTCGAAGCCGAGCTTTACCCGCATGAAGCCGAAGTCGAACGCACGGGGGTCTTGCGCGAAGAGCTGCGGCGCGAAATCGCTGCCAAAGCGATTGCCGCAGGGCTTTATGCCGCCAATATGCCCGAAGAGGTCGGCGGTGCCGGGCTCGATACGCTGACTTGGCTGCTTTATGAAAAAGAACTTGGCAAAGCCAATTACGCGCTGCATTGGACCTGCGTCTCGCGGCCCTCGAATATCTTGCTGGCCTGTGTCGGCGATCAACGCGAGCAATATCTGCTGCCCTGCGTGCGCGGTGAAAAGCACGACTGCCAAGCGATGACTGAACCGGGGGCCGGCTCTGATCTGCGCGGCATGAAGGCCTCGGCGCGGGCCGATGGCGATGATTTTATCCTGAACGGCACCAAGCATTTCATCAGCCACGCCGATCTTGCCGATTTCGCGATTGTCTGGGTGGCCACTGGCGAAGAAGACACCCCGCGCGGCCCAAAAAAACGCATCACCGCGTTTTTGGTCGATAAGGGCACCAAAGGCTTTACGGTGCGCGAGGGCTACCGCAACGTCTCGCATCGCGGCTATAACAACATGATCCTCGAATTTGATGATTGCCGCCTGAACAAGCGACAAATCTTGGGCGAGCTACACCAAGGCTTTGAAGTCGCAGGCAAATGGCTGGGTGCGACACGGCTGCAGGTGGCCTCGACCTGCCTAGGTCGGGCCGAACGCGCGCTGGGCCTTGCGATCAGCTATGCCGCCGAACGCAGGCAGTTTGGCCAGCAGATCGGCAAGTTCCAAGGCGTGTCGTTCAAACTCGCCGATATGGCGACAGAGCTGAAAGCCGCAGAACTGCTGACCCGCGAGGCGGCCTGGAAATACGATCAGGGCACGGTAAGCGAGGCTGATATGTCGATGGCCAAACTCAAGGCAAGCGAAGTGCTGGCGATGATTGCCGATGAGGCGATCCAGATCCATGGCGGCATGGGCTTGATGGACGAATTGCCACTAGAACGCATCTGGCGCGATGCGCGGGTGGAACGGATCTGGGAAGGCACCAGCGAGATCCAGCGCCATATCATCAGCCGAGAGCTTCTGCGCGCGCAGGGCGCCTGAAGCAAACAGGGGGGCTGTCTGCCCCCCACGGCTTTGCAAGCAAAGCCTCCCCCCGAGGATATTTTTGGACAGATGAAACGAAATGTTAACCTTAATGAGCGATTCTGATCTCACGGAACAGGGGGGGACCCCGATGGCCGTGACAGGTGAAACCCTACCCCGTTTCGTCGGGGTGGGGCGCCCTTGTGTTTCATCTGTCTCTAAATATCCCGGGGGAAGCTGGCTTGCGCAGCAAGGCAGCGCGGGGGCTGGCCCCCGTCTTGGCGGCGGTGTCGCGCGGGTCGGAGGCGGGCAATGAAACCCTTGGACCGTTTGCTGCGTCCGAAAACCATCGCAGTTTTAGGCGCGGGTTGGGCGCTGAATGTGATCGAGCAATGTCGCAAGATGGGCTTTGCGGGTCAGGTTTGGCCGGTGCATCCAAACAAGCCCGAGATTGGCGGTCTGCGGGCCTATGCCAGCCTTGCGGATCTGCCAGAGCCCCCCGATGCGGTGTTTATCGGGGTGAACCGCTTTGCCACCGTTGAGGTTGTGGCCGAGCTTGCGGCGATGGGGGCGGGCGGGGCGATTTGTTTTGCCAGCGGCTGGACCGAAGCTGGCGCGCCCGAGTTGCAGGCGCAGTTGATTGCGGCGGCGGGTGATATGCCGATCTTGGGGCCGAATTGCTACGGCGTGATCAACTATCTGGACGGGGCTTTGCTCTGGCCCGATCAGCATGGCGGTGTGCGGGTCGAGCGCGGCGTGGCCTTGGTCAGCCAATCCTCGAACATTGTGATCAATCTGGGCATGCAAAAGCGGGCTTTGCCGGTGGCCTATGTCGCCTGTCTGGGCAATGCGGCGGTGGTTGGCTTGGCCGATTTGGCGGGGGCTTTGCTGGAGGATCCGCGCGTCACTGCCTTGGGGCTTTATATCGAGGGCATCGACGATGCGGCGGCTTTTGCCGCCCTTGCGGCCCGCGCGCGGGCGATGGGCAAGGGGATTGTTGCGATCAAATCGGGCAAGACCGAACTGTCGCGTCTGGCTGCCGCCTCGCATACCGCGTCTTTGGCGGGCGGCGGCGCGGCGTCATCGGCGTTTTTGCGCCAGATTGGGGTGGCCGAGGTCAATACGCCTTCCGAGCTGATCGAGACCTTGAAGATTTTGCACTGTCACGGCGCTTTGGGGCAGGCGATCTGTTCGCTGTCGTGTTCGGGCGGCGAGGCGGGTTTGGTCGCGGATTTGGCGGCGGGCTTCGGTCTTGCCTTTCCAGCCGTGCCAGAGGCGGTGCGTGCGCGCTTGGGCGAGATTTTGGGGCCCATCGTCACCATCGCCAATCCATTGGATTACCATACCTTTATTTGGGGTGACGGGCCGCGCACCACGGATGTGTTCAGCACCATGCTGTCGGGCTATGATGCGGGGATCTATATCATTGATCCGCCGCGTGGCGACCGCTGCGATCCTTCGGGCTATCAGCCGGCGCTGGATGCGATTGTGGCGGCGCAGGCGGCGACGGGGCGACCGGCGCTGCCAGTGGCCTCGATGCCCGAGAACTTTGACGAGGCACGCGCGGTGGCCTTGATGGCGCAGGGCGTGTGCACGTTGATGGGCTTGGAAACCGCCCTGGCCGCGATCAAGGCGGCGCAGCGCTGGGATGTCGTGGAAGGCTGGCAGCCGGTGGCTGTTGTCGCCGAAGGCGAAAGCCGGTTGCTGAGTGAGGCCGAAGGCAAGGCGGTTTTGGCCCGCGCTGGCGTCGCGGTGCCTGCTGCGATCAGCGCGCCCAGCCTGCCTGAGCTGACCGCGCGGCAGGGCGAGCTGCGCGCGCCCTTTGCGCTTAAGGGTTTGGGCTTTGCGCATAAGACCGAAGCCGGCGCGGTGCGGTTGGGCCTGACCAGCTTGGACGGGCAGGTCGAGATGGCAGGCGCCAGTGGCTATCTGCTGGAAGAGATGGTCACGGGGGCCGTGGCCGAGATTCTGCTGGGGCTGCGGCGCGATCCGGTTTACGGCATCGCGCTGACCATCGGCATGGGCGGTGTCACGGCCGAGGTTTTGGCCGATACGGTGACGCTGATCTGGCCGGTGAGCGCGGCGCAGGTCATGCAAGCGATGCGCGGTCTGCGGCTTTGGCCGCTGCTTGACGGCTATCGCGGCCGCCCGCGCGCGGATGTTGCGGCGGTGGCGGCGATTGCGCTGCGTTTGGGCGAGTTGATGGCGGCTGATCCGCGGCTGGAAGAGATCGAGATTAACCCTATCCTTGCGCGCTCTGACGGAGCTGTGGCTGTGGATGCTTTGGTAAGGACAAGATGATGCAGATGCTGACCGACGGACCGATCAAGACGCGGGTGGAGGGGGCGATCCTAGAGGTGACGCTTGACCGACCCAAGGCCAATGCGATTGACCTGATCACCAGCCGCATCATGGGGCAGGTGTTTCGCGGCTTTCGGGATGACGCGGCGCTGCGGGTGTGCATTTTGCGCGCCGCAGGCGAGAAGTTCTTTTGCCCCGGCTGGGATTTGAAGGCGGCGGCGGGTGGTGATGCGGTGGATGGCGATTACGGGGTCGGCGGCTTTGGCGGCTTGCAGGAATTGCCGAACCTGAACAAGCCGGTGATTGCGGCGGTGAACGGGATTTGCTGCGGTGGCGGGCTTGAGCTGGCGCTGTCGGCGGATTTGATCCTTTGTTCCAGCAATGCGACCTTTGCGCTGCCGGAAATCCGCTCGGGCACGGTGGCTGATGCTGCCAGCATCAAGCTGCCCAAGCGCATTCCCTATCATGTGGCGATGGATCTTTTGCTGACGGGGCGGTGGTTTGACGCCGAAGAGGCGCATCGCTGGGGCATTGTGAAAGAGATCTGCACGCCCGAAGATCTGCTGGCCAAGGCTTGGGATCTGGCGCGGCTGTTGGAATCTGGTCCGCCTTTGGTCTATGCCGCCATCAAGGAAGTGGTGCGCGAGGCCGAGGATATGCGGTTTCAAGACGCGCTGAACCGGGTGACCAAGCGGCTGTTGCCGACGGTTGACAGGCTTTATTCCAGCGAGGATCAGTTGGAAGGCGCGCGCGCCTTTGCCGAAAAGCGCGATCCGGTTTGGCAGGGCCGCTAGGGGCTGGACAGCTTCATCAGCACCAGCCCGGCGACGATCAGCACAGCGGCGGTCAGGCGCATCGGCGTGACGGGTTCGCCCAAAAGGGTGATCCCAAGCACAAAGCTGCCGACCGCGCCGATGCCTGTCCAGACCGTGTAGGCGGTGCCAAGCGGCAGGGTTTTCATCGCCAAACCCAAAAGCACCATGCTGGCAATTGCGCCCAGAACCGTGATGCTGCTGGGCAGAAGCAGGGTAAACCCTTCGGATTTCTTCATCGCAAAGGCCCAAAGCACCTCGAACAATCCTGCGATGGCCAGTGTGATCCAAGCCATGATGGCTCCTGTCGCGGGTCGTCCCAAGGTGTTGCAAAGGCGCGGGTCGTCCCGCGCAGCGCCATAATGGCGGGGCTTTCGCCGGATGCAAGCCCGCGTTAGCCTAAGCCGGGGCAAGCGGGGGCTTTGATGCAGCACGACTACACAACGCGGGTAATCTGGACGGGCAATCGCGGCACCGGCACCAGCAGCTATCGCGGCTATGACCGCACCTGGAACATCGCGGCCAAGGGCAAGCCGGTGGTGGCCTGCTCTAATGACCCCTTGCTGGGCGGCGATCCGAGCAAGATGAACCCCGAAGATCTGCTGATCTCGGCGCTCTCGGCCTGTCATATGCTGTGGTATCTGCATTTCGCCGCCGAGGCGGGGATTGTGGTGCTGGGATACGAAGACGCGCCCTTGGCGGTGGGCGAGACCGGCGCAGGCGGCGCGGGGCGGTTTTTGTCTTGCGAGCTGCGGCCGCAGATCTTGCTGGCAGCAGGCGCTGATCTGGTTGAGGCCGAGGCGATTCACCACCGCATTCATCAGGTTTGCTATATTGCGCGTTCGGTGAATTTTCCGATCAGCATTCGCGCCAGCTTCACTGTAACATCTGCGTAAAGCCGACATATTCTGTCGCATCGGGCCAAGTCAGCGCGCTGCGCCGCGCTAGGTTGGGCAAAACGAAGGGGTGCCCAATGGACGACTGCGATTATATCATTGTGGGTGCAGGCTCGGCAGGGTCGGTACTGGCCGAGCGGTTGAGTGCAAGCGGCAAGCACCGCGTCACGGTGTTGGAAGCGGGCGGATCAGATCGGCGGTTTTTCGTCAATCTGCCGCTGGGCTATGGCAAGCTGTTCTACGATCCCAATGTGAACTGGATGTATCAGACCGAACCCGATCCGGGGCTGGCTGGCAATCGGGATCATTGGCCAAGGGGCAAGATCTTGGGCGGGTCGTCTTCGATCAATGCCATGGTTTGGATTCGCGGCAATAAGGCCGATTATCAGGCTTGGGGGGCTGAAAATCCGGGCTGGGGCTGGGAGGAGTGTCTGGCCGCCTATCGCGCGATTGAGGATACCGAAGCGGGTGGCGATGCCTTTCGCGGCAAGGGTGGGCCGCTGTTTATCTCGGAAAACCGCAAGGGGCTGCATTGGCTGGTGGGCGATTACATCAAGGCCTGCGCTCAGGCGGGGCTGCCCTATAACCGCGATTTCAACGGCGCCGAGCAAGAGGGTGCGGGCACCTATCAGATGACGATCAAGGGCGCGCGGCGCAATTCCACCGCGCGGGCGTTTTTGCGCCCTGCGATGCGGCGCAAGAACCTGTCGGTGCTGACGCGCGCGCAGGTGACGCGGGTGATCTTTGAGGGCAAGCGCGCGGTTGGGGTGGAATATCTGAAAGACGGCAAGCGCCAAGAGCTGCGCGCCAAAGCCGAGGTGATTTTGGCCGGCGGCGCGATCAATTCGCCGCAGATCTTGCAGCTGTCGGGCGTGGGGCCTGCGGCGTTGCTGGCCGAGCATCGCATTCCGATTGTGATGGCCAATGACAATGTCGGTGCCAATCTGAACGACCATCAGGGCATCAACTATACTTGGCGGATGAAGGTTGCGACCTATAACGACATCTTGCGGCCTTGGTGGGGCAAGCTGTTTGTGGGCATGCAGTATTTCCTGAGCGGCGGCGGGCCTTTGGCGAAATCCATCAACCATGGCGGCGGATTTTTCCGCACCCGGCCTGATTTGGCGCGGCCGAACATGCAGTTGTATTTTCAGGCGTTTTCGACCCTGCTGCCGCGCGCGGGCGAGCGGCCCTTGCTGACGCCAGACCCGTTTTCGGGGCTGTCGATTGGCCTGTCGAATTGCAATCCGACCAGCCGCGGCAGCATTCGGATCAAGTCACGCGACCCCTTTGAGGCGCCGCAGATCATCGCCAATGCGTTTTCGACCCAAGAGGATGTGACCGAGATGTTGGCGGCGGTGAAATTCCTGCGCCATATCGTCGCCCAGCCGGCTTTTGCGCAGCATGTGGCCGAGGAATTGCGCCCCGGCCCTGCGGTGCAAAGCGATGCCGATCTGATCGCAGATTTCCGCGCCCGATCCGGCACGGTCTATCATCCAAGCTGCACGGCGCGGATGGGGCGGGATGCGGCGGGCTCGGTGGTGGATGCGCGCTGCCGTGTG
The DNA here is from genome assembly GCA_913062925.1 of uncultured Pseudorhodobacter sp. GTDB lineage: Bacteria > Pseudomonadota > Alphaproteobacteria > Rhodobacterales > Rhodobacteraceae > Cypionkella. Next base: position 31,926 of record CAJXWJ010000031.1, on the reverse strand, counting down.
CATGGGGTGCAGGGCCTGCGGGTGATTGATGCCAGTGCCTTTCCAAGCCTGATTGCCGGCAACACCAATGCGCCTTCGATCCTGATGGGGTGGAAGGGGGCTGAGATGGTATTGGCGGACGCGCGCTAGGCGGTGGTGGTGCGCCGGAGGCAAGGCGGGGCCTCCGGCGGGGATATTTTTGCCAAGATGAAAGCGGCGCTTTGGCTTATTCGCCGCGCGGGAAGCGTTTGCTGTCTTCCAGCACGTTCAGATCCATATGGTTGCGCATATAGCGTTCAGAGGCGGCGCGCAGGGGTTGGTAATCCCAAGGGTAGTAATTGCCATTGCGCAGCGCCTGATAGACCACCCAGCGGCGGGCTTGGGATTGGCGCACCTCGGCGTCATAGGCCGGCAGATCCCAACGCGCGGCGACCAAGGTTTGGAAATGCGCCAGCACCTCGGCTGCGCGCGGGTCGGCGGCGAGGTTGTGGTTTTCCAGCGGGTCGGCGGCCAGATCGAAGAGCTGGTCGGGGTCGGCGGGGCAGTGGATGAATTTCCATGCCCCCATGCGCAGGGCGACCATGGGGGTGATGCTGCCTTCGGCGGCATATTCCATCGCCACGGGTTCGGTGCGCGGCGTGCCCATGGCCAGAGGCAGCAGGCTGATGCCATCGGTCCAGGGCATGATCTCGGCCATCGAGATGCCGGCTAGGTCGCAAAGCGTGGGCGTGATGTCGATGGTAGAGACGGCGGTTTCGATCCGCTGTGGGGTCAGGCCTGCGGCCGAGATCATCAGGGGCACGCGGGCCGCGCCTTCAAAGAAGCTCATCTTGAACCACAGGCCCTTGCGACCCAGCATCTCGCCATGGTCAGAGACAAAGATCACGGTGGCCTCTTGGCGGGTGGCTTCGAGGGCTGTGAAAATCTCGCCGATTTTGTCGTCGATATAAGAGATATTGGCGAAATAGCCCTGGCGGGCGCGGCGGATATGATCGTCAGTCACCGTCAGGCCACGCCAATCGCAGGCATCCATCAGGCGTTTGGAATGCGGGTCCATTTCGGCGTAGCTGCGCGGTTCGGGCGGTTCACATTCCGGCGCGTCATTGTAGAGATCCCAATATTTGCGCCGCGCCACAAAGGGGTCATGCGGATGCGTAAAGCTGGCGGTCAGGCACCAGGGCCGCGCGTCAAGCCCGCGGGAGAGGTCGTAGATTTTCTGCACCGCTTGGTGGCAGACATCATCGTCATATTCGAGCTGATTGGTGATCTCGGCCACGCCCGCGCCGGTGACGGAGCCGAGGTTGTGATACCACCAATCGATGCGCTCGTTTGGTTTGCGGTAGTCTGGGGTCCAGCCGAAATCGGCGGGGTAGATATCGGTGGTCAGCCGGTCTTCAAAGCCGTGCATCTGATCGGGGCCGACGAAGTGCATCTTGCCTGAGAGGCAGGTGTAATAGCCCGCACGGCGCAAGTGATGCGCATAGGTGGGGATATCGGAGGCGAATTCGGCGGCATTGTCATAGACGCGGGTGCGCCGCGGCAGCGCGCCCGACATGAAGGCGGCGCGCGCGGGCGCACAGAGCGGCGAGGCGGTATAGGCATTGGCAAAGCGCACCGAATGATCGGCCAGCCGGCGCAGATTGGGGGCATGCAGGAAGGCCGCGGGGCCATCATCGAACAGGGTGCCGGTCAGTTGGTCGACCATCAGGATAAGGATATTGGGCGGGCTGGACATGCGGGCTCCTTGGGACGTGCTACGCTACAAAAGTCTTTGCCCCTAGGGGTGCCGATTGAACCGCCAAGCTGCAAGCGGAAACTTTGGCAAGGGCGCCAGATTGTCGGTTTTTGCGCTTGGGCGGGCGGTTTGGGGTCGACGCAGGCGCAGGCGCAGGGTCTGATGGTGGCACAGCTTTAGGAGGGCGTCATGCAGGTTCGCAGCGAGTTTCCGTTCAAGATCATCGAAGAGCCAGATCTGGCGATTGTGTTGTCGGATGGCTGCCGCCTGTCGGCGCGGGTCTGGCGGGCCGAGGGCGCGGGCAGGGTTCCGGCGGTTTTGGAATATATTCCCTACCGCAAGCGTGATGGCACTTTGCCGCGTGACGAGATCATGCATGCCTATGTGGCGGGGCATGGCTATGCTTGTGTGCGGGTCGATATGCGCGGCACCGGCGACAGCGAAGGGTTGATGCAGGATGAATATACGCCGCAGGAATTGGCGGATGCCTGTGAGGTGATCGCTTGGCTGGCTGCGCAGGACTGGTGCTCGGGCGCGGTGGGGATGATGGGCAAAAGCTGGGGCGGGTTCAATTGTTTGCAGACCGCATTCTTGCAGCCGCCTGCGTTGAAGGCGGTGATTTCGGTCTGTTCGACCACGGACCGGTTTGCTGATGATATCCACTTTAAGGGCGGCTGTTTGCTGGGCGAGAATTTTGGCTGGGGGGCGGTGATGCTGTCTTATTCCAGCCGTCCGGCTGACCCAGCTTTGCGGCCTGATTGGCGCGAGGATTGGCTGGCGCGGCTGGAGGCGGAGCCTTGGCTTGCGCCGCGCTGGGCGGCGATGCAGGAAAAGAACGCCTATTGGAAGCACGGCTCGGTCAGCGAGGATTATGCGCGCATGACGGTGCCGGTGCTGTCTTGGGGCGGTTGGGCGGACAATTATATGAATACCGTGGCGCATTTGGTCGAGAATGTGCCTGCTCCCGTGCAGGGGATTGTCGGGCCTTGGGTGCATCAATACCCGCACACGGCCGTGCCGGGGCCTGCGATTGGGTTTTTGCAATGCGCGCTGCGCTGGTGGGATCGCTGGTTGAAGGGGATTGAGAATGGCGCCGAGGGCGATGGCGCCTATCGCGCCTATATGCTGCATTCGCAGCCGCCCGATGCCTCGGCGCGCGCCCGGGCGGGGCATTGGGTGGTGGAGGCGGAGTGGCCCTCGGCCCGGGTGTCGCGCGCGGTTTTGCATTTGGCGATGCCTGCGCAGGTGCCGGGGGTTTCACACCCCCGGACCCCCGTGGGATATTTAGGGACAGATGAAGCGGGCTTTGCGGTAGAGGTGGCGACGCCGCAGCATCTGGGCTTGCAGGCGGGCGAGTTCTTTCCGATGGGTTTGAATGCCGAGATGCCCGGGGATCAGGCGGGCGAGGATGCCATGTCGGTTTGTTTTGACGGCGCGGTGTTGGCGCAGCCGATGGATCTGTTGGGGGCGGCGCAGCTGCGGTTGCGGCTGGCGAGTGACAAGCCTTTGGGCTTTGTGGTGGCGCGGCTTTGTGATGTGGCGCCTGATGGCAGCTCAGTCCGGATTGCGCATGGCATGTTGAACCTGTGTCATCGCAACAGCATGGAGCTGCCCGAGCCAATGCCGCTGGATCAGGCGGTGGAGGTGGGCTTTGCGCTGGACCAGATGGCCTATCGTTTGGCCGCGGGGCATCGGCTGCGTTTGGCGATTTCGAACAGCTATTGGCCGTTTCTTTGGCCTTCGCCCGAGGCGGGGCGGTTGCGGATCACATCGGGGCAAGTAGAGCTGCCGCTGCATGCGGGATCGGGGCCGGAATGGGCGCCGCCGCCTGCGGAAGGGGCGGCGCCTTGGGCGCATCGGGTGCTGCGGGCGGGCAAGACCTCGCGCAGGATCGAGCAGGATCTGATCGGAAAAACCGTGTCTTTGATCGTAAATGACGATCTAGGGGATGTCGAAAATTTGAAACATGGGTTATGTAGTGGCGAGACCATGCGGGAATTGTGGCAGATCCATCCCGATGATCCTTTGTCCGCGCGTGCCGAGCACTGTTGGGAGCAAAGGCTGTCACGCGGGGATTGGTCTGTGAAAACAGTGGCATGGGCAGAGATGACTGCCACCGCTACGGCGTTTCGCATGGTGGCGCGGTTGCAGGCCTATGAGGGCGAGGCGCTGATTTTTGAGCGCCATTTTGACGAAGAGGTCGCGCGCCGCTTTGTGTGAGATCGGGCGAAGGGTGCAAGAATCCTTGCCACATTCAAAAAGCGTGGGTTATTGATTGGAGAATCAATAACAAAGGCAACACCAAGTTGCTGTCACGACAACCTGGCGAAAACGCCAACTCAGGGAGAAAACGATGTCTGTTGAACTGAACCATCTGTTGAAGACCGCCGCGAAAGGGCTGATCAGCCGCCGCGAGTTCGTGGGTCGTGCTGGCGCTTTGGGCGTGTCTGCGGCTATGGCGGGCGCTTTGCTGACCACCGCTGCCAAGGCCGAGGAGCCCAAGAAGGGCGGCATCCTGCGTGCCGGCATGTCGGGCGGCGAAAGCACCAACTCGCTTGACCCGGCGCTGGCGGCCTCGGAAGTGCCGTTCACGGTCAACCTGCTTTGGGGGGATACTCTGGTCGATGTCAGCGAAAACGGCGAGATCGTGCCGCGGATTGCTGAAGAGATTTCCTCGAACGCCGATGCGACCGAGTGGAAGTTTAAGATCCGTCAGGGCGTCAAGTTCCACAATGGCGCGACCGTGACCCCTGAGGATGTTGTCGCCACGCTGAAGCGTCACACCGATGAGAAATCGCAGTCGGGCGCTTTGGGCATTGTGAAGGGCATCGCCGAGATGTCTTCGGATGCCGACAGTGTCACGCTGAAACTGGTGGCGGGCAACGCCGACCTTCCGTTCCTGATGGCCGATTATCACCTGATCATTCAGCCAAATGGCGGCATTGATGCGCCAGATGCGGGCATTGGGGCCGGGCCTTACAAGGTCGTCGCCAACGAGCCGGGCGTGCGTCACACCTTTGAGAAATTTGCCGATCACTGGGACACCACTTTGGGTCACGCCGATCAGGTCGAGATCCTGGTGATCAACGACAACACCGCGCGGATGGCGGCCTTGCAGGCTGGCCAGGTGCATATGATCAACAAGATTGACCCCAAGATCATCGGTCTGCTGAAAGGCGCGCCGGGGATGTCGGTGGAAAGCGTTGCAGGGCGTGGCCACTATGTCTTTATCATGCATTGCGACAAGGCGCCCTTTGACAACAACGACATGCGGATGGCGTTGAAACTTGCGATCAACCGTCAAGAGATGGTGGATAAGATCCTTGGCGGTCTGGGCTCTGTCGGCAACGACTTCCCGATCAACGCGGCCTATCCGATGTTTGACGACAGCATTCCGCAGCGCGAATACGATCCGGTCAAGGCCAAGGAATACTATGACAAAACCGGCCATGATGGCTCGCCCATCGTGTTGCAGGTGGCCAATGGGGCCTTCCCCGGTGCGATTGAGGCGGCGCAATTGTTCCAGCAATCGGCCAATGCGGCTGGCATCCCGCTGGAAATCAAGCGCGAGCCTGATGATGGCTATTGGTCCAACGTCTGGAACGTGGCTCCGTTCTGTGCGTCCTATTGGGGCGGGCGTCCGGTGCAAGATCAGATGTATTCCACGGCCTATCTGTCGACCGCTGATTGGAACGACACCAAGTTCAGGGATGCAGGCTTTGACGCCACGCTGATCGCGGCCCGCGCTGAATTGGACGGCGGCAAGCGCAAGGCGATGTATTCCGAACTTGCCAATACGCTGCGCGACACCGGCGGTTTGATCCTGCCGATGTTCAACGACTTTGTTGCAGCCAAGCGCGATGAGGTTGGCGGCTGGTTTGCCGATCCAAACGGCGAGATGATGAATGGCCGCGCTTTGGCCAAGTGCTGGCTGAACGCGTAAGATCGGTATGCATCCGGTTGTGAAACTTGTGACCCAGCGCCTTGCGCTGGGTCTGATCCTGCTTATTGCAGTCTCGGCGCTGATATTTTTCGGCGTCGCTGCTTTGCCAGGGGATGCCGCACAGGCGATGTTGGGGCAATCTGCCACGCCAGAGTCTTTGGCCAACCTGCGCGAAAAGATGGGGCTGAACGAGCCGATCTTGTGGCGCTATGGGCATTGGCTTTTGGGCTTTGCCACCGGGGATCTGGGCGTTTCGCTTAGCAACGGCCAAGACATTGCCAAATCGGTGGGGCAACGTCTGGGCAATACGATTTTTCTGGCCTTTTGGGCCGCGGTTATCGCGGTGCCTTTGGCAATCACGCTGGGCTTGATTGCGGCGCGCTATAATGGGCGCTGGCCCGACAAGCTGATTTCTGGCGTCACCCTTGCGACGATTTCACTGCCCGAATTCGTGGCAGGCTATATCGTGATGTATGTGCTGGCGGTGAAGTTTCATCTGTTTCCCTCGATGTCGATGGTGTTTCCGGGCATGGGCATCTTTGAACGCCTGAACGCCATCATTCTGCCAGTGATCGTTCTGGTGATGGTGGTGCTGGCGCATATGATGCGGATGACCCGTGCGGCGATTTTGAACGTGATGGAATCTGCCTATATCGAGACCGCCGAGCTGAAGGGTCTGTCGCCGATCAATGTGATCTGGAAACACGCTTTCCCCAATGCCATTGCCCCCGTGGTCAATGTGGTGATGCTGAACCTTGCCTATCTGGTGGTTGGCGTCGTGGTGGTCGAGGTGGTCTTTGTCTATCCCGGCATGGGGCAATTCTTGGTCGACCATGTCACCAAACGCGATATGCCGGTGGTGCAGGCCTGCGGCATGATATTTGCCGCCGTCTACATCGGGCTGAATATCTTGGCCGATGTGGTCTCGATCCTTGCAAACCCAAGATTGAGGCATCCGAAATGAGCCGTATTCCCGTTTCTGCCCTGCTGGGGCTGGTGCTGACCGGAGGCTTCTTTCTGGTGGCGATTTTTGCGCAATGGATTGCGCCCTATAAGATGGACGAACTGGTGGGCGGGGTCTGGGATCCGATGTCGGCCAAGCATCTGCTGGGCACGGATTCGATTGGCCGCGATCTGCTGACGCGGATGATCTATGGCGCGCAGGTGACGATCTTTATCGCAACCTGTGCCACGATCCTGTCCTTTGTCACCGGGTCGGTGCTGGGGTTTCTGGCCGCCACCGCAGGCGGCTGGGTCGATCTGGCGCTGTCGCGCTTTGTCGATCTGGTGATGGCGATCCCCTCGCTGATCTTGGCGCTGGTGGTGCTGACGGCGGTTGATGTTTCGGTTTTCACGCTGATTGTGGTGATGGGGCTGTTGGATTCCACCCGCGTGTTCCGCCTCAGCCGAGCGGTGGCCGTCGATATCACGGTGATGGATTACGTCGAGGCCGCCCGCCTGCGTGGCGAGGGCACCTCTTGGGTGATCTTTCACGAGATCCTGCCCAACGCGCTGTCGCCTTTGGTGGCCGAACTGGGGCTGCGCTTTATCTTTGCGGTGCTGTTCATCTCGACGCTGTCCTTCCTTGGGCTTGGGGTGCAACCGCCCTTGGCAGATTGGGGCGGGCTGGTGAAAGAAAACTCGGCGGGGCTGGTCTACGGCATTCCGGCGGCTCTTGCGCCTGCGATGGCGATTGCGGCGCTGGCGATCTCGGTCAACCTTGTGGCGGATTGGGTGCTGTCGCGCACCTCCAGCCTGAAAGGAGGCCGTGGTGCATAATGTTCTGGATATCAAAGGTTTGCGGATCGAGGCCACCTCTTATCCGCCGGGCGAAGCGCCGCGCAATGTGGTCTTGGTCAATAATGTCTCGGTCGCGGTGCAACAGGGCCGCGTGCTGGGGCTGATCGGCGAATCGGGTGCGGGCAAATCCACCATCGGGCTGTCGGCCATGGCCTACGGTCGCGGTGGCGTGCGGCTGACGGGCGGGCATATCCTGCTCAACGGCCGCGAAATCCGCGAGGCGAGTGCGGGCGATCTGCGCATCCTGCGCGGCCGCGAGGTCACCTATGTCGCGCAATCGGCCGCCGCCGCCTTCAACCCCGCCAAACGCCTGATGGAACAGGTGATCGAGGCCAGTCTCTTGCACGGCGTGATGGGCCGCGCCGAGGCCGAGGCCCGCGCGGTCGATCTTTTTGACAAGCTTGGCCTGCCCGATCCCGCCAATTTCGGCAACCGCTACCCGCACCAAGTCTCGGGCGGGCAGTTGCAACGCGCGATGACGGCAATGGCGCTGTGCCCCAAACCCGATCTGGTGATCTTTGACGAACCCACCACCGCGCTGGATGTCACCACCCAGATCGACGTACTAGTGGCGATCAAAGCAGCCATCCGCGATACCGGCGTGGCGGCGCTCTATATCACCCATGATCTTGCCGTAGTGGCACAGGTCGCCGATGACATCTTGGTGCTGCGCGGCGGCAAAAAGGTCGAATATGGCCCGACCGATCAGATCATCAACCACCCGCAAGAAGACTATACCCGCGCGCTGGTCTCGGTGCGCTCGATCGACCATGTTGAAAAGACCGAAGCCCCCGCCGTGCTTTCCGTCTCGGGCATCACCGCACGCTATCGTGGCACCAATTTCGATGTGCTGAAAAACGTCTCGGTCGATCTGCCCGCAGGCCAAACCCTTGCCATCGTCGGCGAAAGCGGGTCGGGCAAATCGACGCTGGCGCGGGTGATCACCGGGCTTTTGCCCGCAGCCAAGGGCGATCTTACCTTTGCAGGCCGCAAACTGTCGCCCGATCTGGCCAGCCGCAGCAAAGATGATCTGCGCGAGGTGCAGATGATCTATCAAATGGCCGATACCGCAATGAACCCGCGCCAAACCGTCGGCACCATCATCGGCCGCCCGCTGGAATTCTACTTCGGCCTCAAAGGCGAGGCCAAACGCCAGCGCATTCAGGAATTGCTCGATGATATCGAAATGGGCGCGGGCTTTATCGACCGCTTTCCCGCCGAACTCTCGGGCGGGCAAAAACAACGCGTCTGCATCGCCCGCGCGCTGGCCGCAAAGCCCAAGCTGATCATCTGCGACGAGGTCACCTCAGCGCTCGACCCGCTGGTGGCCGATGGCATCCTGAAACTGCTGCTCAATCTGCAAGCCCGCGAATCCGTGGCCTATCTCTTCATCACCCATGATCTGGCCACGGTCAAAGCCATCGCCGATAAGATCGCAGTGATGTATCGCGGCCAGGTGGTGCGCTATGGCAGCAAAACCGATGTGCTGACGCCGCCCTTTGACGATTACACCGATCTTTTGCTGTCCTCGGTCCCCGAAATGCAGATCGGCTGGCTGGAAAAGGTGCTGGCGGGCCGCAAAATGGAAAGCGCAGGCAACTAGGCCCGCGCTTTCATCTTGGTGAAAATATCCCCGCCGGAGGCTCCTTGCCCTGCCGCGCGCCGAAAGGTTTGCATGAAAAAACTGCTGCTGATCCTCATCGACGGCGTGCCCTACCGCAATTGGCGCAGGCTCTTTGGCAATCTTGAAGGCTGGGTTGCCAGCGGCGAGGCGCGGGTCTGGCGGATGCGGGCGACGCTGCCCTCGACCTCGGCTTCCTGCTATGCCTCGATCCACACCGGCGTGCCGCCGCAACAGCACCGGGTCTGGGGCAATGAGGCGGTCTACCGGCTGGCCCAACCCGATGTGTTTTCCGAACTTTCCGCCGCGGGTAAACGCACAGGCGCTGTCGCCCACAGCTTTTGGTCCGAACTGTTCAACCGCAGCCCCTTCGATTTGGTGCGCGATATCGAGTATGACGAGGAGGCAGGCCCGATCCATCACGGCCGGTTTCACACCATGACCGGCTATGACAACATCAATCAGATGACGCCCTCTGATGTCGATCTCTTCGCCACGCTCACCCGCCTGTGCGAGGTCAAGGGCGTCGATTATGCAATGTATCACAGCTGCACGCTCGACAGCATGGGGCACCGTTTTTATCACGACTGCGAAGAAATGGACAACGCCTGCTATATGCTTGATGCCCAGATGGCGCCCTTTGTGCACCGCTGGCGCGCCGCGGGCTACGAGGTGATCATCACCGCCGACCACGGCCAAGACGCGCGCGGCCATCATGGCGGTGCCGATCCCTTGCAGCAGGATGTGGCGTTTTACTACTTTGGCGATGCGCAGATGCCCGCAGGCGATGTTCTGCTCGACCAGCTTGCACTGGCCCCATCAATCCTTGCGCGGATGGGTGTGGCGGTGCCGGCCTCGATGCAGGCCAAGCCGTTTTTCACCGCCTAGCCCCTGCGCGGGCGCTAGCTTGCGTAGCTAGCACCTTCCTCATCCAGCAGCGCCTTGATCTCGCGCAGATGGAACTCGGCAAAGGCCGGATAAGCCTCCCATTCCTGGGCGGTCTTTTCGGCCACGGCATCCGACAGCACCCGCAGTGGCTTGCCGGTTTGCAGCGCACGAATATAGGTCTCGGCAGCGCGTTCGAAATAGGTCAGCCGGTTAAAGGCATCCGCCACGTTTTGCCCGATGATCAGCACGCCGTGGTTGCCCATGATCAGCGTGGTGATTTTCGGGTCGCGCAGCAGATCAGCGCAGCGCGCGGCTTCTTCGGCAAAGGCCATGCCGCCGTAATGGGCATCCACCACCTGACGGCCAAAGAACATCGCCGAGTTCTGATCAATCGGCGGCAAGCTGCTATCGGCAAGGCTTGCCAGCACGGTGGCATGGATCGAATGCACATGCATCAGGCAGCGCGCATGCGGCAGCGCGCGGTGAATGCTGCCGTGCAGGCCCCAAGCTGTGGGGTCGGGCGCATCGGGGCGGTCCATCGTGCTGGGGTCATTGGCGTCAATCTCGATCAGGCTCGAGGCCGTGATACGCGCAAAATGGCGGCCATTGGGGTTGATCAGAAACCGCGTGCCTTCGGGATTGGTGGCAAGGCTAAAGTGGTTGGCCACCGCCTCGTGCAGGTTCAGCTTGACCGTCCAGCGAAAGGCCGCGGCAAGGTCGACGCGTTCGGCCCAGTTGGTGATATTGGCGTGTAGGGTCATTGGGTTTCCTTAAAGGGCCATTCGCTGCGCGCAAAGGCCGAGAGGGTTGCGCAGATCCGCGCAAAAGACGCCGCCGCGCGGTCAGACATATGCCGCGCGCGCAGATAGCCATGTACAAGGCCCGCTTCGGTTTGCGCAGATGCCTGACCGCCTGCGGCCACAATCGCGGCACCGTAGGCCAAAGCATCGTCGGCAAGCGGATCGCATTCAGCGGCCACTGCATAGGTCGGTGGCAGGCCCGAAAAATCGCTGTCTTGCAGCGGCGCAAGGCTGGCGTCGCCACGGGTTTCCGGCCCGCGAATGCTGGCATAAAACTCCACATCCGCCAGGGTCAGCATTGGCGCGAAAGCGTGGGTTTGATAGCTGCCACGACTGCGATCGCCGCCAAGTCCCGGATAGATCAGCACTTGCCCCAGAATTGCAGCCTTGCCGCGCAGCGCATGTGCTGCCGCTGCCGCCAGATTGGCCCCCGCACTGTCGCCCACCAGCAGCAAAGGCCCCCGCAGTGCCAAGGCCACCGCACAAGCATCCTCAAAGGCGGCAGGATGGTCATGTTCGGGCGACAGCCGATAATCGACCGAGATCACCTCTAACCCCGTCGCCGCTGCGATTTCGGCGCATACATCATCATGGCTGTGCAAGCCGCCGACCACAAAACCGCCGCCGTGAAAATACAGCACGCTGGGCGCAGAACCGCTGTAGCGCCGACAGGGCACCCCCGCGATTGTTTCGTCTTGGGCACGAATCCCCTCGGGATAGGGCTGGCGGAACTGCGCGCACATTATGTCGTAAACGCGGCGCTGTCCGGCGATATCCAGGCTGGCGGTCTCGGGCGGATAGCAAGAGTCCGTTGCACGAATAAAGCTGTGGATTTGTGAATCGATAAGGTTTTGGTAATCTGGGCCTGTCATCTTGGGTCAGACTCCTGCTGATCTTGCGTCAATCATGGCGCGGTAACGATGGGGGTTCAATGTCTAATAACCGCCTTAAACTCTCGAAATATACCTTAATGCGCCCGCAATTCTGCCTTAACGCTTCGTTAACCTTTAAGCACAAGGCAGAATAAGCAGGCACAGGAGACGATCATGCAGGTTCTTCGTTCCATAGAGCAACTTTATATTGCGCCCGTCGGACTCAACATTCGGGTAATGATGGTCAGCGCTGATCAGGCGGGCTGCGGATTGTACAATCGGCTGGCGCAACTTGGCGGCTCGATTGATGCCAATCTGGATCTATTCACCGGGCTTGAGGCGGTTATCGACGATCCGTCGGGCTATGGTCTGCTGGTGGTGGATTGCGACCATATCGGCGGGCTCGAGGCAGGGCGGCGCGCGCATATGCTGCTGGGCGAGGCGGTGACGCGGGTGCCGGTCATCCTGATCTCGAGCGAGTGCAAGACCCAAGAATTCCCAGAACAGCGCGGAAAACCCGTGGTGCTGCGCGGGCCTGCAACAAGTCTTTCCATGCGGATGGGGTTCGAACATGCGCTGCGAGATCGCTATCCGCTGCGGTTTTCCTAAGCCAAGGGGGCAGGCTTGCGGCTGCCCCTCTGGTCTATCTTCGGGTGGGCGTCAGATCATGCCACCGACAGGTTGATCGCCGATTCGCGGCCATCTCGGCCGGCTTCGATGTCAAACGTCACCGCTTGACCATCTTTCAATGACCGCAGCCCCGCGCGTTCCAGCGCGGTGATATGCACGAAAACATCCTTTGATCCGCCCTCTGGCGCGATAAAGCCGTAACCTTTGGTTTCATTGAACCATTTCACGGTGCCCTTAGCCATCGTGAAGTCTCCTCTAGCAAGTCCGCCCGCGAGATTGCGGCGGTTCGGCGCAGTCAGCTTTTGATCGAAGGCTGTGGCCGATAACGGAGACAGGGATCGAGTAGCGATAACAACGCCCCTTAAAAATAGGTGCTGTCGATCGCAGTTCAAGAAAAAAAATAGGCCGAAAGCTTTGGCTTTGCCTAAAATCTGCGCCGCGCGCGCAGGGCGGCGCCGATGGTGCCATCGTCCAGATAGTTCAGCTCGCCGCCAATCGGCACGCCTTGCGCCAGCGAGGTGATCTGCACCTCTGCCCCGCCCAGACTGTCGGCGATGTAATGCGCAGTGGTCTGGCCATCAACGGTGGCCCCCAGCGCAAGGATGACTTCGGTGATGCCTTCGCTTGCCACGCGGGCGGCAAGGCGGGGGATGCCCAGCTCGTCCGGCCCCATCGCATCCAGCGCCGAAAGCGTGCCGCCCAGCACATGATAGCGGCCGCGAAAGGCTTGGCCGCGCTCCATCGCCCAAAGGTCAGCGACGTCTTCCACCACGCAAATCTCGCCAGTGGCGCGGGCAGGGTCGGCGCAAATCGGGCAGGTGGCTTGGCTGCTGATATTGCCGCAAATGCCGCAATCCTTGGCCGAAAGCGCCACGCCCGCCATGGCTTGCGCCAAGGGTGCCATCAGCGCCTCGCGCTTTTTCAGCAAGGTCAGCACAGCCCGGCGCGCCGAGCGCGGCCCAAGACCGGGCAGCCGCGCCATCAGCTCGATCAGCGTTTCGATGTCGCGGCTGTCTTGCATTCTGCCAGCCTTCAGAACGGCAATTTCATATCGGCCGGCAGGCCAAGCGCTTGGGTCATCTTTTGCATCTCGGCCTGCCCACGCGCGGCGGCTTTTGCCTGCGCATCGCGCAGCGCGGCCAAGATCAGGTCTTCGACCACCTCTTTTTCCGAGGCGACAAGGATCGAAGGGTCAATATCCAGCCCCGTCACCTCGCCTTTGGCGGTGCAGCGGGCTTTCACAAGCCCCGCCCCCGCTTCACCGATCACCACGGTGCGGGCCAGCTCGTCTTGCATCTCGGCCATTTTGGCCTGCATGTCTTGCGCTGCTTTCATCATCTTGGCCATATCGCCAAGACCGCCTAAACCTTTTAGCATTTCAACCTCTTAGTCATCTTCAAAGGGGTCCCATTCGTCTTCAACCTCGGGCAAGGCCTCGATGGCAGCAGAGGCTTGCATCGCCGCGGCAGTGCGAATTTCGCTGATCTTGGCACCGGGAAAGGCCGCGATCACGGCTTGCACCAAGGGGTTTTCCATCACCTCGGCGCGCTGGTCTTCCTCGGCGCGGTCGCGCTCTTGCGCAATCGTCGCCGCGCCGCCGGTCGAGACGATCGACACCCCCCAGCGTTCACCCGTCCAAGTTTGCAGCCGCTGCGACAGCCTTGCAGCAAGATCAGGGGCGGCATTGGCCGCGGGTTCAAATTCAATCCGACCGGGGGCGTATTTCGCCAGCTTCAGGCTGGTTTCCACCTCCATCAGCAGGCGCATGTCACGCTTTTCGCGGATCAGTGCCACGACCTGGTCAAAGGTCGCATAGACCGGCATCTGGCCTTGCGCCAGTGCAAGCGCTTGACCGCCCTGCATCGTCGGCCCGCGCGCGGGTGACGCGGGCGCCATGCGCATCGCGCCATGCACCATGCCGGCGCCACCGCCACCCGCAGGCGCACCGCCACTGCCACCGCCGCTTGGGCGCGGCTCTGACATCAGCTTTTTCACCAAGGTTTCAGGGTCGGGCAGATCCGAGACATGGGTCAGGCGGATCACCGCCATCTCAGCCGCCATCATCGCATTGGGCGCAAAGGCCACTTCTTCCAAGGCCTTAAGCAACATCTGCCACATCCGCGACAGCACCCGCATCGGCAAGGCCTGCGCCATCGCCAGCCCGCGTTCGCGTTCTTCTTGCGGCGTCGTCGGGTCTTCGGCTGCGCTTGGGGTGATCTTGATCACCGAGACCCAATGCGTGATATCGGCCAGATCGCGCAGCACCGCCATCGGGTCTGCGCCATCGGCATATTGCCCCGACAGTTCCGCCAAAGCCCCCGCCGCATCGCCCTTCATGATCAGATCAAACAGATCCAGCACCCGGCCACGGTCGGCAAGACCCAGCATCGCGCGCACCTGATCGGCCGTGGTCTCTCCGGCCCCGTTCGAGATCGCCTGATCCAGCAGGCTGGTGGCATCACGCGCCGAGCCTTCGGCCGCGCGTGTGATCAGCGCCAAAGCCCCATCCGAAATCTGCGCGCCCTCGGCGGTGGCGATCTTGCGCAAAAGCGCAATCTGCACCTCTGGCTCGATGCGTTTCAGATCAAAGCGCTGACAGCGTGACAGCACCGTCACCGGCACTTTGCGAATTTCGGTGGTGGCAAAGATGAATTTCACATGCGCAGGCGGCTCTTCCAGCGTCTTCAGCAGCGCGTTGAAGGCGGCGTTCGACAGCATATGCACTTCGTCGATGATATAAATCTTATAGCGGGCCGAGGCGGCGCGATAATGCACAGAATCAATGACTTCCCGCATATCCCCCACGCCTGTGCGCGAGGCCGCATCCATCTCCATCACATCAACATGACGCCCCTCTGCAATCGCGATGCAGGGCTCACACCGGCCACAAGGCTCGGTGGTAGGCCCACCCGTGCCATCGGGGCCCACACAGTTCAACCCCTTGGCAATGATCCGCGCGGTGGTGGTTTTGCCGGTGCCGCGAATGCCTGTCATCATGAAAGCATGGGCAATTCGCTCGGCCGCAAAGGCGTTTTTCAAGGTGCGGACCATCGCCTCTTGCCCGACCAGATCGGCAAAAGTCGCGGGGCGATATTTGCGCGCCAGAACCTGATAGGTTTGTTCAGAGGTTTCGGTCATGATGGCCCTTGGGATTCGACTGACGATAGACTAGGGCGCGCAGGGGCGAAGGTAAACCTAAGAGGCGAAGATGCGGCTGACAATTGCAGAACTGCCCCTGGGGCGTGGCGTTTTGGGGATCTGCCCGATGCCGGGACGCGCAGGCTTTTACGCAGCCGATTTCGAGGCTCTGCGTGTCTGGCGGCCGTCTTTGGTGATCAGCCTGACCCTGCCGCAGGAATTAGCCGCCAAGGCCCCCGATTTGCCGCAGGATCTCGCCGATATGGGCGTGGCTTGGCTGCCCTTCCCAGTGCCCGATTACGGCATACCGCAAGCGGGCTGGCCAGAGATCTCTGCCGCAGCCCATGCGATCTTGTCACAAGGCCAAAAGGTGTTGCTGCACTGCATGGGCGGCTGCGGCCGCTCGGGCTCTGCCCTGCTGCGTCTGATGGTCGAGGCAGGCGAGGCCCCCGCACTCGCGCTGCACCGCCTGCGCCAAGCCCGCCCCTGCGCTGTGGAAACTGATGCCCAATACCACTGGGCCACCACGCTCTAAGCCTTTCATCTTGGCCTAAATATCCCACGGGGGAGCGCCGCAGGCGCTGGGGGTGTGAAACCCCCGAAGTCCCAGCCTAGGACGGTCGCCGCAGCCGTCGCTCTACCAAAGGCCCGATCAGGATCACCAAAATGATTCGCAGCAGATGATGGCTGACCACAAAGGCCAGATCCGCCCCGGCCAAAATCGCGATCACCACCATTTCGGCCTGCCCCCCGGGCAGATAGGCCAGAAAGGCGTCTTTGGGCGGGGCAAGGTGAAAGACATGGATCAGCTCGATAAACCCCAGGCTGATCAGCGCCAGCAGCAGCGCATAGACCACGCCGGCACCGACGCAGACCCGCAGCTCGCGCAGGGTGATGCCGGCATATTTCACCCCAACCGCGATGCCGATAAAGAACTGCGACGCCCAGATAATCTCGGCTGGCGGGCGGTGGGTGATCACCCCGCCAATCGACAGCGCCGCGGTCAAGATCATCGGCCCCAGGATCGAGGCGCCAAACAACCCCACCCGCTCGGCGATTTTCCAGCCCGCAAGACCTGCAAACACCATCAGCCCCAGCTGCGACAGCGCAATCTCGCTGGCAGCCACGCCCGGTGGCTTGGTCAGATCAACACCCCAATAGCTCACCATCACCAAAGGCGCGATGGTGACCACCACCAGCACGCGGGTGGCATGGATCAAAGACAGCGCGCGCACATCGCCCCCCGCCTCTTCACCAAAAACCAGCATATCTTGCAGCCCACCCGGCATCGCCGAATACCAGGCCGTGGCATGGTTAAAGCCAAAGCCATAGCGAAACAGCGGATAGCCCAAGGCCCCGATCACCGCGATATAGGCGGGCACAAAGATCAGGCTGCCGGCAAATTGCTGCAACTGTCCAAGGATCGCCGGCGTGATCGAAGATCCCACCGCCACCCCCAAAAAGGTCCGCATGAACACGCCAAAGATGCCGGAATCTTGCAGCTTGGCCCCCGCAAAGGCCGCAATCAGGCAGCCCAGCATCGGCCCCAGCAACAGCGGCAAAGGCAGGTGCAGCAGCAAAAACGCCACCACCCCCAGCGCCGAAATCGCAAAGGTCATCAGCCTTGTGCGGGTGAAATAGCTCACAAATCCGCCTCTTCCAGCAAGATGCCCCATTGCGCGCCATGCATGTCGCGGTCGCGCGCAGAGCCCTGCACCACCGGACGCGGGATCGAGAATTTGATCACGCTTAAATCCGCAATATCAAAGCGCTTCACCAAGTGCAGCGGGCAGCCGTAAAGCGCTGCCACCGCTTCGGTTTGCAAGCCTGCGCTTAGCTTTGCAAAGGCTGCGGCGGTGCCGCAAAACACATCAATCGTCACCCAAAACGGCCCGGCATTTTTTGATCGCACTTTTAGAACCTGATCGCCAAGCCTCATGCTGTCACCTCGCTCACCACAAGGCGAAAGGCCGACATCGGGTCGGCCAGATGCAGCACATGGTTCAGCGCAAATTCATAAAGCGGGCCACGGTCGGTGGTGGCGGGCGAATAGGGGAAGGCAAAGGTCGGCAGCTCTTCGCTGGCGGTCAGCGGGAAATGCAGCACCCAAGGGTTGATCAGCTTGCCGATTTCAGCCGCGATGGCTTGGGTTTGCGCGGTGACAAGACCCAGCACCCCAACCTCGACCGGATCGGCGCTGCGGTTTTCCATCGCGCCCAGCGTGGCATCAACCCCGATCAGGCGAAATTCAAGCTGATAGCTCTCCGCTGGCAGCGCCATTTTGCGGGCGATATCGGCGTGCAGAAAATCGGTCAGCCGCGCCACCCAATCTTTGGCATGGGCGACGTAATGCGGCGCGCGCAGGGTGGCAAGGATGGTGGTTTGATAGCCTGCGATGCGCGCGCCCTCGAGTTTCACGGTATAGGGTGCCGGCTGCCAGATCGAGCCTTCCACCCGCACGCGGCGCGCGTCCAGTGCCAGATAGCTTGCGCCGCGCACATCCAGATGGCCGCCCGGTTCGTGCAGAATGAACGGATCGGCATTCTCGTAAAGCATATGCGCCGAGACCGAATGCGGCGTGCAGGCGGCGTCCAGTGCCATAGGCTCGACGCTAAAGCCTGCGGCATCGAAATCGACCATGATCACGCCCGAGGTCGGGTTGGTGGAACAAAGCGCGCCGCATTCCGCGATTTTTGCGCCATGCCAAGCACCCCCCGCATGATCGCCGCGCAGCAAGGGCAGGGCTGCGATGATCGCGGTGTCGGTGGTGCGACCGCAGAGGATGATATCGGCTCCGGTGGCAAGCGCTGCCTGCACCTGCTCGGCGCCGGCAAGGGCGACGATATGGGTCATCTGGCCCAAAACCTCGGCGCTGATCGGCGGGGCTGGGGTCAGGGGGGCGATCTGGCCCATGCCAAGGGCTGCGATCACGCTGATCGGGCTTTGGCTGCAATAAAGCCGCGCGATTTTCAGGCTTTGGCCCAGCTCGGCGGCGATTTCGGCGGTGATGCCATACATCCAATCCACCGTGCTGTCGGTGCCACAGGTGCCGCAGGTGCCAATCACCAAGGGCACGCCAGCCTCGGCGCGGGCCTGCATCAGCGCGCGCCATTCCGACCTTGTGGCGGCGCGCGCATATTTCGACTGCCCCGCCCCAAGCGAGAAGGGCCCACTGTCGGTGGACCCTCCGTCGATGGCGATGATGTCGGGGCGCGCGGCTATGCCGCGGGCAAGGGCTGCATGGTCAAACCCCAGCCCTAAAACCCCAGATGGCACCAGCACACGCGTTGTCATAGGCTTTCCTTAGTCTTGGTCGAGCGTTGTATCGCTGACAGGAATTGGCTTGCCAAGTTTGCCACGCAAGAACAGCGGTGCCAAGAAACCGCCGATGGCCGCAACCCAAAGCCCGATGGCGATGGGCGAAGAGAACAGATAGCTCCAATCGCCATCCGACAGCACCATGGCACGCCGCAGCGCGTCTTCCATTTCTGACCCCAGCAGAATGCCCAAGATCACCGGAACCGTCGGCACATCCAGCTTGCGCAGCAGATAGCCCAAAGCGCCAAAGAAGATCATCAAGATCATGTCGAAATAGCTGCCCGTCAGACTAAAGATGCCGACAAAACTGACCATCGTCACCATCGGCATCAGCACCCAAGCCGGCACCAGCAGCACTTTGACAAACAGCTTCACCATCGGCACGTTCATGATCAACAGCACGACATTGGCGATGAACATCGAAGCAATCAGGCCCCAGACCACATCGGGGTGATCTTTGAACAGCAGCGGGCCGGGGGTGATATTCAGCGTCAGCAAAAGCGCCAGCATCACCGCCGTGGTGCCCGATCCGGGCACGCCCAGCGTCAGCATCGGCACCATAGCCCCGCCTGCGGCGGCATTGTTGCCGGCCTCGGGGGCGGCGACACCGCGCGGGTCACCCTTGCCAAAGTAGCCAGAGCTGCCAACATAGCCCTTTTCCGCCATATAGGCCATAAAGCTGCCAAGGCTTGCGCCTGCACCGGGCAGCACGCCTGCCACAAAGCCGATGCCGGTCGAGCGCATCATGGTGCCAAAAGTGTTCTTCAGATCTTTCCACGGAATGCTGATCTTGCCCAAAGTCACGCCAAGCGCCGAATTGCGGCCATGGCTTTCGATAAAGATAAACACTTCGGAAATCGCGAACATGCCGACGATGGCGACCAAAAAGTCGATGCCATCAGACAGATGCAGATTGCCGCCGGTAAAGCGCGGCATGCCGGTGGAATTGTCCAACCCGATCATCGCGATGCCAAGGCCAAGGCAGGCGGCCAGCGCGGCCTTGGCTTGGTTTTTGCTGGCAACCCCGCCCAGCGTACAAAACGCCAGCAGATAAAGCGCGAAATATTCCGCTGGGCCAAACAAATAGGCGATACTGGCCAGCAAAGGCGCCATGATAACAAGGCCTATGGTCGACAGAAACGACCCCATGAAAGACGCCACCCCCGAAATCACCAGCGCATCGCCGGCGCGGCCTTGTTTGGCCATCGGATAGCCGTCCAGCGTGGTCATCATCGCAGGCTCGTCGCCCGGAATGTTCAGCAAGATCGAGCTGATCCGCCCGCCATACATGGTGCCGTAATAGACCGAGGTCAGCAGCACCAGTGCTTGGGTCGCATCCAGCCCCAGCGCAAAGGCCAAGGGGATCAGGATCGCCACACCGTTTGACGGCCCCAGACCGGGCAAAGCCCCGATGATGGTGCCCAAAAAGCAGCCGCAGATCGCCAGAAACAGCGTGTAAGGGGTCAGCGCAACACTGAACCCCAAAGCGAGGTTTGCAAGGGTATCCATGATGTGACCTTCCTAGCCCATCCAAGCCCGAGGAAAGGCAAAAAGCCCAAGCCCAAGGCCGTATTTAAAGATGACAAACAGCACCAACGACAGGCCAAGGCCGGTCAGGGCTGCGGTGCGGGCGTTTTTCTCGATCAGATAGCTGACGCCTGCGGCGGCCAGCGCGGTCGAGGTCAAAAACCCCATCGGCCCGATCAACAGCGCATAGCTGACCAAAACCACCAAAGCGATGGCCATATTGCCCCAAGCCGCAAGTGCAGGCCACTCGGGTTCGGCATCAGGTTTTGCAATCAAGACCAGCCCACAGAGCAAGGCCGAGGCGGCGATCAGCATCGGAAAGACGCGGGGGCCAACGGGGTCTGACAAAAAGCTGGTCTGGATTTGAAGAGCGCCCGCGAAAAACGCGAGCGCCCCCATTACCACGACCAGACCAAAGATCCGGTCGCTGGACATTACTGAATAACCCCGATTTCGCGCGAAAGCGTCTCGGTTTCAGCGATCACACCGTCAACCCAGCCTTGGAAATCGGTGCCAACCTTGGTGAAAGGCGCCAGACCGTTTGCGGTCATGGTCTCTTTCCATTCAGCGCTGTCGGCCACGGCTTGCAGTTTGGTGGCCCAAGCGTTGAACTGATCGTCCGAGATGCCTTTTGGCACATAAAGACCACGCCAGTTCACCGCGACCACATCAAAGCCCTGCTCGCGCGCGGTTGGAATGTCTTCAAAGCCCGGAACCCGCGCTTCGGTCAGCACGGCCAGAACGCGAACGTCGCCCGATTTGATAAAGCCAACGATTTCCGACATATCGCCGGTCATCGCTTGGGTATGGCCGCCGATGGTCTGGGTGATCGCATCTGCGCCACCGTCAACGCCGATGTATTTCACCTTGGTGATGTCGCTAAAGCCTGCGGATTTCATCACTTGCAGCGGTTTCATATGGTCAAAGCCACCAGCAGCCGAGCCGCCTGCAAAGGCCACAGACCCCGGATCAGCCTTGATCGCTGCAACCATATCGCCCAGATTTTGGAACGGGCTGTCTTTGGCCACAACGATCACGCCCGGATCTGCGCCAATCGCGCCAACCCAGCGCACTTGGTCTGCGGTCGCATCGCCAAAGGCCTTTTGCGCAAGGCGGGTGGTGGTGGCCGAAGAGGCCGCAACGATGACATCGGCATCGGTGTTCATATCGGCCACAACATGCGCATAGGCCAGACCGCCGCCCGCGCCCGCCATATTGGTGACCTGAACCGGCGCATCGACCAGTTTCAGATCATAAAGCAGCTTGCCCACTTGGCGGCAGGTGAAATCCCAGCCACCGCCAGCGTTTGCTGGGGCGATACATTCAGTTGCAAAGGCAGATGTGGTGCCGGCCAGCATCAGCGCAGCCGTCGTTGCCAGCATTTTAAGCTTGGTCATAGGTCGTTCCTCCCGTTTTTTCTGTCAAGGCGCCGCCCCCTCCTTGGGTGTCGTGGCGCTTGCGTGGGTCAGATAAAGCTGAAAAGCTGACACCAACCTGTCACGCCTGCGTAAATTCGTCGCAGCGTGCTGGGCCAAGGGGGGGTGATGCGGTTTTTATTGGTCGAGGATAATCGCGATCTTGCGGCTTCGGTGAAGGCACGGTTGTCGATGGATGGGCATGGCGTCGACGTCGCCCATAGCTTGGCCGAGGCGGGCGACTGTTTGCAGGCCGCAAGCTACGATCTGATATTGCTGGATATTATGTTGCCCGATGGCGATGGGCGCGATTTTCTGGCGCGGCACCGCAAGGCCGAAGGGGCCACCCCCGTGATCGTGATGACAGCGCGGTCTGCGGTCAGTGATCGGGTCGATGCGCTGGACACAGGCGCCGATGATTATATCACCAAACCCTTCGATTTTGCCGAACTAGAGGCCCGCTGCCGTGCGGTTTTGCGCAGGCGGGGCGGGGTGGCACAGGCCACACGCGCCTTTGCCGATTTGGTGTTTGACCAGATGGCGGCGACTTTGGCGGTGGCGGGCGATCTGCGCGATCTGCGCACGCGCGAGATGCGGCTGATGGAGTTGTTCATCGCAGCACCCGGGCGAATTTTGTCAAAAGAACATCTGGTGGACCGGTTGTTTTCGTTTTCAGAACCCGTGTCTGACAATGCGATCGAGGTCTATGTCGGCAGGCTGCGCAAGAAAATGCTGGGCAGTCGGGCGCGAATCGAAACCGTGCGCGGGCTGGGTTACCGGCTGACGGAAACCCTGGAATGAGAATGCGGGTGACGCCGGTTTCGCTGCGTCAACGGCTGGTGATGCCGCTGCTGGCTTTGTCGGCGGTGCTGTCGGTGCTGATTTATCTGTCGGTGCGCATCGGCGCGGATCGTGCGTCCGAGGCAACGCTGGACGCGGTTTTGGGCGCGGCGGCACTGGCGATGGCCGAGGAAATGCGCGCAGGCGAGGGCGGGGCGGTGGTCGATCTGTCGCCGGTGACGTTTTCGATGCTGGCCGCGATGGGCGAAGAGCGGATCTTTTACCGTGTAGCGCTGAACGGGCAGACGCTGACCGGCTATGATGATCTGCCCGCCCCTGCAACGCCGCCAACCGCGCTAAGCCCGGTCTATTATACCGTGCCGTTTCGCGGCTCAGAGCTGCGGGTGGCGGCGGTGTCGCGCAGCCTGATGGTGGACAATCGCGCCAGCCCCTTGACCGTGCTGTTGGGCCAAACGCGCGAGGGGCAAAAGGCGATCTCGACGCGGCTGGCCAATCGCGCGGCGGGTTTGGGGCTTTTGGTGTTTTTGGCGGCGGTGCCTTTGTCTTTGCTGGCGGCGGGGTCGCTGTTGCGCCCGATTGCGACGCTGGCCGAGGCGGTGGGGCGGCGCGGTCCGCGCGATCTGCGCCCGATTCGCCATCCGGCCCCGGCCGAGCTTGCGCCTTTTGTCACCGCGCTGAACGGCTTTATCGGGCGGCTGCGCGGCACGCTGTCGCAAACTGAAACTTTTATCGCCGAGGCCGCACATCACATTCGCACCCCGCTGTCGGTGATGCGCAACGAGGCCGAATTGGCGCTGCGCCAAACGGCAGAGGAGGCCACGCGGGCGCGGCTGCGCAGCCTGATCCGGGCGGTGGACGATTCTGCCCGTTCGGCGGGGCAGTTGCTGGATCACGCCACGGTGCTGTTTCGCGCCGATCAAAAGGCGCTGGCGGTGGTGGATCTGGCCGCGATGCTGGCGGCGATGGTGGCGCGCTTTACCCCCATGGCCGAGATGAAGGATATGGCGCTGCGGCTGACCCCCGCCGATCGGGCGCTGCCGGTGGCAGGGGATGCGGTGCTGGTCGAGGCCGCGCTGCGCAATATCATCGACAATGCGATCAAATACTCGCCACAAGACAGTGACATTGATCTGCATGCGCGAATGGCCAATGGCTTTGCGGTGATCGAGGTTTGTGATCGTGGCCGCGGGCTTGGGGGCAGTGCGGTGCAGGGTCTGCGGGTGCGGTTTCAGCGCGGCAGCAATGTCGGCGATGTCGCAGGCTCGGGTCTTGGGCTGACGATTGTAGACGAGGCCGCCACCGCCATGGGCGGGCATTTTGCGCTGACCGAACGGGAAGGAGGTGGCACTTGCGCCACGCTGTCGCTGCCCTTGCAGGGCTGATCCTTTGGGCAATGCCCGTGCAGGCGTTTCAGATCGAGGCCTCGCGCAGCTTTGGGGCGGCGGCCCCGGCGCGGGTGATCGAGGTGCTTTCAACCACCGATATAGATGTGCTGGCGCCGGTGATCGAAGAATTCTTGCAGCGCAATCCAAGTCTGGGGGTGCATTACACGCTTGCCTCTAGCCAAGAGGTTTACGCGGCGGTCAGCGCGGGCGGGGCCTTTGATGTGGTGATTTCCTCGGCAATGGATTTGCAGATGAAATTGGCCAATGACGGGCTGGTGCAGCCGCTGCCGCAAGCCTTGGTCGAGGCGCGGCCCTATTGGACGCGCTGGCGCAATCTGGTGGTGGCGGTGGCGCAGGAACCTGTGACCGTGCTTTTGGCCGATAGTGCTGTGGCGGGGGGCTTGGCGGTGCCGCGCACAAGGCGCGATCTGATTGCCTTGCTGCGCGATCACCCAGACCGCTTTCGCGGCAGGGTTGGCAGCTATGATCCGGCGGTTTCGGGGGCGGGCTATTTGTTTGCAGCCCAAGATGCGCGGTTGTCTGACACCTTTTGGCGGCTGGCCGAGGTGATGGGGCGGCTGGATGCCAAGCTTTATTGCTGTTCGGGTGATATGATTGCCGCCATTCGGCGCGGCGATTTGCTGATGGCCTATAATGTGCTGGGCAGTTATGCCGCGCCAAAATCCGAGGCTGGTGGCGCGGCAGGGCAGGGGTTTCAGGTGATCGAGCTGGAAGATTTCACCCTGACCTTGCTGCGCACCGCCCTTGTGCCGAAATCGGCGCCAAGCCCAGACCTTGCGGCGGGCTTTGTCGCCTATTTGTTGTCGCCCGAAGGCCAGACGCTGATCGCAGGCGCGGCGGGCCTGCCTGCAATCGAGGCCGAGGCCTTTGTGGCCAAACCCCACCTCAGCCCGATCCGGCTGGATCCGGGCTTGCTTGCGCAGTTGGATCAGCTGACGCGGCAGCGCTTTTTAGAGGAATGGCGCGCCGCGATGGATCAGCCTTAGGGCAGCAGATCCAAGGCCTGCGGGCGGGTCAGCATTTCAGGGCGCAGCAGCATATCCAGCCGTTCTTTTGACAACAGCCCCTTTTCCAGCACCAATTCATAGACGCCACGGCCGCTGCGATGCGCCTCCATCGCGATTTCGGTGGCATTGCTATAGCCGATATAGGGGTTCAGCGCCGTGACGATGCCGATCGAATTTTCCACATAGCCGCGCAGCACATCGCGATTGGCGGTGATGCCGCGAATGCAGTTCGCCTCAAGCGTCAGGCAGGCGGCGGTCAGATGCGACAGCGAGCGGTTCATGCTGTAAAAGATCACCGGCTCAAAGGCGTTCAGCTGCAATTGCCCGCCTTCAGCGGCAAAGGAGATCGTGACATCATTGCCGATGACTTCAAAGGCCACTTGGTTGACGACCTCGGGGATCACCGGATTGACCTTGCCCGGCATGATTGACGACCCGGCTTGGCGGGCAGGCAGGTTGATCTCGTTAAAGCCTGCGCGCGGGCCAGAGGACAGCAGGCGCAGATCGTTGCAGATCTTCGAGAGCTTGACAGCCACCCGTTTCAACACGCCCGAAAGCTGCACAAATGCGCCGCAATCCTGCGTGGCCTCGATCAGATCAATCGCGGTGACGACCGGAACGCCTGCAATATCGGCCAGCTTTTCGCGCACCAAGGCGGCATAGGCGGGGTGAGAGGTGATGCCGGTGCCAATCGCGGTGGCGCCCATGTTGATCTCGCAAATCAAGATCGCAGCCTCGGAGAGCCGCGTTTCGTCTTCCGACAGCATCAGCGCATAGGTGCCAAACTCTTGGCCCAGCGTCATTGGCACCGCGTCTTGCATCTGGGTGCGGCCCATTTTCAGGATATCGGCAAACTCTGCCGCCTTATCGGCAAAAGCCCCGCGCAGGGTGGCCATGGCGGCGATCAGGCGATTGACGCCAAACCACGACGCGATTTTCAGAGCGGTGGGATAAACATCATTGGTTGATTGCCCCATATTCACATGTTCATTGGGGTGCAGCGCGCGGTAATCGCCGCGCTGGCGGCCCATCAGTTCAAGCGCGCGATTGGCGATCACCTCATTGGCGTTCATATTGGTCGAGGTGCCAGCGCCGCCTTGGATCAGATCGACGACAAATTGGTCATGCAGCGCGCCGTTGCGAATTTCGATACAGGCGGCGATGATCGCTTCCGCGCGCGGCGCATCCAGCAGGCCAAGCTGATGATTGGCGGCGGCGGCGGCCTGTTTGATGCAGGCCAGCGCGCGGATCAGATCGGGGGCGTCGCAGATGCGCTGGCCGGTGATGGGAAAATTCTCGACCGCGCGCAGGGTATGCACGCCCCAATAGGCGTCATGGGGCACTTCGCGGTCGCCCAGCAGATCATGTTCAAGACGGGTCGTGGTCATAGCGGCCTCCATTCAGGGTTGCCGCGGGTTTGCGCCTGATTTGGGCTTTCGTCCAATGCCGCTTGGGTCTGGGTTATGCGGGCTTTGCATAACCTTGCGCCGCCGCCTGCCAGACCTGATCCAGAAACCGGCGGCTGCGCTCGGCGCTGCGGTAAAGCCGGATTTCCATCTGCAACTCTGGCCCAACCACGATCAGCCGGCCGCTGGCGACTTCGTCCACAATCAGACTGCGCGGCAACCAGGCCATGCCATGCCCCGCCAGCACCATATATTTCAGCGCCTCGGCCATCGAGTTTTCGTTGGTATGGGCAAGATAGGTCGCAGGCGCGCCCTCTTGCCGCTGCGCCTGCGCGGTGATCAGGCCCAGAAAAGAGCCGCGCGAATATTGCAGCAGCGGCAGGCGGCCGTCCAACAGGGGCGCTTTCAGATTGGGCACCGAGACCGGCAGCAGGCTGTCTTGCCCGATCACCAGATGCACAAAGCGGGCAGGGTCCAGCGGGATCGGCACGCTGGGATGGGCATAGGTCATCAGAAAATCATAGCCACCCTCGATCAGGGTCTGGATGCAGATCAGAAAGTTATCTGACATCACCTTGCTGGTGCAGGGGCCGATGCGGTCGCGAATGCCTGCCAGCCAGTGCGGAAAGAAGGTGATCGACAGCGTGTGCAGGGCGGCAGTGGTGATCACGGGCAGCGGTTTGCTGTCGGGGCCGTGGCGCTGGGCGTTCAGCAGGCGCACCACCTCTTCGGCGGTTTCGCGAAAATGCCGCCCCTCGGGCGTCAGCGCCACCGGATAGCTTGATCGGTCCAAAAGCGGCGCGCCAAGCCAGAGCTCCAGCGCTTGGATGCGGCGCGAAAACGCCGATTGCGTGACATGGCGCAGCTCTGCCGCGCGCGAAAAGCTGCGGGTCTCGGCAAGGATCAGAAAATCCTCGAGCCATTTATGCTCCAACTTGCCCCCCTGCGCTAAACCTGCGCCATCATGCCCGCCCCGCGCGGGCTTTGCCAGTGGGCGATTTTCAGGCGGGGGTGATTCAGATCAAGGCGCGCACGCCAGTTTGCGGGCAGGATGTGGGCAGGTGTGGCGATGATAAAGGCGAATGCATGAAGCAGCGCGGCAGAATGGCCCAAAGTCTGCGCAAAGCCGCGCAGGGCATTGGCGTGCTTGCGGGCGGTGTTGCGGTGTTTTTGCTGGCGATGCGGGCCTCGTTTCCGCTGCCCGATCAGGCGGGGCCGGCTGAAGCAGCGGATTTGGTCAGCCTGAGCAGCGATCTGGCGACGCGGCTTGCGCCGCACATCGCCTTGCATCCGGGGCTGTCGGGGGTGGTGACCTTGCAAAACGGCGCGGATGCTTTTGCCGCGCGCATTCATCTGGCCCGCGCTGCGACCGTGTCGATCGACGCGCAATATTACATCTGGAACGACGATCTGACCGGATTGCGGCTGCTAAGCGAATTGCAAGCGGCGGCGCAGCGCGGCGTTAAGGTGCGGCTGTTGGTGGATGACAACGGCACCACCGCGCTGGATCAAGAGCTTGCAGCACTTGACGCTCTGCCCACAGCCGAGGTGCGCCTGTTTAACCCCTTTACCTTGCGCAGATACCGGCAGCTGAATTATCTGTTTGATTTCTTTCGGCTGAACCGGCGGATGCACAACAAATCCTTCACCGTTGATGGCAGCGTTACAATCGTTGGCGGGCGCAACATTGGCGATATCTATTTCGAGACCGGAAGCCCGCTAAGCTATGTTGACCTTGATGTCTTGGCGGTTGGTCCGGCCGCCAAGGATGTGAGCGCTGACTTTTCGCGCTATTGGTCCAGTCCTGCGGCCTTTGCGGCCAGCGCTTTGATCACGCCGCAAGCCGGGTCTGAAACCCTGTTGCAGGCGCGCGATGCTGCGCTGCGCGACACGCCTGCGGGGCGGCGCTATGCCGAATATGTGCACAGCTCGGCCTTCTCGGATGCCTTGATGGCGATGACCCTGCCGATGGATTGGGTGCCGGTGCAGCTGTTCAGCGACGCGCCCGAAAAGGTGCTGGGCGGCGATCAGGACAGCGATCTGATGATCCGGCGGCTGTTTGCCGAGATTGGCACGCCGCAAAGCAGTCTGGATCTGATCTCGGCCTATTTCATTCCCGGTGCTTCGGCGACGGCGCAACTGGCGGGCTATGCCGCGCAGGGTGTGCGGGTGCGGGTGCTGACCAATGCGCTAGAGGCCACCGATGTCGCCATCGTGCACAGCGCCTATGCGCCCTATCGGCGCGACCTGTTGGCGGGCGGGGTCGAGGTTTACGAGCTGAAAAGCGAGGGCGAGGCGCGTCAATCGCTGCGCGAGGTCGAGCTGTTTGATCTGTCAAAAGCTGCGCTGCATGCCAAGGGCTTTACCATTGACCGCAGCCGCAGCTTTATCGGTTCGCTGAACTTTGACCCGCGGTCGCGGCGGCTGAACACCGAGATGGGCCTGCTGATCGACAGCCCCCGCATTGCCAACAGCCTGTCGGATTGGCTGGACCAGATACTGCCCGCGCAGGCCTATCGCCTCAGCCTTGGCCCAGATCAGGCGATGCTCTGGACCGGGCAAGACAGGGATGGCGCGGCACAAGTGTTTGACGCAGAACCCAACACCACGCTGCCGCTGCGCTGGCTGATCGGCGCGCTTGGGCTGCTGCCTATTCAGTGGTTGCTGTAGATGCCCCCCGAGATCACTGTCGCCTCATATAATATCCACAAAGGTGTGGGCCGCGACCGCCGCCGCGATCTTGGCCGCACCGCGGCGGTGATTGCCGAAATCGGTGCCGATATTCTGGCGCTGCAAGAGGTGGACACCCGCTTTGGCACCCGCAAGGGCCTGTTGGATTTAGACGCCTTGCAGCGCGATCTTGATCTGGTTGCGGTGCCGCTGGATCAAACCGGCCCCGCGCATGGCTGGCATGGCAATCTGTTGCTGGTGCGCAAGGCCTTGGTGCAGCAGGTGCATAAGCTGATCTTACCGGGGTTCGAGCCGCGGGGGGCGATGGTCACCGACCTTCAGATCAACGGCCAAGCCTTGCGGGTGGTGAACACGCATCTTGGCCTGCTGCCCAGCTCGCGCAGCGCCCAAGCCCGCGCGATTGTTGCAGCACTGGCGCAGTTGCCCGAGCGGCCGCTGTTGCTGATGGGCGATCTGAACGAATGGGCGCGCGATGCTGCGATGTTTCGCACGCTCTCGTCGCGGGTGTCGATCCTGACCCCGCTGCCAAGCTTTCCGGCACGCTTTCCGCTGCTGCGCTATGACCGGATATTCAGTTGTGACAGGGGCCGTCTGCTGGATCTTGCACCGCATGACAGCGCCTTGGCGCGCAGCGCCTCGGATCATCTGCCGATGAGGGCGCGGTTGCAGCTGTTGGGCTAAGGCTGTGGGATCACAGTCTTGGCATCTATATTGCGCTGCCTGCCAAGCCTGCGCTAGGC
This sequence comes from uncultured Pseudorhodobacter sp., assembly GCA_913062925.1. Lineage (GTDB taxonomy): Bacteria > Pseudomonadota > Alphaproteobacteria > Rhodobacterales > Rhodobacteraceae > Cypionkella. The sequence goes on along the minus strand of CAJXWJ010000031.1, from coordinate 2,209 downwards.
TAGTTCTATGAAACAGGTAGCCTTGCCCCCGCTGATCCGCACGCTTCGCCTTTTGGGGCTGTTGTTGGCGGTTTTTGCGGTTTTGGCCGTGGGCACGCCGCAGCGCATGCACGCGATGATGGCGGTGGCAGCGCCCGAAGTGGCGATGGCGATGGATCATAGCGCGCATATGGGTGCTGCGGATGTGATGGCCAAAGGCGCGGCGCATTTGGCTTGTGATGTTTTATGCGTGGGCACGCTTGTTGACGGCGCGCCTGTGCTGCCAACCCAGCAATCGCGTCTGGGCGCGGTGGCTTTCCTGCCGATGGCACAGCGGGCGGTCAAAGCCCAAAGCCCTGATGCCGCGCTGCGCCCGCCCCAATCTGCTCTGATCGCCTGAAAACCCCTGCCGCGCTTGCGGCGTTCTTTTCTTGCAAGGCCCCCCTTTGGGGCCAATCGGAGCTATCATGACATCTTCTTTCACAAGACGCGGCTTTTTGGCCGCAGGTGCTGCGCTGGGATCGCTGGGCTTGCTGCCGCAGCTGGGCCGCGCGCAATCTTCGGTCCTGTCTTTGGTTGCGGGAACCCGCAGCTTGGATATCAACGGACGGGCGGCCAGTGTTTACGGGCTGAGCAATGGCTTGGGCGGGCAGGGGCTGATCCTTGACCCTGATCAGCGGTTTCAGGTGCAACTGACCAATGCGCTTGACGTCGAAACCCTGATCCATTGGCACGGGCAAATTCCGCCCAATGCCCAAGACGGCGTGCCGGACATGCCAATGGCCAAGCTAAAGCCCGCCGAGACGCGGAATTATGATTTTGCCCCCCAGCCCGGCACACATTGGATGCACAGCCATATCCCGACCCAAGAGATGCAGTTGCTGGCAGCCCCTTTGATCGTGCGCAGTGCCAAGGATCTGGCTGAGGATCGCCAAGAGGTGGTGATGTTCCTGCACGACTTCTCGTTCCTGACACCCGAAGAGGTGCTGGCGCAGATCACTGGCGGCGCGTCGATGGCTGGGATGGGGCATGATATGTCTGGCATGAGCCACGGCGGCGATATGGGCGGCATGGATATGTCGGCGATGGGGCATGATGGCATGGCTATGCCGGGAATGGCGATGCCCGGGATGGCGATGGACCTGAACGACTTTAACTTTGACGCCTATCTGACCAATGACCGCACCTTGGCCGATCCGCAGGTGGTTAAGGTCGATATTGGCGGGCGGGTGCGGCTGCGCATCGTCAATGCCTCGGCGGCCACGACCTATTGGATCGACACCGGTGGGGTCGAAGCGGCTTTGGTGGCGGTGGATGGCCATGATGTGGTGCCTATAAAAGGCCGCCGCTTTGGCATCGCGATGGCGCAGCGGTTGGATATTGTGCTGGATCTGCCCGCGGGGCAGGGCGCCTTTCCGATCTTGGCGCTGCGCGAAGGTGCGCGCGAACAGACCGGCCTGATCCTTGCCACCGCAGGGGCGGCAGTTCTGCGGCTGGACGATCTTGCGGCCGTTGCCTCGCCTGCCTTCGATCTGGATCTGGCGCAGGAAAGCCAGCTGCGCGCGTTGGTGCCCTTGCCAGACCGCGCCGCTGCCAAGGCCGAGATGGTGATGCTGGCCGGAAGCATGGCGCCCTATGTCTGGACGATCAACGGTCAGACCTGGGGCAGCCATCAGCCCATTACCGCCAAAACTGGCGACCGTGTGGAACTGATGTTCCACAATATGTCGATGATGGGGCATCCGATGCATTTGCACGGCCACGCCTTTCAAGTGGTGCAGATCAACGGCACCCGCTTTGCTGGTGCCGTACGCGATACCGTCTATGTCCCGCCGATGTCGCAGGTGACGATTGCGATTGATGCCGGTGAGGCTGCGCGCTGGATGCTGCATTGCCACCACATGCCGCATCTTGCGACCGGCATGATGACCGAGTTTGCCGTTCAGGCCAGCTAGATCTGATGCGCACTGGCGGGGTCGGTCGATTCTGGCCCCGCCAGCGCCTTACAGCGGTGCAAGGAATCACTTTGGCGCTGCAAATGCCCCTTCAAGCCGCGATTCTCCCGTCAAAAGCCGACCCAAGGGCTGGGTCGCTTGGAAAAATCCACTCTGGCAAGCATTGGAAAACGCGGAATCTAAGGGAAATCCAAGCCAATGTGAAAAAAGCGCGACAGAAGCGTTTTTTGCTATTGCGGGTTCTGTTGAGTTTGCCTAAACACCGCCTTACCGAA